>JASMLG010000043.1 GCA_030748805.1 Phycisphaerales bacterium | reverse complement strand
CAAAGCAAAAAGTGTCAAAATGTAGTGGGGGAGAACGACGGCGTGTTGCGTTTGGTAGGGCTGTTGTTACAAAACCAAAAGTCCTGCTTCTTGATGAGCCATTTATATCGTTGAATGAAGAATTGGTGGAGTTGATGAAAGAACTTATTCACGCAACAAAAACCACAACCCTCCTTGTTACACATGATCAAGACGAGGCGGACTCGATTACGAATCGTGTAGCCAATCTGGCTCAGAGCCAATCTGGCTCAGAGCCAACTTGGCTCTGAGCCAAACTGTCGGTGGGAAGAAAAAAATCACCCTTGAATCCGAAGATCCAAGGGTGATGGAAGAGAAGAGAAGAGAAGGAACGCAACGAGTACCCTTTCGGGTAATTGTCACTCGAGGACGTTCCACCACTTCGCCCGTTAGGTTATCGGCAGTTCCACACTTATTTAACCACCACTAAGGGCTTTTTTTGCATTTTTCTTTACCCAAGTTCACAAGTCGAGATATAGCAAAACCTTGCATAGTGTATTTATTTTGAGGTTTTTATCGGTACTTAACGGTATGAATATAACCTCTTGTTGTTACTAGTTTTGCCTGAAAGCGTGGAACATTTTCTATATTTCGGACTATCTAGGTGACACCATGTGGTCATGATTGGAAGTTTCGTTGTGGTATTCTTCGCACTCTATGACCGAGGTACAAAAACACTTTCTGGGCTGGGACAAACCATTTTTACCAACTGCTGCCAAGTGGTTGCAAGAACACTATTTAGATGGTGAACTGGGGTCAGTTGACGACCTAGTAGTGCTTGTTTCAGGAAATGCGGTTGCTCGTCGTTTGCAAACATATTTAGTAAATGAAGCTACTAAAGAGGGGCGAGCGGCCGAACTTCCTTCGATTGTTACAACCTCGCAATTTATTAGAAAATTAGTTCCAACGCATATTCGACTCGCGGATTCTCAATGTGTGTTGCTTACGACCATCTCAGTTTTGAAGTTAATACCACCAGAGAAACTTAAGATTGTTGTCGGCGACAGGCCAATGAACGACGATGATTTTGTTTCTTGGTTACAGGTTGCAAAGAAAATATGGCAAACAATTCGGGTTGCTTCAAGTGGTGGGCTATCGATTGAGACACAAACTTGGCCAGATTGTGCGCAGCAAAAACTTACGCCCGATTCAATTGAACGATTTGCATTGCTGTTCGAAATTCAGAAACATGTACAGCAGGCACTTGCTAAAGATAGTATGGAAGTTGCTGAGTTGCTTCAACACAGCATGCTACAACCGAATTCGGAATTGAACATCGATGACCTTAAGCGTGTAGTTATTTTTGGTTGCTCTGATCTTTCACTTGGAGCGACCTTGCTGTTAGAACGGTTGCAAAGCGAAGGGATAACGGTTCACTCATTCGTTAGAGCACCAAATACAGAGGAAGATGGGTTTGGGGATTTTGGAAGATTGGTTCCTTTGTATTGGATGGACAAAGACATTGATATTAAAGATGAAACCATTGTTGTAGCTGGGTCGCCAAGTTCTCAGTCAGCTGAAGTTGTCCACGCTCTGTCGTTACTTGAAAATGCAATAAGTGCTGAATGTATCACGATTGTTTCAACCGATGAAAAATTGATTCCAACACTACAACGCCATCTGCTTGGACATAAAGTTCATTGCCGGTATGCTGGCGGTAAGCCAACACTGCAAACACCAGAAGCAATGTTACTTTCTGGTATTGCTGATTTTGTTTCTTCGCTGTCTTATTCTTCGTACGCTGCATTGATACGCCATCCTGAGGTTTCAAGGATTGCAACAGTAACTGAAGAAACCCTTAAACAGTTAGGAGAGTATTCCGCAAACGTAATACCTTGCTGGCTAAATGAACGCGCATGGTTTTTGCCAAAAAAGACGAGGAGTGATTTTACACTTCTGCCAAAACTACATGAAGAGATGTTTGCATTCTTCAAACCATATATCGATTTAGATAAGAAACCCTCCTCATTCCATGATTGTGCCTCTGCTATTCGCGAACTTTTGTTACATATCTACGGTCAAGAAGAACTTGACCGAACAAGCACTCGGCTAAAGTCGTTGCAAAAAATGTTTGGTGTTCTTGACTTATTCGACTCTATCTCAGAAGACACTTGCAGAAATCTTGGAGGTGTTCGATTATCAGAAGTCATTCGCTTTATGTTCAGCGAACTCGAAAAAGACACAATTCCTGAGTTGCCTGATCCGCTTGCCATAGAGACAGTTGGTTGGCTTGAAGGCATGGTGGCAGATACCGAACACTTGATTGTGGTCGGTATGAGTTCGGACCTTGCAGGAAGTAATAATCCGAGCGATGCTTATTTCCCCGACAGGTTGCTTGATGCTCTGGGGCTTGAAACCATGGAGAGAAGGATGGCTCGTGACGCACATGCGGTATCTGCAATGCTACACTCAAGGTCGAGGGAGGGGAAAATAACTTGGATAGTTGGCAGGAAAAATATAGACGGGGATCCACTTACTCCTAGCCCGTTGCTGATGCGATGTGCTAATCCAAGTGAGCTTGCTACACGCTCTAAAAAACTTGTTGTCTCCTTTGATAACGAGAAACCAGAAGTCCCACCACAATACGTTCCATCCGTTGAAGGTGCTGGAATCAAAATTCCAAAACCATCAGAGACAACATTTGAGCCACTAACACAACTCAGGGTTACTGGCTTCAAGGATTATCTTGCTTGTACATATCGTTTTTGGTTAAAACATGTGATGAACCTCAAAGCAGCCGAAGATGGAAACACTGAACTTGATGCTAAATTGTTTGGATCATTTGTGCACAGCGTACTTGAGCGTTTTGGCAAAGAAGATGCAATGCGAACGGTCTCAGATGTAAAAGTAATTGAGAAGAAAGTTTTTGCTTTACTTGATGATGTTGCAAACGAACAACTTGGGCCAAATGTAAGTAACAAAATAGAAATCCAATTGGAACTTGCGAGGTATCGTTTAAGGGAATTCGCCAAACATCAAGCAAAAAGTGTAGAAGATGGATGGACGGTTGTTTGTGCTGAAAAGTTTCTTGAAAAAGAACTTGAAGTGGAAGGAAGGAAGTTCACCATTCGCGGCACGATTGATAGAGTGGAGAAGAATAAAGACGGTCGCGTACGGGTTCTTGATTATAAAACTGGCTCGACGACAGCAAACAAGGCGCATTTGACAAAAGATAGTTGGGTTGATTTACAATTACCACTTTATAGAAAATTACTTACGAAGATTCCGGAACTAAAGGGGTGTAACCTTGATGATGATAATGTTGAACTTGGCTACTTCATTATTGGTGATCAAGAGTCAACAAGTGGTATTGACTTATTGACACCAAGGGTGGGATTGCAAGAAAGTCTTCATATTACTATTGATTCAACAATCATATCTATTTTAGATAACAAGTATTCTGACATTCCAACTGACCCAGCGCCTAGATTTAGCGAGGACTACTCATGGATATGCCAAGACAACAGCGTTACTGTGGAATCGGGGGACACATACGATGCCTAAGTTTGAACCAGTACAAATTATTCAGGCACTTGCTGGATCTGGCAAAACACAACTGCTCGCGTATCGCTTTATTCGGTTGATGCAACTTGGGGTTGATCCAGAGTCCATCCTCGCAACAACATTTAGCCGCAAGGCGGCGGGTGAGATACGCGATCGCATTGTTGAGATGCTCGCTGAAGCAATTCTTGAAGAAGATAAACTTGCTGAGTTACAACAAGAAGTTCCTGAAATTACATGCCTTGAGGATTGTGTTCTTTTACTAGAGAAACTTATAGCAACGTTGCACCGACTTAACATTGGCACAATTGATAGTTTTTTCGTAAAAACTGCTTTGGCTTTTTCTGATTTGTTGGAGTTTACTCAGGGTTGGTCCATATTAGATGAAGTACATGAAGATCAAGTATTTTCTGATGCCGTCTCTCGGTTAACAAAGGAGAAAAATAAAACGGAGGAAATGGCAACAACGCTTCGTCTTAGTAAATCGGGAGCAAAAGTACCTGTTTGTAAGACAATTGATGATATAAGTAGCAGTGCATTTTATAAGGTCCGGGGCGTCAATGAGGGTGTGTGGAAGTGGGGTACTAAACATTCAGTGCTTACTCAAGATGAAGTAGACAAGTACATTGACGATGCTGAAAGTTTGGATTTAGAAAAGAAGTCCCAGCGAACAGCACTAACAAAAGCAGTTTTAGCAATGCGCAAAGGTGATTGGAAAGCATTTTTGACTGCAGGAATGGCGCCAAAGATTATTGAGGGTTCGACAACCTATTCTAGGGCTGAGCTAGACACTCGAATTGCAGGCAAATATGCTCCTCTCATTAACCACGGCCTAAAAGTCATGGCTAACCGTTTGCTTGATAAGAATGTAAACACATTCAAACTAATGAGTGAATTGCAATCATGCTGGATGGAGGCAAAACACGAACGAGGTTTATACTCATTTGATGATGTGACATATCAACTTGGTGAAAGTGGTGCGGTGGATTGTCTAGATGATGAGAGATTGCTTGAATTGCAGTTCAGAATGGATGGCGCAATAAATCATTTACTTGTCGATGAATTTCAAGACACATCTTTGACCCAGTGGGGAGTGCTTCAACCAATTGTTCAAGAAATAAATCAAGAATTCCAGAACGAAGAGCGTTCACTGTTTTTTGTTGGTGATGTGAAACAAAGTTTATATGGTTTTAGGGGCGGAGAGCCAGCGCTCCTTCGTGGTTTGGAAAATGAATTGCAAAGCGCACAAACTAGGCGGCTTGAAGCAAGTTGGCGTTGTACACCACCAGTCTTAGAAGCAGTGAATACTGTATTTGATGGTGTGGCGCATTCTCAGTTATTGAGTGATCATTCTTCTGATGCTGCCCAAACTTGGTTGAATGATTTTGTAAAACATGAGTCTGCTCCTCCAACTAAAAAGAAAAAAGGGTACGCAGTGGTGCAAACCGCGGGAGCAGATTCTTCTAAAACAAGTTTGCAACTTTGTATTGAGAAAGTTGTCGAAGTGGTCTCGAAAATGCACTCAGAAGCACCCGCTGCATCTATTGGAATTTTGGTTCGTGGAAATACAAAGCAGCAGATTCAGAGGATAGTGCAAGCACTTAGAACAAATGATACGCCAGTTCCAGCGTCTGAATTTGGTGGTAATCCATTAACAGATTCGCCTGCAGTTACTGTAATCCTGTCGGCGCTTCTGCTTGCAGATGACAGCGGCAATTCTGTACACGAATTTCATGTTAAACAATCACAACTTGGAGAATACATCAAAGAATTTGATGGTGGGCTTATTCGTAAACAATTACTAAAGGGTGGCTACGCAAAACTCATTAATGAATATGCAGAGCAACTTACTGAATACGTTGACGAGAGAGAACGTCTTCGACTTTGGCAACTCGTTGAATTCGCGGAGGAATATGCCTCCGAGAAAACTTTAAGACCATCGGATTTTGTTCGATTGGTTGAAGAAACACAAGTTCTTGACCCAGCATCCTCGCAAGTTCAAGTGATGACAATTCACAAATCAAAAGGCCTTTCGTTTGATGCGGTTGTTGTTTGTGATTTGGATTCTTCTCTCTGGAAAACCCCCGATACGATGGAATGGCACGATAACCAACCATGCACAAATCCAACCCGTGTTGGAATGTATACAAGCGATTATCTTGACGAGATAATCCCAGAGTATCAACCCATGCGAGAGGAATCACAGAGGGGTCAAGTAAACGATGCGCTTTGTTTACTTTACGTTGCAATGACTAGGGCAAAACACGCTCTGCATTTAATTATTCCAAGTAGTGAAAGTGCAACAAAGCACTATAAACAATTAAGCGGTCTGATTTTGCAAACCCTAGGAGAAGATCATCAACAACCACCAAACAATGATAAGTTGTGGATTGCAGAGGGTAGTGATAGTTCGTGGGTTGATTCATTCAAGAAAAAGGAAGACGAATCAGTAAAGTCAATTTCTGAATTCACGATATCCCCGCCAAGTGATCCTACAAAAGTAGGCAGGGGATTAGCAACTACTTCGCCGTCAAGTTTAGAGGGTGGCGGAAAGACAAAGGTTGATGAGCGATTCAAAGGCGGAACAAACACGGCATTTGATTGGGGAACTGTTGTGCACAAGTGGTTTGAAGATATCGAGTGGTTTGATGGGAAAGTTCCAACAGTGGATAATTTAATTGCTTCGGCTCCATGTGAAGAGGGTGGGCGTCTTGGTAATGACAAATTAATTCTGGCTGCGAAAACATGCAGTTCAGCATTGCAAGAAGAATCGTTCCAACACTTGTTGAGCAAACCTGATGGCAATGTTGTTGTTTACCGCGAACAAGATTTTGTGTTACGAGTTGAAAAGGGGACTTCATTTGTTGAGGTTGATATTAAAGAACCAACCGACATACGAGGAACAATTGATCGTCTTGTTGTATACAAAGATTCAAACGGTAATGTTGTTCGCGCAGAAGTAATCGATTGGAAAACAGACAAACTTGAGAGTGGAAAAACTGTGGACGATCTCGTATCTAATTATGCACCACAATTGGCTTCATATCGGCTTGCTGCTGCAAGATTACTTGATATCGATATCTCTTCAGTAACCGCCATTTTGGCGTTAATTAGTGAGAAAAAAATACTTGATATAACTGAAAAAGCCTGTTTTGTAGCTAAAACCGACAAGTAACTCCATTAATTACTTGTCGTGGTTGAGTTGGGATGGTATCCTTTACTACTCAGTTGAGAATGAGTATCATTAACAGCGAATAACCCTAATTATGACCCTTGTAAGCCCAACAATTGAACACGAATGTATTCCGCTCTCCCAACTTGGTGAGCGAGAAAAAGCCGTTGTTCACATGACAGAACTTGATGCAGATGAACAAGAGGCACTAACCGCGATGGGTTTACATGAGGACGCTTCCTTTGAACTCTGCCAACAAGGTCAGCCCTGCATTATTCAAGTTGAAGCGACTCGCCTTGGTCTTTCAAAAGAAATCACGAGCCGAATCATGGTTCGGCGATGCGGTGTTTGTAACTAATCGATAATCAAGATGACATCACCTGATTCGCAACCAAGTGCTGCATCTTCCATCTTACTTTTAGGAAATCCGAACGTTGGAAAAACTACGTTGTTTAATCGCCTTTGTGGTTTGCGTAGTGCAACAGCAAACTTTCCCGGAAGCACAGTAGAAGCACGCAAGGGAACGTGCACTTCGGGCAACACAAAAAGAACATTTACAGACCTTCCAGGTATTTACAGTTTAAATGCAAAGGATGAACTTTCCAGTGTTTGCAGGCGATCACTTGATGGAGTGGATTGTGATAAACCTGATGCAGTCATCGTGGTTGCAGATGCAACGAACTTAAGAAGAAATTTGACTATCGTCAATGAGGTTCTACACCATGGTGTTCCTTGTGTTGTCGCGTTGTCGATGGTTGATATCGCTCAAAAGTCCGGACTTACTATTGATGCCGTTAAATTCGGAAAACAACTTGGATGCAAAGTTGTCGCAGTACATCCTAGAACAGGTGCTGGCTCGAAAGAATTGCACGATGCACTAAATGAATCCCATTGCTCGAATGTAAGTTTGCCACCTGTTGAAGACCCCAAAGAAGTTAATAAGTGGGCCAACGAAGTCATCGCTTCTAGCGTTGGCGGAGAACTTGCAACAGGCACATTTACAGATCGAGTTGATAAAGCATTTACCCATCCGATTCTGGGATTAATTGTCTTTGCAGCAGTAATGACTGGTTTATTTTGGACTATTTTTACCTTAGCGGCATTTCCAATGGATATTGTAGAAATGATATTTGGTCATGTTGGTACGATTGTTGGGACTCTTCTTCCTGAAGGTGATTTGCACGACATGGTTGTGGACGGGGTAATTGGTGGTGTTGCTGGAACTGTAGTTTTCTTACCACAGATCTGCCTATTGTTTTTCTTAATCAGTTTGCTTGAAGATACTGGCTACTTGGCAAGAGCAGCATTTGTTATGGACAGGTTGCTTCGCAAGTTCGGATTACCTGGGCAATCGTTTGTTCCGTTTTTGTCCGCACATGCTTGTGCGATACCAGCCATTATGGCTGCTCGAATTGTCCCCGACCGTAGGGATAGAATAGCAACAATTCTAGTTGCACCTTTTTTTAGTTGTGCAGCTCGTCTTCCTGTCTATGTTTTACTTGTTGGCGTGCTCTTTGTGGACTCTCCATTTCTTGCTGGGTTAGCATTTTTCGGTTGCTACGCACTTGGAGCAGGGGCAGCGTTTTTTACAGCATTTATTGTTCGAAAGACAGTTATTCCGGGGAAATCACGACCCATGATGTTGGAGTTACCAACATATAAACTGCCATCTTTAAGAACTGCTTTGTTGAATACATTTGACCGCGCTTGGGTATTTTTAAAGAACGCTGGTACAGTGATTCTTGCTATAGTCATAATCCTTTGGTGGTTGTCGGCGTATCCCAAAGTTGATGCATCCGATAGAGTGACTGCACTAAGAGAACAGGCAACAGTTGCAATTAGTACGGATGCTTCAGAGCAACTTCTAAACGAAGCAAACTCCATAGAATATTCAGAACAATTATCTGGCAGTTTTGCTGGAAAATTGGGCAAGTTCTTTGAGCCAGTATTTTCTCCGCTGGGTTACGACTGGAAACTTACAGTTGGCGTAATGACAAGTTTTGCAGCGAGAGAAGTTTTTGTGTCTACTCTTGCTGTTCTAACAGCGGGGGATGATGATGTCGAGAATGAGGGAGTGATTGAAAAAATTGAACGAGCAAAACGTGATGATGGATCTCCATTGTTTACAATTCCAACTTCGGCAAGTTTGCTCGTTTTCTTTGTTCTTGCGATGCAATGTTTACCCACAATTGCAGTAACTAGACGTGAGACGGGTTCTTGGAACTGGGCACTATTGCAACTTGGGTATATGACCGTGCTTGCTTGGATTGCATCTTTTCTTACGTTTTTAATTGTTACGGCGGTTACCTGATGCCAGTTGGTTCATGGCAATTTTGGATTGTGACGTTGATTATGTTGTTTGCTCTTTGGATTCTAATCCGTCCTTTTTTCCCACGATGGACTAAGGATTCATGTTGTAGCAATGCGTCAAAGCCGAAGAAAACTAAACTGACAATCGGCGGCAAGTAAAATACAATCCCGCGGGTCGTTTTTTTTTGCCGCTACCAGAAAACAATCCCGCGGGTCGTTATTGTTTGATTAAGCATCGGGCTGATATTAAAAGTATCGCAAAACCAGCGAGACCACCCCACATGCCCCAACCAAGCATTGTGGCGATTGCCGGCCACTCAGTTCCTCCCGCTTTCGTTGCAAAGAATGCAAGAGTTGCTGAATAGCCCAAACGCCCAAACAAACTTTGAAGCGAAAGAAAAGTAGCCCGCTTAGAAGCGGGAACGTTTGGAGCAACCGCTACATTCAATGGAGCAGTCATTAGTGCTCGAGGACAACTTCTTAATAGCGTCGCGATTGCTGCTGGAATGCTCACGAAGAAATGCATAATCGCCATCATTGCTATTTGTAATCCCGCTGCAGAAAGTAATGTTGGTCCTGTACCGATTTTGTTTTTTATGCGAATTGAGCGTGCCGATATCCAAGATGCTACAAGCATAGTTAGGGTTAAATGTAAACTTGATAGGAATGGTGTTAGTTTGATGGCGTTGTATTCCTTTGCAAGTACTTCTACATATGGTTGATAAAACTCATAAGGAATATGATTAATCACAATCATAAATACAGCAAATACGGAAAGCCAAAGCAAACGGACATTACGCAACAATCCGAAACAAGAAAAAATCTGCTTTACAAAATTGTTTCGGTCTTCCGTTTTATTTTGAAGCGGTTCTTTGAAATTTAACGTGATGATAAGGAGTCCAATTCCTCCAACAAGCGAGAGAATGTACGCACCTCGATAGTCGGGAATTGCAGCAAGCCCACCAAGAACCGCAGCAGAGGCAGTTCCAAGAAAGTTAAATTTCATCGCCTTGGCTTCACACGGACCGTATGCTTCCTCGTTCTCTAGGGCTTGCGTTGTTTCTAGGAGCAAACTTGTGTCACTGCCGCTATTGAAGGCAATACCTGCGGCTAAAAACATTTGCGCTATCGCAAAATGCCAAAATGAATCTGCGAAAATAAATAATCCATAAGCGATACAAAGAAAAATGCTAGCAGTTACTAATGTTTTCTTTCTTCCAAAAGTATCGCTAAACCACCCAGATGGAACTTCAACAACCACAACGCTCACAAAGTAGATAGAAGCAAGATACAGAACATCTGACAAGTCCAATTTGCTATTAAAAAACAGAAAGTACACGGGCAACCAAAAGTAAGCATGGAATAATCCAACGTACCAAGGGTAAAGGCGTAAATTCTTATGTAGTTTTTCAGTCATGTCTAATCGACTGGAATTGCTCGCTTGTGTTCAATTTCTTTAGGAACAAACTGTTCTTTTAGTTGCAATTTGCGCTGAAGGGTTCCACCTTTTTCCGCTTTATATGTAAGGTTAATATCTCCAAAACCACTGATAATAAATTGGAAGAGAGTACTGTCTTTTCCAGAAATTCCATCGTTTACAAGAATTTTTTGTGGGTGTTCGGACTCAATTTCATTAAGTTTCGACGTTTTTTGTAGAGATCGTACTGTCCCTGAGGCACTAACTTTGTTGGTGCCACTGGTCTTGCAAGTAAACACATCAGGTGAACCAATGTGATGTTTCGCTGCCATTGCAGTACGCGAAGGGATGATTTTATCGTTTGAAACCTCTGCAGTCACTTTCCAAAGTTGGTCGCCAATTTTCTTCACATCAAGCGCGCCCCACTGAAGAAGCGGCATCTCATCTGCATGGTACATAGTGAAAGCGAAATTTCTGTGACAACCCTCTTGAAGCATCCAAGGTGGAGTAACACGACTAGAGTATTTAGTAGTCCCCCCAACCATCACCTTTCCGTAAGTTGGATGATCAACTTCATGAAATGGCACAAACACATCTTCAAATTGCAACAAGTCACGAAATTGTTTCCGTTCTTCTCTTGACGGGTTTTCATCTTTTGCGTACATGCGCTTGTCGGTCCAAAGTTCATTTGTGAAACTGACTATACCAAGTGTTTCATAAGTAAACCCGTCTTCTCCACCATGCACGGTATACAAATCTCTGTATGTAATCATTGGTTCATAGAATGGAAGCATTTCTGCACCCTTGTTAGCAATTGCAGTGTGTACTCGTTCATCAGAGCGAGGATATTTTACATACGAAGCACTTGGACCCTGAAGAATCATGCCACCAGCGTTGTGATAACTTTGACAAGCAGCAACGTTTGGATGGTCAAGTAAAAACTCACCAACTGCTCTTGTCTCTGGCAAACTAAATGGATAATCAGTTGCTCCATATTGAATCCACTCGGGTTGCCAGTCAGCGGGCCAGTTTCGATTTGGGTCGTATCCGCCGATTCCATCTTCGTTGATTCGTCCATCATCATCGTTATCGATGCCTTCTTGGCCAAGACGAGACCATCCGCCTGGTGGATCGTCTGAATCAACTCTTGTAAAAAATCTTGGGTCGTCTTCGTCAATTTCGTACCGCCCAAGTTCGTCTTTAATCCACATTGAAGTTATGTGTCCATCTCCATCAAGATCATCGGGTCCATCTTCGTCAAGCAGCCCATCGTGGTCATTATCGACGGGGCGAATGCCTCCTCGTAAAAAGTGTGGTGTTGCTGGTTGATGGAACCAAACCTCTCTACCGTCTGGGTTTACCATTGGAACAAAATAAAACGAGCGTTCATCAACGAGTTCAGTGATGCGGTCTATCACGCCATAACTTTTACATAAGTACCAGATGGAATATAGCACGGTTTCTGCTGCCTGAATTTCATTGCCGTGGATATTTCCATCAATGAACATAGCGGTCTTTTCACGGTCATTCCCTGTTGCTGGATTATTGAGGGTGACAAGCCAAAGATCTCTATCACCAACACTTTTTCCAATCGAATCGATTGAAAGTAATTCTGGATACGCCTCAACTAAGTCGTGTAGTGCCTCTGTCAATTCTGCGTAGTCATACCAATGGTCAAAGCGCAAGTTAACTTTAGAAGGATAGGGTGCTTGAGCGTGTGACACCGTGGCGGTAAATAAAACAAGTAAAAGTATGCGAATCATGCGTCACCTCCATCTGTATTTTTGAGAGAGACAGGAATAGTTTTACTTCCAAACTTTTCACTAAAGAGTGTAATGTTTACGTTTTCTCCTGTCTTGCCTTGCAGAATCCATTTGTACCACTGCCTAGTTCCGCTTCCCTGAAGAGACCATATCCGGTTTACTTTCTGCCCAGATACGATGGAGTCATTTGGAACATCAAGACGAACGACCAATGGGCGAGCGCGTTTGTTCTTCTTAGCCATAGCAGTTCCAGTGGGGAACCAGCCATTATTGACTACTGCAACTTTTATCTCCCAAATGTTGTTGCCAAGTTTCGTTACCGTTGGGGTTGATAGTTGGATTTTTGGTAGTCGATTAGCAATATCATTAATGAAGCCCACTTGTTTTTCTGTAATGGAATCGATTTCATCTGTCGGAGGCAGTGTTTTAAAGTATGGGACCCATCCTCCGATTTCTACTGTGCCAAGTTGAGGATGATCGAATGTACTCCACTCAATAAAGCCGTTTCCATCTCGTTGTTCATCGCTGTAAACTAACCATGCAACATCTTTCGAATTAGATTTATTACCAGAGTCTTTTTCATTTACTCTTTTAATTTGTACACCAGACATTTTTGCATACATTTCAATGTCCTCTGGAGTAATTCCTTCCATCATTACTTCGGTAACTGGATAACCAGCTGCCTCTGCGGCTTGCAGAAGTTCATCGAGCGTTTCTTGAGAAATATCCCCAACAGAAGAGGGTGTTAACTCATTAGTTTCGATATGGGCATCGGGTTTATCTTCAGTTTTTTGCTCCTTGTCTCCCTCTTTTTTCAATTCAGGCCGAGTCCAAAGTGAAGTAGAGAACGAGGGAACTCCATATTGTGCGTACGCCCAAGCCACAAAACTACCGTCCCAGTTTGGTTGATTGACATCTTTAAGTTCTGTTAATTCAACAAATCTCTTACTTATATGTTTATAAAGTTCAACATCATCTTCTGCGAGTTTTTTTGGTGCTCCCGCTTCGTCCCTGCCATTTTCAGTAAATGGTTTTGAGAGTGTGTCGTGATGTCCATACACAATGATGGTTGCTATTTCTTGGTGATTCAAAACAAAATCAGCAAGCGCCCTTGACTCACTTTCACTTAGTTGCCAGTGTCCTGCGCCATCTCCATGGTACTCGTATCCGTGCATGAAATTTTTATTTAAATCGACACCACCAATGCCATCTTCGTTGTATTTACCATCTCCATCGTTATCGATTCCTTCTGGGTAAACAATAAAAGAAGCGACGTTTCCTTCAAGCGGGTTCGGTTTAATTTCTAATCTAGGGTTATCGCAATCAGCAAGGAGATTTGCTTTTTCTAAATCAGGGACTCGCATCATTGTGATGAACCCATCACCATTTAAATCTTCAAACCCATCTTCATCTTTTGTCCCGTCGTGATCATCATCAAATGGAGCAGGAGTTCTTTGCTGTTGATGTTTCACTTTATTAAAATAAAATCTCGCGCTGTCTGGATTTACCTGTGGAATTACGTACAATTTGTTTGAAGCTAGAAGTGCTTCTGACTTTTCTGGTTCTTGTGCAAGAACTTTACTTATAAGGTCTATTGCAACCTCGGTTCCAAGTAAATGATCTCCATCAATTCCTGCTACAACAAGAATAGCAGTCCTATCTTTGATTGGTACACTGCCTTCTCTTGCAATCTCTAAACAATGAATCGGCAAACCCGAGCCAGAGTACCCTATGATTGAACTAGTAACCGATTCATACGTGTTGTCTAACGCAGAAACCTGTTCTGATATCTCAGTAGGTGTACGCCAGTTACGGTCAGGAAGAGGTTCTGGTTCCTGTAAATAGAATAGTGTTGTTGTCAAACAAATAGTTAACATAAATGTATTTCCTCTGCTCTATGTTTGAGTTGAAATTAGAAAAGTTGTTCCAACTTTGTAACTACCCCATGCTACAAAAATACCTACAACGTTGCTCAGCAATATATATATAACTGCTTGTCGAACCCTCCCGTCTTCAAACAGTTCAAATGAATCTATCGCAAATGTGGAAAAAGTTGTGAATCCGCCCAAAACGCCAACTATTAACAGAATCCGTAAAAACTCTCGATGTTGTGCGAGTGGTCCTATTAACAAAGCGGTTACAAGACCTATCAATGCACATCCTATTATGTTTACAACTAAAGTGCCAAGAGGAAAATCAGCCGTTGTCCAAGATTGGCCAAGGTTCGCAACCAAGTATCTTGAAACTGCACCGATTCCACCACCAATAGCAACAGCAAAAAAAGTTGAGAATTCCATAAACGCGCCCGGCAGGATTCGAACCTGCGACCTCCGCTTTAGGAAAGCGATGCTCTATCCAACTGAGCTACGAGCGCACAGTGGTGAATTGTAACGTGGAACATACAAGACACAGAGACCAGAAAACAATCCCGCGGGTCGTTTATTGCTCGCTTTGGAATTGTAGTGAAGAATTCTACAGTTCTTCTTCTCTAAGTCGAATGACTATCTCTCTTACCGCCCTCATAACTCTGCTCTTTGCGTGGCGTACGGATTCTGGTGTCATGCCTAGACGTTCGCCTGTACGCTCAGAGCTCATTCCGCGCCTTCCATAAAGTTCAAAGGCCTCCCAAGTTTTTGGTTCAAACTTCGGTCTTGCTTCAGTCATTGCTTCAGAAAGTAAATGCTCTGACCATTCACGGTCGAAAACCGCTTCTAGATCATCTCTTGGATCCTCGGCAATATTCATACCATGTGTGTCAAGATTTTTTTCTTTACGTTTGCGATATCTCTGACGAATTGCGTTTAACGTTATCCGTTTTAAGTATCCCCTGAAACGTCCTTTACTCGGATCATATTCAAATCGATCAGCAACTTTGAAAAAGTTGAATAATACGGTTTGCATGATGTCATCTGCTTCACTGCTTGGCAAACCAGCGTTCCTTGCAAAACCACAAATAATAGGACCATAGCGATCAACAAAAATACCCCAACCCATTTCTCTGTTTACCGTCTCGTCCGACTTCAGTTGCAAAAGTAAGTCCATGTTTGTTTCGTAACGACCATTTACAGTCCGAACAAGAGTAGGAACTTCGTCACCCCTATCAAGCGGAGCCTTGTCTAGTTCCTCAACCATATCCTTATCTAAACTGAGATCTTGGTCGCCTATTCGAACCAGAAATTTCCATGGTCCAACTTGTATAAGATCATCATTATGAAGCAGTACTTGTTCGCCTGTTTCCATTCTGATTGTGTTCAGATATGTGCCGCTTCGGCTTTCTAAGTCCTTCAAACTCCATCCATTATCATTGAAGGTCAATTCTGCATGTTTTCTTGAAACATACCTGTTTGTAAGTTGAAAAGAGCACTCTGGGCTTCTACCAAGAATCATCTCATCTTCAGGCATAGCGCTAATCGAAGGTAGTTGTTTGCCATGTATTTGATTTAAAACAATCAAATTTGGATGTTCAGGTGTACTCATCTTTTGAATTAAATCTCTAATTATGTGATCTTATGGCCACAAATTGCCTAGTTTACAATTTTTTCATTTTCTCATTCACAATTCGATGGTATTGTAGTACCTGAATAGTCGGTTTTTCCAAAATATGGCAAAACAATCATAATTATGACAAAAAGCGATTTTCCAACTGATCCAAATGCAGAAACCATTGGTCTGCCTAGTGATGACTCTGGGAAGGGTAGTGTTCCCGAGCCAGGAAAATTTGTTACATCGGGCATGCCTACAGAAATAGGTAGATACAAAATCCTTGGAATTATCGCAAGCGGTGGCATGGGTGTTGTCTATGAAGCGATGCAAGAAGCACCTCGTAGACGTGTTGCCCTGAAGATTATTAAAGCAGGTTCAGCAAGCGAGATGGCACTGCACCGTTTCCAGTTTGAAGCGCAAACACTTGCAAAATTAAGCCATCCGAATATTGCACAAATCTTTGAAGCAGGAATGTGGGAAAGTGAAAACGGAGAGGTTCCATTTTTTGCAATGGAATATATTCCAGGCGCTCAAGGGATAGTGGAGTACGCTCAAAAGCGAGACCTCTCAATTAGAGATCGATTAGAATTGTTTGGAAAAATTTGTGATGCTGTTCATCATGGACATCAAAAAGGAATTATCCACCGTGATTTGAAACCAGAGAACATTTTGGTTGACAATCAGGGAGAACCCAAAATTATTGACTTTGGTGTTGCAAGGGCAACTGACGCTGATCTTGCAGTTACAACGATGCAAACAACGATGGGTCAACTCATTGGCACTTTGCAATATATGAGCCCCGAACAATGCGACGCAGATCCTGACCGAATTGATACACGAAGTGACGTGTATGCACTGGGAGTGATTTTATTCCAAATCTTGTCCGGGAAATTGCCATATGATTTGCGTAGACAAGCCATTCATGAAGCAGTTCGAATTATTAAGGAACAACGTCCTGACTCTCTTGGCACAATAAGCACGACCCTCAAGGGTGATATTGACACAATCGCATTAAAAGCGATGGAAAAAGATCGTGAGCGCAGATACCAATCAGCCGCAGAACTTGCAAGAGACATCCACCACTTCTTAAACAACGAACCAATAATTGCTCGTCCGCTGAGTATTGGGTATCAGGTAAAACTTTTTACGAAAAAATACAAACGAACTTGCGCCGCAGTTTTATTACTGTTTGTTTCAATTGTTCTTGGAATAATAGGAACAACTTCTGGTTGGATTGAAGCGAATAGGCAAACAGAACTTGCACTAGAACAAAGGAATATAGCGGAAGAACGGTACAACGAGATTATAGATTTTGCAAGCGAATATACTGGTGGTTTTTATGCTGGAATAGTAAAGTTGAATGCTGGTTTAGAAGTTAGAAAATTAGTTCTAGATTCCACTTTGCGACACCTTGATAAATTGGCTAAGAGTGCAGGCCAAACAGAACAAATTAGGAGTTTAAGAGGAAATACGCATCGGTTTTACGGTTCATATTTTGCTGGAAACAGTGCTGCGAATTTAGGGGATGTTAATAATGCAATCTTACATTATGACAAAGCAATTTCAATTTACAATGAGTTAATCGACGAAGGGCTTTCGAAATACAACTATTCAATCTCTGTTGTTTTCTATCGCCTAGGGGAATTGTCACGAACTGCTCAAGATTATCCAAAGAGTATTTCTCATTTAGAAAAAGCAAGTGAAAAACTTTCACTCTACTTGGACGAATCGCCAGAAGACGATAAAGCATTACGTCTCGATAGTTTGATCGATATGTCAATGGTGGATACTTTGGTCAAAGTTGATATCAATAAGGCATCCGAGGTTCTACAAGGGCTAGTTGAGGAAAGAAAAATTCGTGCAGAAAAATCCCCAAGTGATTTTGTTGCAAAACGAGATTATGCAAATATCCTTCAAAGAGAAGCAAACATGGCTCTTAAAAAAGGTGAAACTGATGTTGCAATCTCCACATTTAAAAGTGCCAGAGACATTTATAGTTTGCTAGTTGAATTACAGCCAGAGAATGGGCAAGCACCTAGGGATTTAGCTTGGTCTGAGTATTTCCTTGGCAAGTCAATGATTGAGAACGGGGATGCTGAACAAGGATTAAACAGGGTGGAAGCAGGACTGTATTTGGTAAGAGATTGTTGTATTGCAAGCCCAAATGATGCCCGTCCTAGGCAAAATGTACTCCTCTACACAAATTTATACTTTGAACTATGTAGTGAAATGGAGCAACTCGAAAGGGCAGAGGGAGTGATTAGGAACCTCCTCGCGTCAATACAGCCAGTGGTAGAGCAGAACCCAAACAATTATGCCATAGAAGAGTTATTTTCTAACTTAGAAATCTACCTTGATACTGCTGAGAAAAACACCGCTTTAGCCGAATAAACCTCAGTTTTTGGGCTGAAAACGCTACAAATTTAAAAAATTCGGTAATAGAGTTCACATTTCCAGTTCTGCTGGATAGATGTAGGTAGCAAGAAAAACAAAAACAATCGAACTACACAGAACTTAACTCGTAATAACTAAAGAACTCTCTCTTCCTCTCCTAATTTTCTCTCTCCCATCTCTCTCCAACTTTCTCCTCAAGGAAATAATAAACCCCCTAGCGAACTAGGGGGTTTGTTATTTGTATGTAGGTTTAAACTAATCTGCGCTATAAAAGTTGTCTTTGTACCGCTCTTTGAGAGACCGTATTCCTCTCTCGTCACCAATTATTGTTAACTGGTCACCCTCTTCCAAGATAGTAGACCCTCTTGGTACAACCATGTGGTTTCTTCGGTGAATCAAAGCAACAAGACAACCTTCAGGAAAACTCAGTTTATGAATCGGTAAGTCGATTAGTTGCTCTGTCGTTGTTCCTATCGTTACATGAAGTGACAAGAATCTCTCTTCTCTTAGTAAGATTTCTTTTAAATCTTGGTTTGTTTCCGCAGTAAGCCAGCGTGCCATGAAACCATCTTGGTCGACGTGCCCAGCAAGTTGGGCAAGTAGACGCAGATGTTGCGAGGGGTCTTCTTCTGGGCTTACTAAGAAGAAGATTGCATGGATTGCTTGTTCCTCATGTTGCTTACCAAAAACATCTCCTACATCAATTGTCAAACCATCTCTACTTCGTGCGATTACCATCACGGGCTGTTTAATATTTGGAATACGTAAGTGTGGCAAGGCAACACCGCCAGTAACTGGAGTTGCACCAACACGTGTTCCCTCTAAAAAACCATCAGAGAGGAAAGAGGCGGTAGTTGGCAAGAGTGCAGAAAGTTCCTCAGAAGCAGAGTTCACAATATCTTCAAAATTGGATCCGTGAGGTGCATCTACAACTCTTGACTTTGTAACTATCTCATCAAATGGATCATGTTTTCTTAAGCCCTTTTCCTTAAGAATCTCACGTAGTTCTGTGTCAAGTGCAGCAAAACGCTTCCTTCCTAGCCGTTCAAAAATGTGATAAATGGCTCCGTACCGTTCGACACGTTTTCTAGCATAAGAAAAATACCAAACGATGCTAACAATAACAATGCCAAATGAAAAAATGACAGGAAGCCATCCCATAATGCAGATAATGAAAATGCAAGCAGATGCACCAATTATTTGTAACCAAGGATAAAGTGGTACTCGATAACCAGGGTCATACGACGGGAGTTCCGCTTCACGCATTACGATAACGGATATGCAAAGTAATGCGAACATGAGAAGTTGGAACGCACTTGCAAGTTTTGCAATTTTCAGCGGGTCTAAAAATAAGATTACACAAATAATCAAACTAGAAGAAATAAGAATTCCGAGAACTGGCGTTCCTTTTTCATCAACTTTTCTAAGTGAAGGTGGGAGAAGATGGTCGCGACTCATTGCAAGTGGATAACGAGAAGCACTCAAAATTCCTGCATTGGCAACTGAAAGGAATGCAAATATAGCAGCAATTGCCATGATATATGCTCCCGTAGTCGATCCAGTAATATCTGCAGCGACTGTCGAGACGGGAGTTAAGTTGATTTGACCATCTACGATTGAGAGCCCCTGTGTTCCGCTGACGCCAACCATGACAAACAGACCAACGATGTAAACAAAAATTGCTGTTCCAATCGCTAAGAACAAACCTAAAGGTAAATTTCGTTCGGGATTACTAATCTCGCCAGCAACGCTAATAACTTTCGTGACGCCAGCGTAACTAATAAATACTACACCAGCAGCAGATAGGATATTACTTGTTCCTTCGTCAAAAAACCCTGTAAAGTTTGCTGGCTTAATAGCCAAACTACCAGCCGTCAAAAACCAACAGAGTAGGGATAGCAACAAGATTACTAGCACTATCTGGAAAGTGGTTGTTTTTTTTGCACCGAGTAAATTGAGCCCCCCAAAGAAAACAACAAGCACAAGCGCAATTATGGTGTATGTTGATTCGCTAGTACCAGAAGGAAGAAAGAGTTGGATATATGCTCCCATTCCTACTAAGGCGAATGCTGTTTTGAGCGACAGGGCTAGCCAGATACCAAGTCCACCAATCGTACCAACCATAGGACCCAAACTTCGGTCTAGAAAATAATACACTCCTCCCGATCTTGGCATTGCAGTGCCAAGTTCGATTTTACTTAGCATTGGTGGAATCAATAATAGACCCGCAATTAGATAAGCAAGGATGACAGCAGGGCCCGCTATTTGGGCTGCAAAACTAGGCAGTAGAAAAAAACCACCGCTCAGAGTTGCGCCAGTTGCAAGTGAAAATACACCAAAGAGTCCTAGGCTCTTGTTTGTTTTAGGAAATATTGCCATCAATGACCCACATTATGCACGATTCGTTTGACCCTTGCATAAAACTGACCAAAGTGCTTTTATGGGCTTGGTTTCGTCATTGCGTCAAAATCAAGGTATGAATCGAGTTCTTCCTCGTCGAGCAACCCTTTTCTAAGGACGATTTCTCGAATAGTTTCACCTGTTGCAAACGCCTCTTTGGCAATTGCTGAAGTTTGATCATATCCAATGACTGGAGCGAGAATTGTCCCAACCATCAAACTCTGTTCTACAAGTGCTTCGGCTATCTCTTTATTCACTTCTAATCCTTGAATCAATTTTTCGTCAAGGATAGATGCAGCACCAGAGAGAAGCATAATAGTTTCGGTTAACCGTTCAGCAATCAAAGGCATGCAAAGATTCAATTCCAGGACAGAACCAATTCCTCCGCTTGCTGCGGTTGTTATTGCTACGTCATTACCAGCAACTTGGCAAAAAACCTGCATGGCTGATTCACAAATGACTGGGTTAACTTTACCGGGCATAATGGAAGAACCAGGTTGTGTTGCTGGTAAAGATAGTTGAAAAAGACCACACCTTGGCCCAGAACCGAGCCATCGAATATCGTTTGCAATTTTCGAAATGCTCGTAGCGATTGTTTTCAACTCACCGTGCGCTTCTACTACACAATCTCTTGTCGCTTGTGCTTCAAAGTGGTTATCCGCTTCTTTAAACGCCACCTTTGTTGACTTTGAGAGTTCCCTGCAAACGATTGAGGAAAAACGAGGGTGTGTGTTGATTCCAGTCCCTACAGCAGTTCCACCAATTGGCATATTTTCTGCAAGCCGCATCATCGCACGTTCAGAACGTCTTATTCCATACTCAATAGCGGCTTCATAGCCGGAAAAAATTTGTCCCATCCTGATAGGTGTCGCATCCATCAAGTGGGTTCGACCGATGGTCACAATTTTATCCCACTTTTTCGTTTTTGATTTTAAACTTTTTCGAAGCCCCTTTAATGCTGGGATAAGTGATCCACGAAGTTCCATGCAAGCAGCAATTTGCATAGCAGTAGGAAATGTGTCGTTAGAAGATTGACCCATGTTTACATGATCATTTGGATGAATAGCATTTTTTGATTTTGCCTTTTTATTTGCAATTTTTGCAACTACTTCATTCATGTTCATGTTCGTTGAAGTGCCAGAGCCAGTTTGAAACACATCAATTGGGAAGTGCAACATCATTGCTTCACAACGATTCGAATCACTTAATGCTTCCATGACATCATCGCACGCATCAATTATGAATTTTGAACGTTTTTCTTCAAGCAATTTCAGTTTTGCATTGGCAATCGCAGCCGACCGTTTTAAGAGTGCAAACGAGTAAATAATTGAAACAGGCATAGGTCTCCCCGAGACGGGGAAGTTTAAGACCGCACGTTGAGTCGATGCCCCATAAAGTGCATGTGAAGGGACTTCCATCTCGCCCATTGAATCACTTTCGATTCGTGTTTTTGTTGGTTTAGATGACATGGTTAATTCTCAATATTCGGTTCTACCTGTTCTGGGATTTCGAGTAATGTTTGTTGCTCTTGTGTTAGTTGGTCGTTAAATCGTTGAATTATTTGTTTCTTTATCACAGAAGCGGCAACAGAATCTACAGTTTTCAGTTTTTCCCATTGAGCAATCCACATAGTTGGCTCTGGTTTTGCATCTGCTGCTGCATCCCAAGCAGACGCATTTATTGCTGCTATAAATCGGAGTGTAACTAAATCATCATCTATCAACGCTTCGCCAAAAGCGTCAAGTAATTGAAGAGCACCTACAGCATCACCATTGTCAATCAACAATGGGACCGTTCTTCTTGCTATTGCCTTCCTTGCAGCAAGGCTTTTTTCTGATGCCTTCTCCCAAACTTCATCAAGAATCGAAAGACGCAATTCGTCTAAGTTCAATCTCTTTAGCATGTCATCTGCACGAAGCAAGTCGCTTGTGCTTAGAGATGTAGCGATATTAAATGTTGCAATGTCCCAATTCGGATTATTTTCTTTTCTTAAAGAAAGCAATTTTTGGAATGAATCGATATCTATTTTTGTTTGTAGTGCATCTAAAGCATAGGGGTACATTAAATCGTCCCCAGCCCTTGCTATTAGTGGATCTGTGAAGCCTGCGTACCCAAATCCCTTTGCTACCGCTTCACGGATATTGCCATCTTGATGGTCTAGTAAATTAATAAGGCCTTGTTTTGTAGTATTACTTCCTAGCATTGCCTCTAAGGTGAGAAGAGCAGGAACAGAATTTTTTTGGTTGCTTTTTAAAACGATTCTTAATATTTGTCTTTTGGTCTTATTGGTTACCTCGTTGTTATTCAATAAGAATATAAGAGCCTTTGCTGATGGCTCGCTCGGTTTTTGCTCAAGGCGTGAAATCGTTGGAGCAATCGCGCTTGGATGTGAAACTGTTTGGAAAAATATCAGTTCTTGTTCGACAACCTGTTCATTTGTTTCAAAAGAAAGTAAATCAGCAACGTGCTCCGCTAATCCAGGTACATGTATTTCTGGAAGAAGTTTTGCAGCTGCCAAGCGGACGGTTGGGTTTTCATCTTGAAGACAATCGACAACAAGTTGCAATTCTTCGTCACTTGCATCTCCATCTCTCATCAAAATACCGACTCGCTCGATTGCAAACACACGCAATTCTGGCATTGTGTCACCAATAACACCAGGAAGCAGTTCATGTTGGTGTTCAGAACTTATCATTGGCCAATATCTAGAGTACGTCTCGACTAGTTTTTCTTTTAGGTCACGAAGTTCGTTTTTTTCAAGTTGTACATCGTTACTGCTTTGAACAATATCTTTTGGTTTGGGTTCAATTGGTCTTGGCTGGTTTGTGGTTTGTACTGGGGTTTCACAGCCAAAAGCAACGAGTAATAAAATCGAAGAAATAATCAAAGGAAGTATGGAAACTAGTGCATTCAACATGGATTATTAGGCAGTGTATTCGATAATGGCGAGAAACACCTCTTTGTTTTGTATACCATTTTGGAGTTTCAAAGTACAATACTCCGCTGTATGAACAATTGGCAAGATGCTGAACAATTCGCAGACAAGGCGCTAGAAATGTTTGAACGAGGGCGTTGGAATGAGGCCGAAACGGAGCTCAGGAAGGCCCTTGAAATAGACCCAGACCAAGGTGATTGGCATTTCAATTTGGGCCTTACTCTTGAACGAACTGGTCGAGATGCTGAAGCTCTATCAAGTTTTGAGCAAGCATCTAGATTGCTTGAAGATGCCGTTGACCCTCAACTTGCGGCGGGCTCTACTTGCGCACGTCTAGGGAGGTTTAATGATGCGATTAATTGGCTTGAGAAAGTTATTCGGCTTGATTCAAGTATAGAACCCGCTTGGGCAATCCTTGTTGACGTGCATGCTTCCAATGAAAATCACGATGAAGCAGAAACTACCTTTTATATGGCACAAGATGCCCTGAAAGAACCAAGTGCAAATGTACTTATTGCTATGAGCGGAAGTTTGCTGACTAGAGGACTGGTTGAACGTGCGATTTGGTGCGCACAAGAAGCCCTAAAAATAGACCAAGAGGTTCATGGTGGGCGACTTAGGTTAGCAGGTTGTATGATTGCAAATGGTCAAAGTCAACGAGCATCACAAATCTTGTTGCAAGAATTAAGAGAGGACCCTGGGAACGTACAAGCACTGCTCCTGCACGCTGATGTTCTTGCAGAAACAGGTCGTGCTAACGAAGCACTAATAAAATTACATCGTGTTCTTGAACTTGAGCCGGCGAATATAGAGGCACATATTCGAGCAGGGCAATTTGCAATGGGCGAACAACGTTGGGAAGAAGCTTTCATTGCTTGGGGATTAGTGCGCCGCCTCAAGCCAAACCACAAAACAGCATCTCTACATCTAGCTCAAACACTTTTGGCAATGCAAAGACCCGAAGCAGCACGACCGCTTTTGCAGGAATTTGTTGAAAGAATGGACGAATCGACACCTGATACTGAGAAACTCCTAGTCGCCGAATTACTTCTTGGCGCTGGTGAGCCAGTTACCTCTTCTGTTTTATTGAGAGAACTTCGGTCGTCTTTTGATGACCAAGATCCTAACAAGATAAGGTGCCTTAGAATCCTTGCCGTTACTTTGTTTGCAAGCAATAAGATTGATGACGGTGCAGCAGTAAGCAGGAAAGTTCTAAGAATTGATCCAAATTGCGTTCCCTCGATGCACAATCTGGCGCTTGCTGCAGTAAAAAATAACCGGTATAGAAGTGCTTGGGGTTGGGTGCGAAAAGGGTTAAATCAAGACCCAATGGATAACGACCTTCGAAGATTACGATCTCGGCTAATCTGGGAGGGAATTGTTCGATTCTGTAAGAAGTTTGTTCGCAGAACTAAATAAACTGTTTACAGCGTACCGGAAGTGAATGGAAGCAAAGACATAAATCGAGCTCGCTTGATTGCTTGAGCAACCATCCGTTGTTCCTTTGCAGAAGTTCCCAGACGTTTACGTGAGTAAATCTTTCCGTTAGGGGTCATCAAACGACGCAATTCATCAGCGGACTTATAGTCGATGTATTTTCGGTCTCGGTTATCTGTTTTTAAGTAGGTCTTTGCTTGTGGTCTACCGTAATCTTTACTGCTCATAGATTGGGTCCTTTCGACATGGATACAAATGTAGCCCCAATACTGTGAGGCGGCGAAGACGCGGTATTGTACCCTGCGACAAACCCCAAAGCAAGCGATGCGGGGTGTGTATGATACCCTTCACTTCATGTGTCCAACGATAGGAATAACTGCTGATCACCACGAAAAACGGCATAGAGTTGCTGTTGCCTACTCTTCATCTATAGTTTCTGCAGGTGGTACTCCAATTATTCTTCCGCCAATTATCAGCCAAACAGAACAATATTTATCAATTTGTGACGGATTTGTATTTACAGGTGGTGATGACCCAAGGATGGAACATTGGGGGATAACTACCCACAACAATGCAAAACCAGTTTCTAAGGAGCGGCAGGAATTTGAATTGTCTTTACTTTCTTCCTTACAAGAATGCCCAAATGTGCCGGTTTTAGGAATTTGCCTTGGTATGCAGTGGATGGGATTGCTTGCTGGTGGTTCAATAAATCAGGACTTACAGGAACCTTTTGCGACTAATCACCGAACAGGGGAACACAAGATCCAAGGTGAACTTGGGACTGGCTTTGTACACACACATCATCACCAATCAATAGAAGATCCGGGACGATTGTCAATAGTTGCAACTGCAAATGATGGTGTTATTGAAGCGATTCAAGACCATTCAAAAAAATGGTATGTAGGTGTACAGTGGCATCCAGAGAGAACGTTAGATTCAAAACTAGGGCAATCTATATTTGATTCGTTTGTTTCAGCAACCTCACGAAAGACGACAGTTAAGGTATGACTTTTCCTTCTCCTATCCATAAATCTCTTGAACACTTCGCACTTGAGTTTGACGGTGCTGAAAAACAAGTAAGAAGAGAAGGTGCGGCAACAGGGACCTTCCAATCGAAAGTTCTTACCGAGTTCATTCCTTGGGGTGACCAAGGGTGTTATGTTTTAGCAACTACAGGAATTGTTGAACTCGAATATGCAGCAATTCAAAAAACAATTGGTTTGTTTGACGCTCCATGCCGAGGCACAGTTGAAATAACTGGTGAAGATCGTCTAGAGTTTATAGGTCGCTTAACTACTCAAAAAGTTGACGAGATGAAAGTAGGGGATGTCGAGATGGCGTTTGTTGTAACTAGGAAGGGCACTATTGTTGCAGATGTAATAGTTCGTGTCTTTGATGAACGCATTCTTCTTGAAGTTGATGTGACTATTGTTGAGCAACTGATTACACATTTGAATAGTTATATTGTGATGGATGATGTTTCTATTAGTAATTTGACTTCTTCTGTACACTGGTTTTGGTGTGTTGGCCCAAAAGCAAGTAACTTAACATCTGACTTAGCAGAAATACAAAAGTTGCCAAGTGATCTTCTTGGATTATTTGGTGTATCAATAATGGTCTCCACTGATCATGCTATAGAAGTTTGGGAGTCACTGATTGGCAATGGTTGCAATCCGATAGGTTGGTTTGCATTAAACATGGCAAGAGTTGAACAAGGAGCTCCATTGTTCATGATTGACTTTGATACGAGCAATCTCCCACACGAAACCAATTTGCTGCATAGCCGAGTAAGTTTCAATAAGGGTTGTTATCTTGGACAGGAAGTTCTTGCAAGGATGGAATCACTTGGCAAACCTAAACAAAAAATTATGCGACTGATTATGCAATCCGATGGTTTGCCAATTGCTGGAACTCAAATTTGGAAAGATGACACTGCAACCGGAACACCAATTGGAGTAGTTACATCAAGTTCAATAAGTCCACTTGCGGGATCGATGCCAGTAGCGATAGGGATGCTTAGTAAAAACTGCGATGATGTTGACTTGTCTTTGTATTTGTATGTTGGAACAGATATACTTGAAGCCAAAGTTGAAGAATTATGAGCCACTGGCCAGATAAAATCCATATAACTGAAGTAGGTCCACGGGATGGGTTGCAAAATCAATCCAAACTAATCTCAACAGAAACAAAAATTAACCTGATTAATGCTTTGTCACAAACCGGATTGACTTCCATAGAGGCATCAGCGTTCGTCCATCCGAAGTGGGTGCCTCAACTTGCTGATGCTGATGAAGTGTTTGCAGGAATCGAAAAAAATAAAAAGGTGAAGTACTCAGCTCTGGTTCCTAATGAACGTGGCTGGAATAGGGCGCTTGCTGCTGGAGTTGATGAAATAGCAATATTTGTCGCTGCAAGCGAGGCCTTTAGTGAGATCAACACCAACACAACAATAAGAGGTTCAATCGATAGGATACGACCAATTGTTGAACATGCTACAGCATCTGATGTTGGAGTACGTGGCTACATTAGTTGCGTGATTGCTTGCCCCTATGAAGGTAAGGTTGATTTGCAAAAAGTTCGGGAGATTACACAAGAATTGTTGGACATGGGAATCAAAGATATTGCGCTAGGCGAAACGCTTGGAATTGCGGTACCTTCAGACATTTGTAGGTTGTTTGATGCGCTTGACGGTGTGCTTTCTCCTGAAAAGTCCATTTTGCATTTGCACGACACAAGTGGCAGGGGAATTGCTTGTGCTGCTGAAGCGATGCATTGCGGGGTTCTGAGTTTTGACGCTTCCTGTGGCGGTTTAGGTGGTTGTCCATATGCTCCAGGGGCCGCCGGAAACATTGCAACGGAAGACCTTGTTCATTTTGCTCATAGCAATGGAATTGAAACGGGTGTTGACCTCGTTAAACTTGTTGCTGCATCTGGGATTATCGAAAAAGAATTAGATTGTCCTCTGCGAAGCGCCACTTACAGGACATTCCAAGACGCACAAACACGTCCTAGTTCGTAATTGTTTTTTGAATTTTTGATTCGAGATATCTTCATAACATCATTGTCGATAACAACTGCTCTTGGGTGCGACGGAAACCCAAAGCAACCAGTGTTTATAACTGTGATTCCGTCTCGTTTCCAAATTCCTGCATGATGTATATGTCCTGTGATAACAAAAGAAGCAGAAGGAGCATACTGTTTAGTCCATTGAGCAACTATTGTTGGGTAGTTCCACCAACACTTCAAGACACTGTATGCTGCCGGTAGACCAAGCATCATCATGTGCAAAGGTGAGGGCCGATGTTGTTTGAACCTACCAGTAGCAGCCATGATTGAAGCATTCCGAGTTGCTATTAGTTGTTCCTTAAAACCATCCCCGTTACTTTGAATATATTTGTTGTTATGTTCAGCAATATGTTTACAACGCCAACTCCAAGGGGCTACTCCATTAATTGGTGTGTGGCCATGGAAAACAAGAGTTGCTTTGTTATGGAACCAAAGATGCTCTCTATCGCTAATAGTTGGATCATGGTTTCCACAAAGCAACGTAAGGTGCACGTCGTCCTCATCAGTTGCAGCAATTACATCATCAATTGCTTTAATAGAGGCATCCGATTGGTATTTAGAATGTAACTCCGAAGTGTCACCGTTTAAAACAAGTGCATCAAAACCCTGCCATAAAGGTCGAAGTTGATCAACGGATTTTACAGTGGAACTTCTTTTTCCAAAATGTATATCCGATAGTATTAATGTCCGGCTCATTTAACAACATACTCGACCATCTAGCAACAAGTTCGCAAAAAAAACAATCCCGCGGGTCGTTTATCGTGCTCATACCCGAAAACAATCCCGCGGGTCGTTTATTGATTATTCTGTTTGCCCAATAGTTATTGAATTTTTGCCTTGACGTTTGGATTGAAGAAGGCGTTGGTCAGCTTTTAATAACAGCGAATCGGCATCCATTCCATCCCAAGGAAAAGTAGATAAACCGCCAGAAATTGACAAAACACCAGTTGCTTCTACACCTAATTTCGGGAACCGTGCTTGAAGAACCTGTTCACGGAAACGTTTCGCTAGTATTTCAATCGTTGTAGGATGGTTGGATCCCGGTTCGCGTGGTGGTTCAGGGTCACAAAACAGCACAGCAAACTCATCTCCACCAATCCTACAAACATGGTCCCCTTTGCGGATAATAGTTCTTAGCAACTTGACAAGTTCACGGATTATTTCATCACCTGCGTCGTGGCCCCACTTATCGTTGTAATGTTTGAAATCATCTATGTCAAAAAGCATGACTGTTAGATGCCGTCTTGTATCTTTTGCTATCTTTAATTCTCTCGATAAACAAGTCCGAAGGAACCTTCTATTCCAAGCACCGGAAAGTTCGTCTTGATAAGCAAGTATTTTTAAATGCTGTTGTCTTCGGTATAAATCTAACCAACAAGACGTCCATCTAGCCCATCTGGTTAAATCTTGAGTAGTTGCTCCAATTGCAGTTAGCACTCCATGCTCTTCGTGTCCGTACCTTAGGGGAGCAACTTGAGCCGCTTTTGGTGCGCATGTGTCATCATCAACAATTGCACAAAAAGTCCAATCAGTTTGTTGCTTAAGTAAGTCAACAAGGGTTTCTTTGAATTGGGCTGGAGCGTGCATAAGAGACCTGACAAGATCGACATCTCCAAGAGCCGAAGAGTCGCGCACAGTTTTTGTTTCGTCAGTTATTCCTAAAATTGCATCTAGGTCGATTTTAGTCGACTGTAAATCTTCTATGGGCTGTGACTTTGCGTTAGCAACTGCTGAACAAAGCCGTGAAGCAGTAGTATCCTTTGAGATATTTACATCGGCCTGTTTATGTGTGTTGTTTTGACTCGCGACTACAATCACTGCAGTAGGATCAACTCTTCGAAGTGAGTCGATTGATGCTGTAGGATTCAGTTCAATAACTGATTCGTCAACAACAACTGCCTCAACTAAGTCAGCCGATGTACTTGTAGAAAGTTCTCCAATTGCGTCAAAAATTGTGCTCACGCGTTTTACTGGTTGTTCCATGCATGTAACAAGTGCATCGTCAAACTCTCCAGCGAACAAATAGGAACCACGCGTGTTTCGTTGTGAGGTCATTCTTCTACCTCACTTGGTTTGTTTTCAAGCAGCATTGAAAGTTCATTAGCATCCACTTCTTCTGAATGGACGATTGGCAGTTCGTTTATTGAGTCAACAACTGCTCCATGGTTATCTATATGTTGAATTCTCCCATCTCGAAGTTCAGAAACAATCACGGAAGGATAGTATTTTTTGATTGCGTTAATTAGTTCATTGACACCGTGTAAATCTTGTGTGTGAAGTAGAATTAGTTGTGGTGATTGTGGTTTATCACACCAAGCAAGGTCCTTTCTAAACAGTTCTACCTGTAGGCAGATTTCTGCCATGGCAAGAACCGGCTCGTGTTCAATGGTTGCTACTAGTTCGTGCTTGGTGATAACATTTTGTGCTGCATCAACGCGATCAATTGGCACCAACACAACGCACCTATTATCAAGGTTGTTGTTGTTCTTAGTCATCTTTCTCTTCTTTAGAATACACTGTAATTGCTAAATTGCCACATTTTTCGTGTAATTAATACAGCTCATTAATGTGGCTCTGAGCCGAATTAATGAAAAAATACATCTCAGAGCCGCATTATGCTCAATAATTAATCTTATAGAGATAATTTTAATGCTGAAAACGAATAGTGAGGGTTGAAGTTGAAAAACTTCAGAATCGAAGACAGGCATCTGCAATTGCATAGGAGCCATTTTCCGTTGGAGATTCGAACATTGCTCGTTGCATATCGAATCGCAGTTTGTGGTCTTTAAGAAGTTGCAAGATGCGCTCTCCGGCATCTTGCATATTCCCTTTGAGTTCCTTGTGGTCTTTTGCAATAGCAACGCCTCCCAATTGCTCAAGAGGCATTGCATTTGTACGCTGGTGGTCATCTGCGTGGTATGGGTAGGGCATGACTATTGTAGGAACCGCATTTATTAAAATTTCGGCTACCGTATTTGCACCCCCACGTGTTACTGCTAAATCAGCAGCCCCCCAAGCATCGCCCATTGATGACAAGAAACCAACCACCTTAGATGAAACGTCAACCTTCTTCCACATTTTTTCAACTTCTTCTTGGTGGGTTGTCCCCGCAATATGCAAGATTTCCCATCCATTGAACCTAGAAGAGTTTGCTTTTGCAAGTTCAGGAATTAAACAGTTGATTGTTCTTGCTCCTTGAGATGCTCCTGTTACAAGCATTGTCATTTTATTTGGGTCTAATCCAAGGCGTTGCTTACAAATATCAGTAGGTGCCGACTTAATTACTGAACGTCTAAGAGGTGGATCAACTAACTTAAATCCCTCAAGGTCGCAACTTACTGTTGAAAGCACTGTGTCTGCCCAGCGTACTGCGAGTTTGTTTGCTTTCCCCGCAGGGTTATCCAAGTTAAGTAGGACAGTATGGCACCCTATTTTGTTTGCTCCGTACAAAGACGGAGCGGCAACAAACCCCCCAGTAGCAAGAACGCAATCAATCTTTTGATTTCGGATAAGTGATTTTACTTTTGATGAGGTCTTCAAAAACCCATGACAGAATCGGAAGAAACCAATGGGTTTTGTCGAAAGCGGTGCAGCAGGCAATGCAATACTCTCGTATTCGTATTCCTTCATCATTTCTAAGTCAATTGATCTATTGGAATGTGCGATTAGAACCTCAGCACCTCTTTTAACTAATGCTTCTGCTGCGGCCACCGCAGGTGCAGTGTGTCCGCCGCTTCCTCCGCCCGCAATTAGTACTCTAGGCATTCGCTGTTGTTGGGAGTGCATTTTGCACAGTTGAACTTGCTTGAGCCCTTCTGTCAATTGCATCGATGAGACCAATACAAAAAGCAGTGAGCAACCAACCAGTGCCACCGTTACTTAACAAAGGAAGGGCAATGCCTTTTGTTGGGACAAGCGCAGTTACAACAAGGACGTTCATACTTGCTTGTAGACCTATTGTGACAATGACTCCAAGAGCAAATAGTTGGTGAAATGAACTAGTGGCTTTTTTAACGACATAAATACCGAGTATTGCTAATCCAATATACATGGAGGCAACTGCGATTGCTCCGAAAATACCAAGCTCTTCGCAAATGACAGCAAATATAAAATCAGTTGTATCTTCTGGCAAATACCCAAATTTATGGATACCGTTACCAAGCCCAAGACCCGTTAGTCCACCTTCTGAGATAGTGGACATTGATTGAATTATGTGATACCTAGCTTTTTCTGGGGCATTAAACGGGTCGAGATAAGTTTGTAACCGAGACATACGGTAATCGACTTGAAAAATTGCGAGGTAAAACCCACATAAAGCGACTGGGATGAAAGTGGCAAAATGCCATATTTTTGAACCGGCAGCACAGAGTACGAAGCATGCAGTTGCAAAAATCAGAACAGCTGTTCCTAGATCTTCGACAGCAATAATTGCAGCAATAGTTCCTACACCTAGAATCGGAGGGATAAAACCCTTCCAATAAGTTCTCAGCGATTCGAAATTGCTCGTGCTCCACCAAGCAACCACAGCAACCATGACCCATTTGGCAATCTCGCTAGGTTGGAAGTTAATACCACCAATATCAATCCATCGGTGAGAATTATTTACCTCTTTCCCAATACCAGGAACGTAAACCATAGCAAGCAAGAGAACAGAAATAGGGAGTAGCCAATAGACAAAAGGAACACCAAGAGGCCGATTCTCAAGAATATGCAGTGGGAATCTGCTTCCAACAAACATTGCAACGATTGCGAAAAATGCCAACATGGTTGGTCTAGCCGTAAGTAAATCTATAAGCGAAAGAGGCTCGTTCGAAACCTGCATACCCGCAGAATTAACCATGACAACACCTAGCATTAGCAACATAACCGAAATTACAATAATGCCTTGCCCTGCGCGCATACAACGGTTCATATCGTCAGTTTTGGATTCTTTTCCACACAATCTAGGGTAGTTAGGTAATACTACGCGGTTGCAAATGACATTAACAACAATTAATTTAAATGACCAACGAACTATTTATCTTGAGACGTTTGGCTGTCAAATGAACGAACTAGATAGCGAACTTGTGCAAGATCAACTTGCTGCTCTTGGTTATGTCTTTCACGAAGTTAGGGCAACCGCTGATGTTGTTCTCTTTAATACTTGTTCAGTTCGTGAGCAAGCAGAAAACAAGGTTCTTAGCCGTATTGGTGAAATCGGAGTTGAAAAAAAAGAAGGCAGAGAAGTTGTTGTTGGCATTCTTGGGTGTCTTCCAGAGCGCGAGGGGACAATATTGCTTAGTAAATATCCACAGATTGATTTTATCTGTGGTCCAAGTGAACTTGATCGACTACCGACGATGTTACACAATGCAGTTGCTGGAGAACGATTAAGCGCAACTGATCGAAGTGCATTACAAGGGAATCGATCTCGGAGATCAGCAGCACTTTCAGCAGTTGGCGACAATTTAGAATTACTTGACCTTGCTAGAGCATTTAATCCAGACCATCGCAGCACATCTGACAAGAGCGCTTACGTTCGCATAACAAGAGGGTGCAACAAGTTTTGTACGTACTGTGTTGTTCCTAATACTCGAGGTGCAGAAGTACACCGGCCTCCAGATGCAATCATTGAAGAATGTAAGCAACTGGTTGAAACTGGAGCGATTGAAATTACGTTACTTGGGCAGACGGTTAATCACTACAGATACACACATGGTGTTGCACTCAACAGCGCGGGCGACGAAGTTCCACAAATAGGACCCAGCATTACTGCGTTTAGTAAGCCACTTGATGAAAACGAGAGAGTGACGACGTTTGCCAAGTTACTAAAAAGAGTTCATGATGAGGTGCCAAAGATTAAACGGCTTCGATTTGTCACAAGTTACCCAAAAGATTTTGGGAATGATATTTTAGAGGTTATGCGTGACTGTCCACGAATATGTAATTACTTGCATGTTCCGGCGCAGTCGGGTTCAAACCGTATTTTGAAATTGATGAATCGCGGATATACCGTGGAAGAGTATTTGGATTTCATTGATAGGGCGAGAACTATTATTCCAGACGTAGAAATAGCAGGGGATATTATTGTTGGTTTCCCAACAGAAACGCAGGATGATTATGAAGCAACGTGCGATTTGATTCGCAAGGTGCGCTTTAAAAACAACTTCGTTTTTCACTACTCTCCAAGACCCGGCACCGTTGCAATTGATCGATTTGAGGATGATGTGCCAAGGGACAAGAAGAGGAAATGGTTAAATGAAATTCTTTCTATTGGTTCTAAGATTAGCGGTGATGTACACAAAGCATACGAGGGGAAGACGGTGGATGTCTTTGTGGAGAGGTTAAGTCCTAAGACAACAAAAAATTCTGGTGTAGAATTGATGTGGGAGAATGGTAAGGTTCAACTTTCAGGCAGGACACAGGGTGATTTAATATGTGTTTTTGATGTGGATTCCGAGGAAGAAGCGAATAAATTGATAGGAACCGTGGTTTCCGTCCAAGTCACGAGTTCTGCGCCACTATTATTGATGGGGATACAATGTGGATCTAATGTGTTAAATTAGGTACTTTTTGTGCTATTTTTTGCATTTTAAAATAAAAAGTGAACAAACTAAGTTGACTCTAGTTCTATTGCTGCTAATCTCTAAAGCGTTGCCGTAACCTAGTTTCGGCAATTCCCAGCGGAGAAAGAGATTTCTATGCAAAGTTACGGGAACAAACTTTGCAAATCTGCGAATATCTTCGATGTTGGGGAACATGATTGGTTAAAAATGACCCCCAAGTCAGCTCTGGATGGTTAAAACGCCAATCACCAACGTATGTTTTTTTACTAGATCTAGTTTTTAAGAAAGAAAAAGAGGAAGGAAAGCACAATGAAAATTACAACGCTTTCAACATTAGCAGTTGGTTCGCTTATCGCGTCAACTGCAATGGCAGATTATACGGGCCTAAGCTATGACCCAGTCGACAACGGCGACGGTACATGGACAGCGCGTATTTTTGCTAACTTTAGTGCAGAAACTGATGAACTTGATGCTGTTTTTGGCGATGCTGAAAACTCAATCTTCATCACTTCAGGTGGCAATTTCTACCAAAACGTTTTTGGTGGTGCTACTTCAGCAGACATCAACCCAGCACTTTACAGCGCATTCCCAAGTTTGGTGAATGACAGTTGGGTAACAATCGGCCTTGAAGATCAAGTTGGCAACAACATGCTCAACATCGGTATCGATTGGTCTGACTTCGAAAATAACGGTGGCGATATCTCATCCGATAACGGCACATGGTTTGCAACTCCAGACGACGCACAAGTGCTCGCTGGTGCAGATCTTCGAGTTATGGTTGGTCAATTCACCATGTATGGTCTTGACACACACGTAAGTGGTGTACTTAACCTACAAGGTAAGCAAGGCGACTTTCAAACATTCCAAGTTCGCGATGTTGCTTTTGACTTTGCTCTTCCAGCACCAGGTGCTTTAGCACTTCTTGGTCTTGCTGGTGTAGCAACTCGTCGTCGACGCAAGTAATTGCTTTGACGATTACTGAGCCCCGCGCGGCTTTGTAACTATACAAACAAACCACCCTAGCAACTGCTAGGGTGGTTTTTTTATGAACTTACAGCCACATACCCCTAGGGTTCATTAATGTATATCAGAACTATATTAATTTGTTGGGAAGTCCCATATTACCACAGTCATCCGGCGCGGAGTGGCGAATTTGGCTCTTTGCCCTCACATATGGAACTAAGTTTGAAACGTAGTTCTGCAACGACTTGCACGTTTCAATACATGGTTCATATTGGTTGTGTGGAAGCAAATGCTGTTTAGCAGGCGCTGCGGGAAACGGTTTCCTGCTAAAAGTATAAGCGTAAGTTTTTTAGTTTAGAAAACAAAATGAACAGAATGAGGAATTTTAGAATGAACAAAGTAATGTTTACAATCTCAGCAACTGCAGTTAGTTCGCTAATAGCAGTTGGCTCGGCTTCAGCTGAATTCCATGGGATCTCAGTTGATGCAATCGATAGTGGGATGGGAATTGGCACAACTTACCGCATCTACGCAGATGTAGACGCAGGTGACCAAGTAGATGCTGTATATGGTGATGCAGATAACATTCTCAACATCGAATCAACAACGGGTTTCTACCAAAATCCTTTTGGTGGTTACGGTACACCAAGTGCAGCTCTCTTCGGATTTTTCCCATCACTTGAGTACGATAGTTTTGTAACTATTGGTCTTTTGGATGATGCTGGAGATGCGATGATGGATATCGGCATCGACTGGTCTGGCTTTGAATCTGGTGGCGCAATCAACACCGATAACGGTACATGGTTTGCAACTCCGGACGATGCTCAAGTATACGAAGTTGGTGGTAGAGTACTAATTGGCCAATTCACTACTGATGGT
>JASMLG010000042.1 GCA_030748805.1 Phycisphaerales bacterium | reverse complement strand
AAGAGTAACCATCCATCAACAATCGATTTCAGTTAGTCACTGAACACACGGCCCCCATCCTGAGATGAGTGCGAGTATGTCGTTCACGTCAGTTGTACCATCACTGTTTACGTCTGAAGCACACGCAACTCCGGGTGGTGTTGAGATGTTTGTGACGTAAAATACTCCCACAGGATCACACGGCATCGTGGGATCACACCATCCAATTGAAATGATTGCATCTGGGAGCCCATCGCCAGTGACATCGAGGAAATCGAGGAGATAAATTTGCGTCATGCCATCCCATGTATAGTCAGTGTAGATCATTGCGTCTGGGTGAATGTTAATCAGATCAAGCATGTCGACGGTACCGGGGTTCTTTCCAGCAACGAGTACGCGACCTCGATTATTTTCCCATTCAGACAGACAGGATTTAGACATAATCGTCTCAGGTGCGTTGTCGCCATTTAGATCAATTTTGATGTATTCATACAAACCATTCCCCGCCCCCATACACCCAGCTCCTGCTAGGTCACTGGCTGGCCACGCAGTTGGACCATCTTGACATGAAATAGTAAGTGGATACGCGACGTTATCGAAGAATCCGGTTGGATCACATGTTGGTGCACAATTTGCTTCTTCGCATGTTGTGTATGCCTGCCAATTGTCTCCAGCCATTCCACCATCATCCATATATTCTTGGTCACATTCCCATAAGGTCATGCTTTCACATCCGCCATACGGTAGACAACAAGAGCCCCAAGGATCCATCGCGCAACCTGCACTTTCACAATCAGTCGCACCTCCCTGCCAGTACCCACCCTCTATTTCACAACCGGGCTCAGTGAGTAATTCACATTCATAACCAGATGTATTACAACATGCACCAATTGGATCGGGGCAAGGGTTGTCCGAGCACTCCCCTCCCACATAAGTTCCGCCCCAATTACTAAAGCAGTCAGATGCATTTTCCATAACACACGAGCCATCAGGAAGGCAACATGCGCCCCACTCTCCACGGTCTTCACCTGTTACAGGTGTTCCAAGATGTGCTGTCGGTTTCGTGCGACCCTGCTCTGATTGGACAAGTTGACCACCGGCGATAATGGTTGCTGCGCTTATAAGTACGATTGTATATTTCATCTCTCATCTCTCCTTTTATAATCTGTAGATAACGGGGAACATTTCCCATTTACAAGAACTTTCTTTACCTGTGTCTTAAGTAGCCATTGTCACAAGGTGTGTTAGTTATTGCAAGTAAAATCGTCAATTTTCAAGCAAAACCTGTTAAATACCCCCCTGTTATGTAAAACTTATTACTCGCGCGGTCCCCAGTTGCCAACTACCTCGATGGCTGAACTGCTGAGCCACCTGACCTTGTAAGGATGAGTAATTTAATACAGATTGATTAATCTGATATTTCCGTTAGATATTCTTGACCGTTAAATATTCTGGGAGAACCAAATTGACATAACAATATTACGGAGTCCAATTTGCTATTACTATCAATAAGTCAGTAACGTTTACGAAACCATCATTATTGATGTCTTCATTACAACTAGCACATTGACCCCAAACAGCAATAAGTGCAAGCAAGTCATTAACTCCAACTACACCATCCCCATCAACATCTCCCTGCTGATTAACGTCACCTCTGGCAATAATATGAAGGTACGCAGAGTTCATCATCGTTGCTGATTTTGCAACTGCGCTAACCAATAGGTGGGCTGTTTCTCCCTGAGGAATAACTGTTGAGACATCGAAAGGAACATTTTCAAAAGATATTGGGGGGCCTTCCACTGTTTCATCTGAATCTAAAATTACTTCACCTATCATTTGATAGCGTTCATTGACAATTTCAATGGTTCCTTCAATTTCAAGAATTCCTTGTGATAGAAGTGGTCCTGTCTCTGTATCCATAACAACTGCCTCAACTGTTACGTTAACTGGGACAGCAAGAAAATACATCCACTCCCCTCCTCCAAGTGGTTCCAAACTTGCTGTTACAAGTTCATGCTGCTCAAACTTCATTAAAGTAATTTCTCCATCACCAAGTGGAATATCTACAGGAACACCTCCTGGAAAAAGTGAATCCGGTTGAACAGTTCTAAATGTTTCAAATAACAAACCAAGTGTGACAGGAAAAGTCGCAGGGGTACCATCAAATGCAGTAATCAGTAGATTATCAACAGTCAATATTTCGCTTGCTGTATCTAACTCAATATTCAAATCACCCATAACTGGCGATTGATATGGACCGCCTAAAACTGGAGTAAACTCACAGGCAATAAGGTTGTTTCCGCTTCCACCCCAATAACCTGGCAACGTGCTTGTGCCCTCTGGATTCGTTTTTTCATTCCAGTTTCCAATAAGCGTTCCGGGCATGAATATCGACTGTTCAAACTCCCCATCTATTGAACTTTGCTCGTGATCAATCACAAGCGGAGCCATAGAAAAAACACATAGTGATAGCAAACCTATCATGCTTACAATTTAACATAAATAAAAGCAAACGCAATAATTAAAGTGGTAATCGCCCTAAATCTGTTAACTGAAGTAGATTCAATCTGGAGAAACTGATTCTTGATCGGATGTTTCCAAAGAAATCCCAACTGACTCGCTCTTTACAACAACAAATGGAAGTTCTGCCACTGGCTTAACTTCCCTTGACCAAGCTGCCCTACTTAGCAAAAAAGTGATTAGTGCAAGAAATGCAGCCGCTGATATACCTGTTATTGCAAATACAATTGGATTGTTAGCCGTTATCCATTCTGGAGCTGGCAACATTTTATACCTTGAAATTCCAGTGACAGTTCCTGCTACTGTTAACCAAACAACAAGAGCTGCGGTTGATATATTAAAACCAATTGCTGCTTGTTTAAGCAATTTAGTATTGGTTAAATTCTGAGATAAAATCCAAGCCAAGCAAGCAAACAGAATCATGCTGTCGATACCAATCTCTGCGCCCATCGCATGTCCAGTGACAACATAAGTTCCATGGATAATTGAATTAAGTGGAGGAATAGAAATTAAAATTGCGGTTACAAGTATTCCCATAGTCCACCACTTTGATGCCGACAAGAAAAACTGGGTTGCTGTGCTTGCCTTTTTTTTCTCAAGAACAGTTTTTGCTATATCCCAAATAACCTTGGCAAGTATAACTATCTCGGACATGCTTACAACATAACTTATCCACTTGACTAGATGATCTTGTGGAAGGTGATAAGTGTGATGCCCGTAGTTTGTAAATGAATTCAGCAATGTAATACCAAAAAGCGCATACGCTAATTTGGAATGAGCATATCTGTCATCCCCAACTAACTTGGATGCGAGATAATACAAGCAACCATAAACTAGCAAGTTAAAACTGCCAACTAACATACCTGTGGCTTTCCATTGAACTCGCATATCAACGATTGGATCTGCGAAAACCTGAGGAAGAAGCCAAGCGTGCTGTTCTGTGAAGGTGTATAAAAACAGAATAATCCCAGAACCCCACATGGTTACGTATACAGGTTTTTCAAAAAAACCCCGCCAAGAAAGTCGAAAGAAACTCCACCCAAATAAAATCCAACCAAACATTATCGATATAGAAAACACAGGATGAAAACCCATATATTCTCTTCCAGATGTAATGCCTGCAAATAAAGATGCGATTATTCCTAAACCAGTAAGTCCCCAAACAACAACTATCAAACGCAATCTCCAACGCTCACTGTTTGTAACTGGTTGATTTACCTCCTGTAAATAACGATAGATAATTGCAACTGAAGCAAGAAATATCCAAGTAGAGGCAAAGGTAGTGTGAATTGGTCTAATAGCAGTGAAATTAAAACCCGCATTTGACAACTGCCTGCTGCCTATTGGAAAATAATGCAAAACTCCTAACACTCCAGCTAACAAAACAATCACCAGTGAAATCAAACCACCTTTTGCAAACATTATTGTTGCTCGATCCCTAGTTGTTCTTATCACCTTTCAAACTCCCACCAAGGGACTTGTGACCAAAGAATGGGCTGGGCATTTGCTTTTGAACGTATCGAATCCTTATTAACATGTAACCACTCTAAAAAAACATAAATCTCATCGATCTGTTCATCTGTCAAAGTTGGTTTGGGCATTCTAGGGGGCTTACCATTTTTCAAAACTTCTAAGAGTTGCTCATGACTTCGTTGTCCAAAAACTGCTAACAAATCTGCCGCACCAACTGCACTTTGTGTTGGCGAAAAGTGACATCCAAAACAACCGCTTGTCACAAAATTGTTGTACCCCGCAGTAACACCTTCATGAATACAAGTTTTCACTTCTTTACTAATTATATTTAGCATACCTCCAGAGTCACTTGGCGCGAACGCTTGCCCCTGTCCAGATGAATTCATCTCCGTTAGAAATGCTTTGATTGATTCAATTTCCTCTACTCTAAAATTAAATGCTGGCATTTGAACTGAACCACTTTTGAGGATTTGCTCAATTCTTTCTAGGTCAATCCTAGAAGTAACATTTGTTAGATCAGGACCCAAGAAACCTCCAAACCCATAAAGTTGGTGGCATACTTGGCAATTATTTTCATGCCATAACTTTCTACCAACAATTGCCTGATTGGACAAAATAACACTCTTGGTAGAATCCTTGTAAACCATAGATGCCTGAATACCAAAGCAAGCGACTAATATAATTAGTAAAAATATTTTTCCTCTAACCGTAAAACCAGAAAGCCAAAAAGAATTGACATTGGGAGTTTCGCCCATGTCCAGCTTGTCTTGTTTATTAATAATTAGATGTATCTCCTTCTTTACTAAACCAGCACCAATAATAATCTATCAGAATAACAAAAGATACATCATTTATTTAAAACACTAAACACATAAACAAATTGCTTTCCTTAAAGCAGGTAGGATGCCGATATATTCTCCTTGCAGCCCTCATTTGAGAGAGAAATAACCCACCAATTATGAGCAACAAAAAACGGACATTGACAGAGCCCGCAGATGACCAGCGTCAAATGCGAGTGGTGATTTTGAACCACTATTACGCTCCGGATGTTGCTTCATCTGGTCATCTACTTTTTGAACTTGCTGAAGAAATTGCTCGACTTGGTGCTGATACTTCAGTAGTGACCTGCAGACCTTCTTATGGACCTCCAGAGTCATGGCAAAAATGCCCACGTAAGGAAATAAAAAACGGTGTTAAAACCCTCAGGATGAACGCCACTAGGTTTAGCAAGGACTCAATCATTGGACGGCTTGTTAACATTACTAGTTTCTTGGTTCCACTGACTTTATTTCATGTTTTACCAAAACGAAAAGGCAAGGTTTTTCTTTACACAACTAACCCCCCTTTTCTAGGTTTCGTTGGTGGGTTCAGTTCGTTTATTTTTAAACACAATTACGCTGTCCTTCTCCATGATGCATACCCAGACATTGCTGTATGGCTTGGCAAAATTAAGAAGAATGGTTTCATCGATCGATTCTGGCACTGGTGCAACAAGTTCATGTATAACAGGGCTAAGCAAGTTATTGTCCTAAGCGAAGCGGCCAAGGACTTAGTCATAAACCATTATGGAACCGACCCAGACCGAATACACGTCATACCAAACTGGGCAGACCCTAATGAATTAAAACCTATGGACAAGAGAGATTGTAACTTTGCAAAAAAGCATGGAACAATTGAACCGTTCACCCTTATGTACTCAGGAAACCTTGGCTTGTACTACAAGTTCGATATGATTCTAGACGCTGCAGAGAAACTCAAAAACGATAACTTCAAACTGATCTTTACTGGTGCAGGAGGACAACGTGACGCTCTTGCACAACAAATCAAAGAACGAAATCTGACAAATACACTTCTTCTCGGTTACACACCTCAAGAAGAGTTCAATGATGCTCTTGGCAGCTGTGACTGCTTGATGGTATCAATAGCAGATGGCATTGATGGAATCAGCTTTCCTTCTAAACTTTACACTTGCCTTTCAATTGGCAAGCCAATGATTGCGTTTTCAGCGCCTGAGTCCGAATTGCGTACAAAAGTTGAAGGGAATAACGTCGGGTACTGGGTTGCACTTGATGATTCTGAAGGACTTGTTAAATACGTACGCGAGATGATGGCAAACCCTGACAAGGCAAAAGAAATGGGGGTACGAGCTAGAAATCTACTTGAAACTGAATATTCAATTCAAAGTTCTGGCAAAAAATATTTCGATGTGCTAAAACTTGCAGACAAAGGCACATAGCAACAAACAAGCAAACTGATTTGTAGATATAAACTCAGACAGGATTCTGCCGATACCACTCAACTGTCTCTTTTATGCCATCTTCCAAACTAATTTTTGACTCAAAACCCAAAAGTTCTTTAGCCCTAGACACATCCAAAAAACGTTTGGGTTGACCGTCTGGTTTTGATGTATCCCATACAACTTCACCTTCGTATCCAACTGTAGAAGCGATGAGTTCTGTGAGATCAGAAATGGATGTCTCAATTCCTGTTCCAAGATTGATTGGAACACAATCAACCTCTTTTTCTGCAGCAATTGCGATTGCTTCTGCAGCATCTGCAACGTGTAAAAACTCGCGAGTTGGCGAACCAGTTCCCCAATTAGATACTGATTCAAGTCCCGCATCTTTTGCTTCAACATAGCGACGAATTATTGCAGGAATAACGTGGCTCTTTTCTTCTTCAAAGTGATCTTCGGGACCATACAAGTTTGCTGGGACGAGAACAGCGCAAGGCAGATCGTACTGACGACCATACGTTTCACACGCCTCATGCAACAACCGTTTCGCCATCCCATAAGGTCCCGTTGCGCCAACTGGCTTGCCAGTCCAAATTGAGTCCTCTTGCAAAGGCAATGGTGCATCTTTCGGATACGAGCACGTAGTGCTAATCAATACGAACTTTTGCAAGTTATTCTGGCGTCCTTCTTCAAGAAGCATCAAACCCATCATTGCATTTTCGTAAAGGAAACGCGCAGGATTTTCAACGTTTGCCCCAATTCCACCGCAAGCAGCAGCAAGATGCACAACAAGCTGCGGTTGTTGCTCTTGATACATGCGAGCAACATCTTCTTGGTTGATTAAGTCATAGTCACTGCTACCAATTGCAACAACTTCAGCGCCTCTTTGTTCTAGTGCCTTGCAAACAAATCCGCCCAAAAATCCCCTACCTCCAGTGACGACAATTTTTTTACCTTCTAAAGACATTGCTTATGCATTAGCTTTGGCGGTGTAGTAATCGACGTACCACGAAACACAGCGTTCAACGAGTTGTTCAAAACTGTACTTTGGTTCGTATCCAAGTTTTTGCAACTTGCCGATTGCTGGGCAACGTCGTGGAGTTCCACCAGCACGAAGTTCACCTGCCACTACATTCACATCCACACCGCAATATTTTCCAATGGTTTCAACAAGATGTTTAATGGATACCTCATCTTCAGTTCCAACATGGTAAATATTTCCATTTTCACCAAATTCGCCGGCAAGAAAACAACCCCGACCACCATCAGTAACATCACAGAAAGAACGTGTCTCACTGCCGTCACCTTGAATTTGCAAATCAATTTCTTTTTTGGTCAATCCATCAGAGGCCTTAACAATCTTTCCTGTAATTTCGGGAATAACGTGTTCGAATCCCATGTCTGGACCAATAAAGTTATGCGGTCTAAAGATAACTGTTTCAAGACCTCGGAATCCGCCGACGTGTAGAGCAAGCAATTCACACGCAATTTTGCCACCACCGTAACTAAAGCGTGGATTTGTAACATCAGGGATCATCAATCGTTCTGATTCGTTTGTTGGAACGTGTGTTGGTTCATTATAAGTTTCGCTTGTGCTTGCCAAAACGTAACGTCGAACACCTGCATCAAGCGCTGCTTTAATTGTGTTTTGAGTACCCTCAATACCCACTTCAAGCACCATGTCTGGTTTTTCGTAGAAGTACCGCGTACCGTTTATGTATGCAAGGTGCCAGACGACTTCGCAGCCCTCAGTTGCTGCTCGCACTGCGTCGTAATCACGAACGTCTCCGTCAACGAGTTGCACGCTGTCTCCAAAACGTTCTAGCCGTGCGGGTTTCCCACGCGAGTGGTCATCTAACACAACAACCTCATGCCCTGCTTGCAACAATTCATTACAAAGTTCACAACCCAAAAAACCTGAACCACCTGTTAGCAATACTTTCATTGGTTAACCTTTTCCTTGACCAATTGGCCTGCTTGATAATAGATTTGATCAAGACCACCGACATTCCAAATATCAGCAACCCATGCTTCTGGATTCGTTTTTCCCAGTTCCTTAAGAACATCACCATAGCCAGTGTGATTTGTAGCAACAAAAACACAATCAGCGCCGTCAAGAGCGTCGCTAATAGCCCAATTTTTAATTGGCTCAGCTGCAGATGGTTCTTGAATTGGATCTGAAAGATGGTGATCAGTTACGCGAAGTTCCAACGGCAGTTGCCTGTGAATATAACGGCAAAGTTTAGGCACCAAACTATCGCGAATATCATCCGTATCCTGCTTAAATGTAAATCCAAGAACCGCAACTTTGCTGTCATGAATTTTGGTTCTTTGCATCAGTTGCTCTACCAACATTGCAGGTGTAAATTCGTTCATCTTCCAAGCCGACAAGAGCATGTCAGGATATGGACTCCATTCATTAATCATGCCAAAGTCCTTACGCAAACAAGTACCTGCTGTAAACCCAGGCATAGCAAGATTACACCGCGGATAATCGTGATTTGCAAGATGACGTGTCTCATAAATATTTGCACCAAAGTTATCAGCGATAAGTGCAAATTGATTTGCTACAGCAAAGTTGATGTACCGAGAGATGTTATTAAAAAGTTTAACTAATTCAGCAGTAATAAAGTTGGTGCGCATAATTTCGGGGGCAAGTTTGCCAAAAAGTTCCGCAGCAACTTCACGACTTTCGTCGTCTTCTGCTCCACAGATTTGTGGCAAAGAGCGAAGTTCATTATAAGCAACGCCTTCCGCAATCCGTTCTGGGCAGAAACAAAGTTTAATATCATCACCTACTGTAAAATCGGTATTTCGCTCAATCCATTTTTTAACATATGCAGTAGTCCCCGGAGCAACAGTACTTCTTAAAATTATTGTCTGATCTTTCCTAAAGTAACTCTTTAGACCTTCTAGAACTCGCTGGATTTGCGAAAGATCCGTCTCAATATGATTATGAAGTGGCGTACCAACAGTGATAATTACAACTGCGCTATTTGGGACAACTTCTTCAGCAGAGGCGTGTATTTGAAATTTCTTGCTACCTACCAGTTCTTCGTAACCTGGCTCGTGAAATGGCATACTGCCGTTATTAACAGAATCGCGAAGGTTTTTGTCGAGATCAACACCTGTTACGTTTACTCCAACTTCCATCAAAGATAGCCCTAGGGGCAATCCAACACGTCCTGTACCAACTATGCAAACATCGTATTCAAACATGGTCTTAGTTATTCTGGGTCTAAAGTGAGGTGTAGAGAAAAGAGAATGATACCAGTCGGCATATATCCTGTGAACATTGTCACAACTTTTCATAAAAACTTCTTAATAATCAAAAAGGGTATTTTTGAATAAAAATGCAAAAAACACTGTATTTTCCTGTACTTCCCACTTGTTATAGGAACATATACTCGGTACATTTCGCTTTGAACGTGCCATTTGATTCGCCAAGTGTTGGCGGGAGAGCACACAAACGAGTTGGACCAAAGAAAGGATTCGAATCCATGGCCACAAAGAAAACAAAGAAAAGAACTACAAAAAAAGCAAAGACAACTGAAGTCAAACCTCGAACTAAGACACAAATTTTGGGTGACATTTCAACTAATACTGGCTTAACTCGTAAAGAAGTTGCATCAGTGTTCGAATGTATGTCAAAAATGATTAAGAAAGATCTCGGAAACAGAGGCCCTGGTGTATTTACTGTACCTGGTCTCATGAAAGTTAAGAAGAAAATCGTTCCAAGACGCCCTGCACGTAAAAACGTATGGCTTCCACTCCTTAAAGAATTCCGAGATATTCCTGCAAAACCAGCTCGAAAAGCTGTCAAAGTCACCCCTTTGAAGGCCTTGAAGGAAATGGTCTAATGTTTGCTGACTGTCACGCTTCGTGACTGTCACACCATTTGTTTATTAGACATCGCCCTGCAAGTGTAGGGCGATGTTTTTATTATAGTAAACTCCACGAATGCAAATCCCCCCCAACAGAGGACACCTCTTAACAGAGCAAGTGCATGAAGAAAAGCAAGAGTTAGATTTACTTTCTACCTTTGAATGCGTTTCATTATTAAGCGAAGATCACCAAGAAGCAATTCGTGCAGTGCAACGTGCTTCAAATGATATTGCCAATTTTATAGATGCTCTAGTCCAAAAAATATCCAATGGCGGACGGCTAATCTATTTTGGTTGCGGTACTTCTGGACGTCTTGGAGTTCTCGATGCTGCCGAATGCCCGCCAACTTTTCAATCATCCCCCGGATTGGTCATAGGATTAATAGCTGGTGGGGATGCTTCACTTCGTATTTCTTCTGAAGCAAAAGAAGACGACCCTGACGGCATTGCTCCAGAATTTGACAGAATTAAATTGACAAACCAAGATACAGTGCTTGGCATTGCAGCTGGCGGCACAACCCCATGGGTTCTTGGCGGTCTTGAAATCGCTAAAAAACACAGCGCAACGACAGCTTTTCTCACTTGTAGTGATATCTCACCTAAGGTCGACTACCTAATCCAACTCAAGACAGGAGCTGAACCCTTAACCGGCTCTACTCGTCTGAAAGCAGGCACTGCAACGAAACTTACACTCAATATCATCACAACCACACTTTTTACAAAACTCGGGAAGGTCTATGGAAATTTGATGGTGGACCTCAAGGCAACCAACTCGAAATTACTTGACCGTGCGATTCGAATTGTTTCGACTATTTGCGAAATTGACCGAGAGACCTCAGCAGAACTTCTTGAAAGGGCAACCGGTGATGTCAAGGTCGCAGTACTCATGCACAAGAAAACCATAGAAGCAACTGAAGCAAGAACAGTACTTGATGAGGTTGGTGGGAATCTTCGCGCTGCACTATAATCCCCCTCTTATGCCATTACTTGTAACAGGAACAATCGGAATTGACACTGTCCATACTCCCAATGCAAAAGCTGAGGAGGTCTCAGGTGGCTCTTGTGCGTACTTTGCTGCAGCGGCTGCGTTTCATCACGCACCCGTGCGAATAGTCGGAGCAGTCGGCGGTGATTGGCCAGAAGAGCACGAATCCCTGCTTGCTTCAATCGATGGGCTCTGCCTTGACGGACTTGAAAAAAGAGGGGAATCAAAAACATTCGCTTGGGGTGGTCGCTACTTCGATAACATGAACCAGCGCGAAACGCTCTTCACCGAACTTGGCGTGCTTGAAGAAGCTCCCCCGGAAGTTCCTGACTCGTACTCTGATAGTCGTTTAATTTTTCTTGCAAACTCGCACCCAAGCGTACAACTCGACTTGCTCCAACAATTTCCAAATAGGGAACTCGCTGTCGCAGACACAATGGATTTATGGATAAATATTGCACGCGACGAGTTGCTTGCTCTCTTCAAAGAAATTGATGGTCTGATTATCAATGATTCAGAGTCCCAGCAACTCACAGAAATTTCGAATCCAATCACAGCAGCAAGGGCAATTATTGACATGGGGCCAAGTTTTGTCATTGTTAAGAAGGGTGAACATGGCGCTGTGCTTGTACACCGAGATGGAGTTGCAGTTGTTCCTGCATTCCCGCTAGAAGAAGATGGTGTAGTTGACCCAACTGGCGCTGGCGATACTTTCGCTGGTGGTTTCATGGGTTACATCGCCGCTTCAGGTCGGCTCGATTTCCCTGCAATGCAAGCTGGCATGGCTTGGGGAACTGTGACAGCTTCCTTTACTCTCGGCTCGTTTGGACTTGATGGACTCTGTGCTACTACCCGCGAAGATCTTGAAGCGAGAATGCTTGATTTTCGTCAAATAGCACAAATTTCGTAGTACACACCTAACACGTTAATAAATACCTTTCTATAACGTTTAATCGTGATTTTTTTCACACGTTTTTTCATTCACATTCACCAAAACTAGGAACTCCAAATGCTTAAACCTCTAATCCTCCTTCTACCCCTACTGATTCTCCCGTGCTGTGGCAAGGAAAAGAAGGTAACACAAGCACCAAGTGTTGAAACTGGCTCAATTCTATGGAAAACATCTTGCGCTTCGTGCCATGGCGCGGATGCAAACGGCTTACCAGATCTCAGCCCTACCCTCGTAGGCAGTGAGTTCGTTAGTAACAGTACTGACAAAGAATTACTCGAATATATAACAGTCGGCCGAAAGGTGGATGATCCTAAGAGTGTGATGAATTTGGAAATGCCTCCAAAGGGTGGGAATCCTATGTTAAAAGAAAATGATTTGCTCAGTATCGTTGCTTATATACGAACATTGCAATAATACGATTGACAAAGCACAATTAAACCGACATAGTTGACAAGTACGTCCTCTTATGTCGCAATCATTTCCAACCCGTGAACAAATGCAAAAGCGAAGCGCTAGTTTAAGTAGGCGACTTATGTCGCAATCATTTCCAACGCCTGAACAAATCCAAAAGCGAAGCGCTCGCTTAAGTAGGCGACGCGCAATTATTCTAATTGGTCTCTATGTACTTTTCATGGTGCACTTGATTCATTGGTGGATTGCTGGGAGAACTGTCTCCCCTGCCGAACTAAATGAAACCATGTTCACCATTGAGGAAGGCGTTGTCACCATTGGAACAATTTTACTTGGACTGATTATGGTGAGCGTTCTGATCTTTGGACGATTCTTTTGTTCTTGGGGTTGTCACATTCTTGCACTCGAAGATTTTGCTTCTTGGATACTTGGCAAGTTTGGAATCAGACCAAAACCAGTCCGCTCTCGCTTGCTCCCGCTTGCTGCACTTGCTGCTCTTCTTTATATGTTTGTCTGGCCAACTGTTATTCGGCTGTACGAAGGACGTGCTTGGCCGGGCTTACGCGTTCTTACAGACGAGCAGGGTCTTGGGTCTTTTACTACTGAACAATTTACACGCAACCTTCCGGGACCACTTATGACGACCGTTACGTTTCTCGTTGTTGGCGGAGCGATTGTCTGGCTAATGGGGTCACGTGGTTTTTGCAGATATGTCTGTCCCTACGGAGCACTGTTCGCTGGGCTAGACCGCTTATCCCCTGCTGGCATCCAATTAGTTGGTGACTGCGATGGCTGTGGAAAGTGTACCCCAGCGTGTACATCACATATTAGAGTCCATCACGAAATACAAGTCCACGGAAGAGTAGTAACACCAGGATGCATGAAGGATTTGGATTGCGTAATGTCCTGTCCAAGAGATGCTCTAAAATTCGGTTACAGCAAACCACCACTTTTATCATCTTTCGAAAACTTTACAAAACCAGATGTGCCTTGGGCCTGGACTTGGCCACAAGAAATTCTTGGGGTCTTTGTTTGTCTTGGAACTTTGCTTGCGACAAGGCAACTTTACGGCGAAGTGCCATTTCTTCTTGCAATAACCTTGGGCGTAATCGCTAGCTGGGCTGCTGTCACAACGCTCAAATTATTCACTGACGCAAACCTAAGGGTTGGTCGCTGGAAACTAAAATACCACGGGGATTACAAACCCAACTCCATTGGTTGGGTATTCGTGGTGACAGTCACCTTTGGGTTACTTGTCCACAGCGGTTGGATTCGCTGGCACGAATACCAAGGGCAGAAAGCATGGAGCCAAGTCCAGCAAGGCGATTTCTCACAGATAAAGCCAATGACAGATCACCTCTACATCGTGATTGATCACGGGCTGTGGAGACCGCCATACACCGATCGGATGCTTGCTGATTTATGGCTCGGACTGGGTGAATATAGGCGAGCAATTCCACATTTAGAGCGTTTAGTAGTACTTTGGCCTGAAAACGAACTTCGCAAAAACCAACTTCAGAACGCTAAAAACGTACAATTAATCCCCCCTGAAAATTAATTGCATAAATTATGACGTTATTGTGAAATTTCTCACAAATTCCTTGCCATCTCCCTTGACACGTGCACTTGGCGTTGTATTATTCGATTAGTGGATACAGAAGTCCACTAGGAATTTGAACTCTCTTATTTTCCTCTTCTCAAATCGTCCCTCAGGCACTCCGCCGTTTCCGCCACCCTCCCTCCCTCTGCCTCACCTCGGTGGAAACACTCGGCGGAGTGCCTGGGGGACTGTTCTTTAATAGACACATACTTAAAAACCCTTAAGTTGATATAATTATCTTGAAACAAGTTTTTACACCTCCAGCATAAGGAATCACCAATATGCTCTCACGAACAGCTGAATACGCACTTCGAATAATGATTTATCTCACAGAACACAAGGGCAAATCCTTAACCGCTGAGGAAATAGCATCTGCAACCCTGGTACCGCCAGGATACAGTGTCAAGGTGTTGCAACAACTGGGTCGTGCCAAGTTATCCAAAGGTCAACGCGGTCGTAATGGCGGTTTTATACTTGCTTGCGATCCAACTAAAGTTAACCTCCTGCAAGTTGTGACTGTTATCGATCCACTTGAACGCATTAAGGAATGTCCACTTGGAAGAGCAGATCACCAACATGCACTTTGTCCGTTGCATCAACAAATTGACTTGGCAATTGAAGCACTTGAAACAAGTTTATCTTCGATGTCACTCCAAGATGTGATTGATAATGCAGAAGGTAGTTCACTCTGCCAAGATCACGTAAACCCAACTGCAACGCTGAGCGTCAACGCAACTGATTAGCGATTTCGACGTAACTATCACTAGAAATCCTAGCGTTAATTGACCGCGGGTCAATTAATTCGACGAATGTAAACGATCCGCGGGATAGTTTTTACCAGCGGACGAGTTCGCCTTTTTCGATTGTAAACGGTCGTTCTTCTTTATCACCATCGACTTCGATGAGCCAATACAACCCGCCAGAAGTTAACGCATCGAATTGCATGGGATGTTCCGAGCCAATTGAAAGAGCAATCGTGCTAACAATTAACAAGAGGCGGTTTCCTTAGCGGTCATTAGTTCAAACATACGGGCAAGTGTTTCTTCGTTTTCCATATTCATAACGAGAGTGCGTAGTTCGTTGCACGCGTCAAGCCCAATAACGGATTCGCCAAGAGCGTTGAACTTGACTGCAATTTCGTCTTCGGTCATTGGATCGCGAGGATCACCCTTTGGTACATCCACTCTTGCAGTATGGCTTGTGCCATCACT
>JASMLG010000041.1 GCA_030748805.1 Phycisphaerales bacterium | reverse complement strand
TCATCTTTTGGTACTGGTCGTTTATAGAGCGTCTGGCCTGTTGCAAGGTTGGCGTCAGTAAGTACTACTACAGGGGATCTAAAGGCCTCTGCAAGTTGCCTTGCTGTGATGATGCTATGGAAACACTCCTCAATTGTTGCTGGAGCCATTATGATTTTAGGGGCATCACCAGTTGCACCATACATCGCATTTAGTAAGTCACCTTGTTCTACTTTGGTTGGGAGACCAGTTGAGGGTCCGCCGCGTTGAACATTAACGATAACAATCGGGATCTCAGACATTACAGCCAAGCCGATGAATTCTGTTTTAAGAGCCATACCCGGACCAGATGTAATAGTACATGCTGTCTTGCCAGCATACGATGCGCCTAACGCAAAGCCAATCGCCGCAATCTCATCTTCTGCTTGATGTACGAAACCTCCTGCTTGATCGAAAACATTTGCAAGGTAATGGGAAGCAGAAGTTGCAGGTGTTATTGGATACATTGAAACCATATCCATACCTGAAGCCATAACTCCAAGACCAACCGCTACATTTCCATTCATGACAACTTGGTCATCAGAGATCTTCATATTTGGAATTGTGTACGTGAAAGGGATATGCTTAGAAGCAAATTCAACTCCAGCATCAAGCAATACGTGATTAGTTGAGATAACTTTTTCACCCTTCTTAGCAAAGATGTTTGCAATTTCTTGCTTTGCAAGAACAGTATCTCGTTGATAAATGTAGCAGAGAACCCCAAGAACAAAGATGTTCTTACCAAGGCGGGGATCAGTCATGAGTTCGCAACATGCTTCATGGATTGGAAGTTCGATAACGTTCAAACCACGAGCAGAAAAATCTGCGAGGGCTGCAGTGTATGCGTCCCGAATATTATTATCTGGATCTGTTGCCCAAACGCTCTCAAGAAGGATTGTTGTTTCAGGACCGTATGCATCCTGTGCAAGACGACCATATAAAACCTGTTCATTCAATGCAACAACAAGGTTCGCTTCATCGCCAGCGTTTGTCATGTTCGAACTTCCGACTCGAATTCGGTTTCCGCTCGCTCCTTCGCGGGAACGTGCTGGAGGTTTTATCTCTGCGGGAATAATTTCTACTGTCCAAATACCGTTACCCATTTTTGCACTGATTGTTGCAAAGAGAGTTCCTGCTTTTTGAGCACCTTCTCCAGAGTCGCAAACAATTTCGACGATGTGTTCGTCGATGCTCTGCGGTTTTGGCGCTGTTCCGTTTTTTGTGATCGGCTTGCTCATTGAATCGTCTTATCTCCGATTGCTCAGCGGAGCACAGAATGTGGTAATTCTGGCTCAAGTGGGGGTGTTTGCGAGAACTTTCAAAACGCGGCGGACGGTGCCGCAAATCCATATTTCTGGGTGCTTAACTCGCTCTGACTATAAGCGGGCAATGATACCAGATATGTCTATTATTTACCCCTGAAAAACGTTACTTTTCTCAAAGCATTGTGTATCGTACAACTCTTATGACATTACCTATTATTACCCTTAGCATTGCAACTTTTTCGCCTACTCAACACCTAGACATTCGTATCGATCCTACTAACGGAACGTTGATTGGAACAACGAGTATTCAGGCGTGTGAATATGCCAATGTCGAGTATGCTAATTTGAAAATTAACTCCTCAGAAGATGGGGTCATTACGTGGGAGGGCGTTTTTCAAGACGATGTTGAGAGTGGAGAACGAGTTGGTCAAATACACAATTTCTCGGTCGATGCACACATCAGTGAAGAAGGGGTGTTTTTGTCCGATTGGGCTGGCTGGTATCCAACACCTGTGGATGAAAATGGACAGCCAATTTTGAGGACTATTACTCTTGAAGTTACACCAATCCAAGGGTGGTCATTTGTCGCAAGCGGTAATCCTAGCGAGGAAGGGTGGAAAACTCCACGCCCTGTAGATGGCATGGCACTCGTTGGAAACAAACATGTTGTTGACAAGCGACTCGTTACAACTCCAGAAGGTGAGGTAACTGTTTCTGTGCATCTTGGTGCTAACCATGCAGATAAGGCAGAATATTATCTCGAAGCCGCAGACGATTATTTACAACTCTATGTACCATTACTAGGCAAATATCCGTATGACCATTTCGCCATCGTTGAAAACTTCTTTTCAAGTGGTTTTGCATATCCTGGCTTTACTGTGCTTGGACCAAGAGTTGTTGGCATGGCTCCTAAATCACTTGCTCCTGGCTACTTAGACCATGAGTTACTTCACAATTGGTGGGGTAATGGTGTCTATGTTGATGCAACCCACGGGAACTGGTGCGAAGCACTCACAAGTTACTCAACGAACTACGGAAGGCGAGCACTTGAAGATGGAGCAGATGCAGCACGTTCGTACAGACGAGGACTGCTCAACAAGGTCTCACTTGACCCAACACTTGATAATGGTGCGCTTGCAAACTTTGGCTCAGCGGATCCAGACGATGGTCCTGTAGATAGATTTGTCGGATATGACAAGGGTGCCTTTGTCTTCATGATGCTTGAAGATGTACTCAACGAAGGTACATTAGAAGAGCCGTCAGAGAGCAAAATTTGGCAAGTACTGGCTAGATTTGCTCACGACAACATGGGCAAAGCTGCAACGTGGAAAGAAATCCAACTTGCTGCTGAACAAGAATATCCTGACAGACCCTCTGGTTGGCTTAATCAGTTTTTTCAATATTGGGTCTATGAACACAACGTTCCGCAAACAACCCACGAAATGAGCTCTACACATCCACAAGTACTCGAAACAATTTTGGGTGATGGCTGGGTCGACATTGACCCGAACTACCACTATTACAGAACTTTTCCAAAGGGGCAAATAAGCCCCACGATAGCAGGGACACTTGCAGGGGCAAGGGTTGAAGTCGATACCACTGAAGAAGTGCTTCAAGACACGGGTGCTTGGCTGGCAGATGTCGAGGAAGGGGGCAATCTTCTCTTGATAGGGAACGAGCCGATTGAAAATCATTCGGTACTTTTAGCAAAATGCGATGATGCTATTAAGTTTACAAAGAACGGTTTTATTGTCGATGGCGAAATGTACCAAGGGGACGACCTTGCTGTATTGCACACGATGAATCACCCAGAGAATGATGGCGAGTTCATAACGTTGTTTTACAGCGTTGGTGATACTGGCTGGGAACGACTCCGTTTTATCTGGTATTACACCAAGGACACTACTGTCATTTGGAACAAAAATGAAACCTTGGTTCGCAGGGTCTTTGAACCAACTGGACGGTTACTCACCAAATAAACAATCCGAGGGATTGTTTATTCCTCACTCTGGTAAACCATCTTAACAACTCGCAAAGTGGACTCCCACAGGCGTGTTCGCTTTGCGAGCATATTGTGTGGGTGTCCCCGCAGCAAGGACGTTTCGACATAACTGCCACTTGGAAATTTACGGAACGTGGAAAAAGCCACCGCCATCGTCAACGAGTTGCCCATCTTTGGCGAGAGCGAGCCAGACCTCCATTGGGTAATCGTGAGGCGCCATCATCGAATCAACATTTGCTTCTTTACCTCCCGAGAGTGGGCCAACACCAAGTTTTGACTCTCGGTCGAGTTTCATAAACTTTACTCGTTTGCGAAAACAACGGAGCGCTTCGATTTGCGTTTCATGGTCAAGTGTAGGCAACTCTGCTGCTTCGGTTTCGGAAAGTTCAACTTGTCCACCCATTTGCAATTGGGCAACAACCGATCGAAGTTCCTCAATATCTTTATGCATAATGATTTTTGCAGCAACTTGCTTGTCAACATCTGATTTCAAAAATGCCTTATGCAATTCACCCCACAGTGGTCCCGGCTCATCTGTTGCAGGAATCTTTTCTGCAATCACAAGAATGGCATCGATGATGTCTTGCGGTGATTGCACAGTAGGTTTGTAGCCACCTTTTTTCTTCTTCCTCTTCCTTGCCATAAGTACAGATTAGCATGAGCCCCACGCAGATACAACTTGGAGTAAGTCGACAACATCGACAATTCCGTCACTATTTAAGTCCGATTCGCTATCTTTAACGGGTCCCCAGTCATCAATAATTATTAGTAGATCTGAAACGCCAACCTCATCGTCACTGTTGAGATCTTCCTCACAAATGACTTCTTCTTGCAAAATAAAAGAACAAACTCTGTTGCTACTTATTGGGTCGCCATCATCCACAATACCCAAAATGAGATACCTGCCATCACCCAACTCTGGCCCCATCGCAAGACCTTCCATATTTTCCCGTGGTCCTTCGTATAAAAGTTCTTTCATTACAGCATCAAACTCACCATTTTTTAAGGAATCAAGTTCCAAAACATTTGTTGCATTTGAGTAATCTAGTGAGTAAATTTTCGACTTAAATAGTGCGTCAACAAATGCAAGTGATCGTTCTAAAGTCAAAACGAGACCACTAGGAGATTCGATTATTGCGACAAGTCCACTTAAACCTGTAAATGTATAAGTATTGCCATATTGATCAACATATGAAGAAGGAATCTTTTCGGATGCACGAAATCGATTGTTGGAGTTACAACAAAAATGAAACTAACTAATTCTGCAAGCACCTTATTTTCATTTTATAGTTATTGTTGAATAATCCAACCATTATTTGTAGTATTTATATCTGGATAAGCATTTTCTGGATCTATTACTACAGAAACCGCTTGGGAAGGTAATTCAAAAGTTTGTTTGTGAACAGACGACCATGCCCAAATTGTTACTGGTAACTTATAGTTGTGAACCGAACCATCTAAGCAGGTTATTTGCAATCGAACTGGGCAAACCCAGTCGGCAAGATTTTCAATTGTGACAGAAACACCATCTTTTTTGATTTTAACTTCACGAACTGCTTGATCAAGTTGTCTAGTTTCCTCAAAAAAACCTCTGAAAAACCATTGCAGGTCCATACCAGATGCGTCTTCCATCGTTCGGTAGAAATCTGAAGGTCGAGGTGATTTGAAAGCCCATCTTCGAATATATTCCTTAAAGGCAAAATCAAAACGCTCCTCACCAATAATCTCTTCTCTTAGAAAACGTAATCCATATCCCGGCTTCCTGTAACTTAAATGCCTTCTTGACTTTAACTGGTCAGCAGGGGTATTGACTGCGAACTGATCATTACAAAAATCACATGCTTTGTAAACTGGAACATCTAATTTATGTTTGCGGTCACCATAAAAATCCTCCAGGGAGTAATGATTTACAAACGTATTAAAACCTTCATCCATCCAAGCATGCCTACGCTCATCTGTGTTCACAAGCATCGGAAACCAATCATGCCCAACTTCATGATCAGTCACATTAAAAAGACCTTCATGCGAATCTCCTCTGCAATACACTATCATTGGATATTCCATACCTCCTGCTTTACCTCTCACAACAGTCATCTGAGGCCAAGGGTAAGGAATTAGATGTTCGCTATAGTATTTGATTGAATGTTGTACATAGCTAACTGCTTCATCCCAAACATCCTTAACTTCTGCTGGATATGCTGCTTGGCAAAGAACTCTCACTGGTGAACCACTGTTATTCTTAATCTCAACACTTGCTGCCTCCCAAATAAAACTAGCGCTAGTTGCCCATGCAAAAGTACGTATATTTTCCCCTTCAAAATGCCACGTTTTCGATGAGTTGCTTTCTAATGATATATTTTCCTCTGGTCTGACCACAACAATTGACTCGGAATTCATTGCTGTTTTTAGGAGTTCCTGTTGCTCCTTAGTCAACACCATTTCTGGATTTGAAAGAACTCCTGAGCCAAATACTAGATGATTATCGGGAACGGTAATTTTTACTGTGTAATTACCAAAATTCGTATAGAACTCTCCACGACCAATATAGGGAAGAGTATTCCAACCATATACGTCATCGTAAACACAAGGAACTGGGATCCACTGAGCCAACTCCCAAACAGGACCTGCCTTGTATGAGTCATCATAACCCATTCTTAAACTTGCCTTAGTCGTAATAGGGAAAGACCAATCCATAGATATTTCAACAGATTGGTTAGGTTCAATCGGATTATTCAAAATAATCTTACCCAAAGTGCCATGGTCATAAAACGGAACCTCAGTGCCGTCAACTTTCAAATTAGAAATTTTAATTCCGTCAAAAGCTTTTTCTCCTGTTCCTCTACCTTCTCGACTTCTCACACTGTCATCTCTATGAACATTCTGTTCAAGTTGCAACCAAATATAATTGAGTGAATCTGGAGAATTATTGTAGTACTTCATGACTTGAGAAGCACTTATGGAGTTTGTTTTAACATCTAAAGTCACTTCAATAGTGTGATCAACTTGTTGTTGCCAATACAAATTCCCTGGGGCTCCACTTCCAGTCCTTATAGATGTGGGTGAAGGAAGTGGTAGGGATTTGAAAACAGCAGAGTGGCTTTGTTGATTCCATTCGTTAGTTCTAGTTTGTTTACATCCAAAAGATAGTGACAAAAAAACCGCAATTAAGATTCTCATTTGCACTCGCAATCGATTGTTAAATACTCGATTCCAACTTCTTCAAACAAACTCAAACTTTTTTCTATTGAATCATTCCAATGTTCGTCTCCTTCAGAAATTTCTTTCGTAACAACTCTTGAGATGCCTGATTGAACAATTGATAAGGCACAATTAATACAAGGGCTAAACGTTGAATATAAAGTAGCGTCAACTGGAGAAACCCCATTACGTGCACATTGGATAATTGCGTTCATCTCAGCATGTACGATAAGATCATACTTAACAGGTCGCTGAAGACGTTCTTCGTGATCCTCAAATCCACGCGGAAGACCATTGTATCCAGTTGCGAGAACTTGTTTCATAGGAGAAACGATGACAGCGCCAACTCCTCTGGATGGATCTTTGCTCCATGAAGATATCGAATCAGCTAATTCTAAGAAACGTTGATGCCACTTGTATTCCATCATCATTACTTCTTAGGAACAACACCAGTAATTCTAAATTTTAAAATCTCTTCTCCAGAAACATCTGTCTGAACCAATAGTTCTGCATTGAACGGACCCTTGTGAGAAGGAGGTAAAGTTCCAGTAATAATGATGTTGTAGGAACCATCGTCATTTTGCACAGAAGTAGCGTTTATCCCTTGAACCGATGGTTTGAGAATTACAGTGTTTATAACTTCAAAAGGAACATCATCTTCATGATATATTCTTGCCCTTTTGTGATAAGAACCACCTTGCTGCAATGTTCCAAGGCCAATTATGTAATTATCTGTTTTAATTTTTCCAAACGACTTGCCATTCGCGTAAACAGTAAAATTATGATTAATAGTCGTTCCATCTGGCTTTTTGCCGTAGCCACTTACCAAAAGCGAACTGTGAAAAGCTCCCCAAGGCATTTTGTCATCTACTGTAATTCGTATTCTTCGTGGTGAGCCCTCAGGAACTTCTATTTCCTCACCAGAAATATGCATACCATGTTTTCCACTTCCTTCCATTGATGTAATTGTAAAATCAGGATCAACAGGAAAAAAATCAAATTCAACGGAATGAGATTTACCTAATTCCATTTCATTTAGTTTTAAAAACTTGTCATTAATTTTTACGAATGGTCTTACGAACGAACGGATCCAGAACGCTTTTTCTGGCTCTCTTGCAGAGTTGGAAAATATGGTCACTTTTTTATCTTGTTTATTCTCTTTACTACTCGGGTCAAATGTTACTGTAATTGTCCCACTCTCTCCCGGCTGCAAGGTGTACTTGTCAGCAACTGGACTTGTACAACCACACCCTGCTTGTAGACGTTTTAGCACTAATGTCTTTGAGCCAGTGTTAGTGAACGGAAATGTAGTAGTTACTGACTCAAAGTCCCATATCACTCCAAAGTCACGCTCACTCCATTCAAGAGAAATATCTGCTCCTGGAATGGTGCTTGTAACTTTAGTATCAGATATTTGATCGTCAGTATCAGAAATTTGATCGTCGCTCGATTGTCCACAACTACTTATGCAAATTAAACCGATACAAACTAATGTGTTAAGAAATTTCATAGTACACATTGTAGCATGAGAAATCTTATTAAATTGGAGAACCAAAATGACCTGTAAAATTCCTAGATTAATTACATCCGTCTGCCTTCTCTCGAGTGTAACCCTTTGCTCCTTCGTTGCACCTCCAGATGAAGTTCCAGGAGAAACTCTTGCAAGGATGCGGAAATTAGGCGAAGAGTTATCAAAAACAAATAAGAACCATGATTTTCTGGCAAATCTATGTGGAAGTTGGACAACAAGCACTGTGACGATGGGGTTACCCCCCGACTCTGGCAAGGCAACTTTTAAGATGATTTACGGTGGAAGATTTTTAGAAGGGGACCACACTGGAATCCTAATGGGATTCCCATTTGAAAGCAAGTTATTGATGGGTTATGACAATTACAAGCACAAGTTCTCAGCAACATTTATCGATAACCTAGGAACATCGATGAGAAATAGTGAAGGGGTATTAGATAAGAAAAGGACAACTCTAATTCTTTGGGGAACTATGGACGAGTGGGTAAGTGACGAACACGATAAACCCGTAATGTATGTCTATAAAATAATCGATAATAACCACTTTGTATTTGCAATACATGATTTGTCGATTATTGGAGGAGACACAAATGTTATTACGGTTAATTACACGCGAGTTAAAGAGTGCCTGTAATCCAGATCTTTTTCAATTACTACCAACTTTTTTCGCAGAACTCAGTTTGGACAAACATAAATAAAAAAAGGGACACCCAATATGGGTGTCCCTCTGAATAAGTGCTTCAAGTTACTCGATTATCAATCTGTAAGCTGAGTTTCCAGAACCCTCTTGTGTCTGTCCAAAACCAAAACCACCGTTAGGATTTGCTTGGTAGTAGGATCCATCTCCAAGATTAGAAGTAGCAATGCCTGTCTGGCCATTCGTTTTATACTCGTTCCATGGAATCACAGCGTACCAATATTCTCCAGCAGGAAGGTTTACAAATAGTTGGAAGTTAACCAAGGTACCAGCTCCAGTCCATGTTGGGAATGTTGGTGTAACAATATCAATTGAGTACACATCGCCAACTAAGTCGGTTCCAGCTGCTGCAACTGAACTGTAAATACTAATTGTGTAATTGGTAATTGCATTAATATCTGCATACCCATTCCAGCCATCGATAACCGCTTCAATAGATTCAATCGTGGTCGATTCATCAAATGTAAAGTTATCAAGTGTCGCAATGTCATAACTGGAGTAAGCTGCTTCGAATATTTGGCTAGCAGTAATATTGCCAGCTAAATCACCGCCGTTTGCCGCACCAATTTGGTCAAACGGATTTGGTTCACAACTCACATCAGCACATAGTGTGCCTTCGCCCATAAATGTGCCACCAAATGCAATACAGTCGACATCCAATTGATCATCGAGGCAAGATGTCTCACCTAAGCAACACGCTCCCGGAACTGGATCGCAATTGTTTACATCGGCACAAGTCAAATTGTCACCTCCGTAAGTTCCTTCAGCATCAGCACAATCGCCAGCGCTTACGATAATACAAGAAAGATTAGGCAAGCAGCAAGGACCTACAAAGGCTCCACAAGCATCCATTCCTGTATCAACATTAACACAGAAGCCAAGGTCATAATCACTTGCTCCCCAACCACCATTATCTTGAGAAGATCTTTCATCTCCTGGAGGTGCTGTTTCCCATAGCCAGAAACATGATTCTGTAGTTTGATTAACTATTGAAATCCAATAGCATTCACCTGATTGGACTTTTACTGGAGGATGATTCGCAGTGTATTCGTATTGAACAATATCACCAATTCCAGAAGGAATTACATCACCTGTTGCGTTAACACTTGAAGCAACTTCAAAAGGACCAGCAAATTCAGTTCCTGGAACAGTTGAATCAGCATCATCGAGATAATAAGTAATAGTGAAACTATCACCAGTACCTGGACCATCTACTCCACAGTCAGTACTTGAACTGAAATCAATATAAAGACCCCACCAACAAACTTGTGTTATGGAACCGTTTGCAGTTGGCCTAAAGTTATCAGCAACTCTGTAACCAGCAGAAGCGTTCGTGTCACTTGTTGCTCCAATAATTCCACCAGCACCATGGCCTCCTAAGTCAGGGGCTTGGCAGCCAGTAGCGTTACAATCAGTATCACAACTTACTTCAGAACAAATTGTGCCAGAACCCCTAAACATACCTCCTACTGACTCACAATACCAAGAAGATGTTCCGTCTAAGCAAGATGATGAATCCATGCAACATGCTCCTGGGTCACAATCCCCATCAGCGCATTGTGAATCATCGCCAAGATAGTACCCAGCAGTTGCAAGGCATTCATCAAGAGTTAAATTGTCTACACAGACGCCGGTTTCTGAGCAACAAGCACCTCTTAGAAGACAATCATTTCCCCAAGCAGCAATAACTGCTAGGAGGTCGCCTACATCTACGCAGCAGTCGCCATATGGTAATGGTGCCACATCGCCAGCAGGTCTAAATGTTCCGTCACCGCAAATACCCATTTCAGCAATAATTGAAAGCACGTCGCCAACAGCAACTACTTGATCACCATCGACATCTTCAGTACACAAAGTTGGAAGTGGCAGCGAACATGGATCTGCAGGTCCACCTGAACCAACCCTGTATGCAGAGTTGCCTACTCCAGCTTGTTCATTACCCGGCATTCCGAAACCCCCTCCAGGATTTGCTTGGTAGTACTCACCGTCACCAAGAGTAGACATCGCTATGGCAGTTTGTCCGTTAGTTGCAAACTCGTTATCAGGAACAACACTTACGTAATTGTCACCTGAAACTGCTGTCAGAGCAACATTGAAAAGGACTAGGTCACCTCCAACTCCAGTCCACGTGGCACTTATAATCGCATCAGCTGGATCAACCCATTGTGAACCAATGTCTCCAGTCAAATCAGCAGCTGCTGCTGCAGTAGAACTGTGCAGGTTTACGGTATAGCCAGTAATGCCAGAAATGTCCCCGTATCCGTTCCAGCCAGTAACGACCGCTTCAACTGATGTGACACTTTCACCTGCACCAGTAAAGTTGTCTAGTGTAGCTAAATCATAAACATCATAAGCTTCCTCAAAGTTCTGGGAGCCAGTTGCATTTGAGGTATCAATGCTAGATCCATCATCTAATCCAATCTGATCCATCAAAATACCACCTGATGCAATTGTAGAAACACCAAGAACAGCAGCCAAACAATTAATTGTATTCATCTCTCTTATCTCCTGTAAAAGTTAACTTTTATGTACAGTTCATTGTGACAATATAATAGAAAGAAGTCAAGTAGAAAAAGACAGCAGCAGGCACAAAACTACCTGCTGCTGCAAAAAACGTGTATATACGCTAATTAATCGATGGTAAGAACACCTTCACCTGTATCACCTTGCCAACCACCAATGCGAATGTAGTAAGCTTCGCCTGCCTCGACATTGAAATCGATAGCTGAATAATATGCCTGACAGCCATTCTCACCACTTGCATCACCATTGCAAGCTACTTGGTTATCACATGAGCCAGCATAGAGTGCCATCGATGTGTCGTAACTAGTTGCATCACAAGTTGTGAAATGGACACTTCCTGAAGTTGATGGAGTGTAGAGGAACCAAATGTCTTGGCAATTAGACCAGTCAAGATATGTACCTGAACACTGTGACTCATCTGGTTCTGGTGAACTTGGAGTTGCTGTGTTTGTTTCAAAAGGATTTGCACCGTTGACTGCTACAAGGGGGGCACTACATTCATCACCAGCACCTGCAACAGGGCAGTCAGTTGTCTTACAGTTTGTACCCTCACCT
>JASMLG010000040.1 GCA_030748805.1 Phycisphaerales bacterium | reverse complement strand
CCCTCCAAACCACCAAAATGCGCCTAGTACGATGATGAGCAAACCAGGCAAAATAGTCCCGCCAATAACACCAGCAGTTGTAAGCCAACCTGCTGAAGCAACGCCTCGCAAGTTAACGAGTGTTGCACCCCAGTACACAACCAAAATGACGACGACACTAAAGAACTTATTATCAGCAAGTTCGGGATCCATAAACAAATACGCAAGTGCTCCTGCTGCAAACGCAAGAACAGTCGGATACCAAATTACGTTTTGAATCCACTGTAACCAAATTGCGGTGAATCCAAGTTTTGAACCAAACGCCTCTTTTACCCAAACGTAGACACCGCCATTTTTTGGCCACCCAGTTGCAAGTTCGGCGGAAACAAGAGAGACAGGAACGAGAAATAGAATCGATGCAAACAACAAGTAGAAGACCATGGTTAGGCCTTCTTTTGCCATCATCGGGAGTCCTCTCAAACTCATAACAACAGCGACGTTCATCATTGCAAGCACAAAGACACTTAAAGTTAGTTTAGATTTTAGGTTTGCCAAGTTAAGCCCTTTATTTTAGTAGAGAATCCATTTATGAAATTATACACACCGTTTCACAGACCCACATCTTTTCGCGTGCGTGAAACGTGACTCGTTGGCTGCAGTTGGTGCTTGGGGTGTTCCCAAGAAACCGTTTGGAATATGTTTTGAAATTGTGCGTTTTGATGTTATGCTTATTCAAATGAAATATGGAATATTCATTCTATGTTTAGCACAAAGCGCTTACTCGGCAGATATTGTTTCTGACGTTGTCTATGAATCGCCTGGCTGTACTGACCCAACATTGAATATCTATCTTCCAGAAAGTGGACTTCTTTCTGGAACGCCAACATATTTGTTCATCCACGGTGGCGGTTGGGCAAGCGGGGACAAGGCACAAAACGATGAATTACATGTTGCTTTGGCAGATGCCGGTTACGCCGTAGTTTCTTGTAACTACACACTCTCATCCGCGAAAACTGCTTCGTACCCACAAGCAATACACGACACAAAAGCAGTCGTAAAATGGATTCGCGAAGATGGCGCGGAGTATGGGCTCTCTCCCACGATCATTGGTGGCGGAGGTTCAGCGGGTGGACATTTAACAGAAATGCTTCTAACAACTGCTGGTGTTGGAATGTTTGAACCCCTTCCACCACCGGTGGGTGGGTACCGAATAAATGGTGCTATACCATTTTGGGGCTTATCTGATTTTGTTATGCAAATTGAGCACTTTGGTTTTAACCTTATGTTTATGTGGTTCTTCGGAGAACCGTACAACCCAAAGACCGCACCACTCTATCAAGAGGGATCACCAATAAATTATGCTGATGCAAGTGATCCTCCTGCGCATTTTGTTCACGGGTTAAGCGATCCAATCCACGCATGGCAGCAATCCGAAAACATTCATTTGCTGTTGGGAACATTTGGCGTTTATTCCACTACCGAATATTTCAATGGAGGGCATGGTTGGAATGCATACAAACAAGTTGCAGATCCAACTGCTACGGTAACGATGCATATTCCATTGCTGTTACAAGCAGACCGAACCGCTGATATCAATCGAGATGGACTTGTGAACACATCGGATATTCTTGAACTAATTAGTGCGTGGGGAAATTGCCCCGATTTGCCAGTGGACTGCCCTGCTGATATTGATGCTAATGGCATTGTTAATGCAACTGATCTATTGACTATTATTGAGAACTGGGGATAAATTAATTAGCCGCGGGTTAATTAATTCAATGCTCAATCAAACTATAACTAGTCGATCGTCCGCCACCCTCATTTTTTTTGAGAATCTCGCACGTAACTAATTCGTTTATATCTCGAAGCGCCGTATCGTTTGAACACTTTGCAAGTTTTGCGAATTTAGAAGTGGTGAGTTTTCCTTCAAAGTTTTCAAGTAAACGGTTGATAACTTTTCGTTGTCTATCGTTTGTGGAATGCTTGTTGGCGTGTTCCCACACCTTCGCTTTGAAGAGTACTTTTTTAACTGAGTTCTCTGCTTCATCTATAACACGCCCAAAACACTGCAAAAACCACGTCAGCCAAGAAGTAATATCAAGAGAACTTCGTTGTGTAAACTCAAGTTGGTGATAGTATTGATTGCGTTCACTTTCGATTCCTGAAGACATGCTGTAATATCGATCCTTCGTTCCATCTGAACGCGCTAAAGCCATATCTGCAATTGCACGAGCAATGCGACCGTTGCCATCTGCAAAGGGGTGAATTGTGACAAACCAAAGATGCGCAATTGCTGACTTTATGACTGGGTCGTTTTCATTATTCGAATTAAACCAATCGATAAACATATCCATTTCTTGCTGAAGTTTCTCTGCATCAGGAGCAACAAAATGCACACGTTCTTTTCCGTAAACACCAGAGACAACTTGCATGGGTCCATTTACATCTGTTCGCCAATTGCCAACTGTTATTTTGTGCATCCCTGAGCGACCAAAAGGAAAAAGTAGCGAGTGCCAACCAAAGAGACGCTCTTGCGTGAGCGGCGCTTCAAAGTTTTGCGTTGCATCAAGCATCATTTCAACAACACCATCGACATCTCTGCTACTTGGCAAAACCCCACCAACATCTAGTCCAAGTTTGTTTGCTATTGAAGAGCGAACTTCATCGTGATGTAAGTTCTCGCCCTCGATAGCTGATGTCTTTATCACTTCCTCTGTTAACGAAAGCAGGGTCGCTTCACTGCGCAATTCAAACCCGAGTGAGTTCATTCTTCCAAGCAGGATTCCCTGCTCATGCCGCACTCTCGCAAGCTCACTTGATAGAACCTCACTGTCCCACCGAAAATCAGGCCAATCTTGTAATTGATAGATATACTGCATATTTACCGCACTTTCTACGGTGATTATATCGTATATTTCCATCACCCGATGCAATCTCTGTGTATTTTGCGGTGTTTAGAGCATTATTCACCGCTTACAGGCCTATTATCGGTCAATATTAATTTGCTAATCCTGTTACTCTGCACCCCAAAATGAGAATTAGCAGTGTAGTTTTGTTGTTTGTTTTTCTTTCGGGCTGTTCGATGGAACGCGTTCCCGCATCTTTGAAAAAGAATGTTCAGGTTCCTACTTATTCTTTTTCATCTTGTGAATTTCACGCTTTTCCTGACGAAAACATTTCATTGTTTCCAAACATTCGTCTAATCGATTGTGAAGTAGACAATGAACTTGCGCCCGAAACCGTTGAGTTTGAATTCATCCACAAGGGCGGTGAAATTTTTGGTAAACAAACTCGAAAATTGATTGAAGATATAAATGTCGAAACAAATGAATTCGGGGTGAACTACTATTTAAATTACGCACCCGAACGAGGTGTGCAAAACTCACTTGGTAGATGGTGTTGCTGGGATGAGGGTTCAAATATTCCAACAAATTCTGATTTACTCCCCGATGAATTGCGTGCTGTGCATATTGACTCAGATGGTGGCATGGTCTACCGTGCATCTTGGAAATTCGGCTCTGAGCCAAAAGGGCTTGCTTACATCTTGTGCGGTCTTGGCGGAATGCAACATTCCTCCAAAATACTTGGAAGAGAACTGCTCAATAATGGTTGGGCTGTTGTCTATTTGTACACCGTATTGAATGTGCCTGACTACAAAATGGAAGTTCCGCTTGAAGGAGTGGAT
>JASMLG010000039.1 GCA_030748805.1 Phycisphaerales bacterium | reverse complement strand
GGCAAGATACTCCGTTGCAATTCGATCAAGCATAAACCTGTCATGAGTGATGAGCAAAATCGCACCAGGAAAATCTAGAAGGGCTTCTTCTAACACTTCAAGTGTAGGGATATCCAAATCATTGGTGGGTTCATCAAGTAATAAAATATCCGCTGGCTGCAACATCAACGAAGCGATTTGGATTCTTGCTTGCTCACCTCCGGAAAGAGATCCTACGAGAGTTCCGAGTTGTTCACGAGTGAATAAAAATCTATCCGCCCATCCGGAAACATGTATCTCCTTACCCATATACTCAACCATCTCACCAACTGGACATAGCGTGTCTTGCAATGTGACATTCGGGTCTAAATCCAGTCGGTGCTGACTCGCTGTCACAACTCTCAACTTATCTGCTCTCTTAATTGTGCCGCTGTCTGGCTTTAACTCCCCATTGATTAAACGCAGGAGTGTTGTTTTTCCAGATCCGTTGGGACCGACTAACCCAATCCGCCTACTTGGAGTTAACTCTAAATCTAAATCCCCGAAAAGGAATTTGTCTCCCATTGATTTCTCAACCGAATGCATCACAAGCAACTTATTTGTCTTTCTACCAACGGCATCAAAGTTAATGCCCGCCCTTTTGCTTGGTGCAAGATTGCGATTGCTAACTGATTTAAGCTCAGCTCTTCTTGAAGCCGCGTCTCTTACTTGTGTTTTGTTTCTAGTTTGCCTTCCCTGAATTCCCTGACGTAGCCATGCTGTGTCTCTTCTTACTTTGTTTGCAAGCGCTGATTCTTCGGCTTCTTGGGAAATCAGAAATGCTTCTTTCCTGCGAACAAAATCTGTATAGTTGCCATCAACCTCAAACGAACCATCAGGATATGAAGGTGCTAGTTCTAAAATACGCGAGGCGCAGTTCTCTAAAAAACGTCGATCGTGTGTAACGAAAATCATCGACATATTTGCATTCTTTACGAATGACTCAAGCCACTCAACTGCTTCTAAATCAAGATGGTTCGTCGGTTCATCAAGAAGCATCACTTCTGGGTCATGAACCAACCCGCACGCAATTGAGACACGCTTCTTCCATCCACCTGAAAGTTCGCCAAATGGCTGATCGAAACGCTCGAAACCTAACTTAGATAATGAAATAGACGCTGATACTTCCGCATCGATTGCATCACCACCAATTGAATCTACTACTGCTTGAAGAGGCGTAATCTCTTTTGGGAAAATTGTATCTTGCGGAACGTACCAAAGCCTAAGACCACGTTTTGATGTGAGTTCTCCTTCGTCAACACTCTCTAAACCAGCAAGAATTTTCAACAGCGTCGACTTTCCCGCTCCATTTGGCCCAATAATGCCAAGGCGCTCAACATCTTCGACATGAAGTGTAATCCCTTGAAAAAGGTGATTAGTTGAGAACGATTTTGAAATCGCCCTTGCAGAGAGTAAATTTGCCATATAACTCCATTCTACTTGTATCCTGCGTGCTTATGGCGAATAAAACTGGTCAACAACTCATCGAAAAAGCGGGGAAATATCATCGAGCAGGCAAATTCAACCAAGCCGAAAAGATTTACAAACAATTGCTAAAGGCAAATCCCAACGACTTGACACTCCTTCGAATTCTAGGAATGCTCGAACGCGACCGTAGAAATCTAAAGGGTGCGTTGCATTGGTTCACTCTTGCTCGGCAAGTTTCTGGAAATGAACCAATCATTCTTGCTGAACTTGCGCTAACTCTTGAACAAGCAGGCAAAGCGGACAAAGCGATGGCGATTGCAAACGAAGCGATTGCATCATCTCCGCATGATATGTCCATCGCTCTTTTCTTTGCAAAGATGTGCTTATCAAGAGGTCTAGCAACAAAAGCTGCCAATGCAATTGAGGGTGCGATTGATACCGACCCAAACAATCCAGAAGCGTGGCACCTTCTATCTATGGCAGCCAACAGTTCTGGCACACTCCCTGTCCCACTGCAATTCGCACAAAAACTAATTCAACTTCAACCACAAGAAGCACAACCACATGCAACTCTTGCAACAGCACACCGATTAAATGGGAACTTAGAAGAAGCACTTGCAAGTTACGAACGGTCGCTATCAAAAAACCCATCATTCCCTGAGGCAATAGCGGGCAAAGCTGAGGTGCTTGAGTCACTTGGCAATACGGAAGAAGCGGAAAAACTTCTTACAAACGCACCAAAGTCCGATTCCGTTTTGGTAGCGCTTGCAAAAGTTCGAGTTTCAAGAAAACTTGGCAAGCATCGTGATGCTCTCAAAGCAATTGATGAGGTGCTCTCCCCTTCACTATCAGCGTACCACCAATCAAATATGCAAATGCACCGTGGTAGAGTCCTTGAAGAACTCGAACGGTACGACGAAGCGTGGCAAGCATGGGAAGAAGGCAACAAATTACATAGGGGGAAGTTCCCACTTACAGAACACATCAAACTCGTTGACACAATTATTGATGCGCCTATTTCTTCAAAAGGAATATCCGAATCCACGCAGCCCATTTTTATCCTTGGCATGTTTAGAAGTGGGACGACGTTGCTTGAGCAAGTTTTAGGTGCGCATCCGGAAATAGATGCCGCAGGTGAAGTCGACCAAATGTTACGGTTTGTCAATGAAAAACCCTACCCTGCATGCACTGCCGAACCTAATCCTGACTGGGGACAGCAATACCTTGAACGACTTGGGAGCAACAACAAATTCTGCACCGACAAAATGCCAATGAACTACTTACACGTTGGCTTGATTCACACACTCTTTCCAAATGCAAAAATAATACACACAACTCGAAACCCACTTGACACTTGCGTTTCCTGTTTTGCAAACTCTTTTTCAGCAAATCATGCGTATACAAGCGACCTGAAAGATCTTGCAGGTGTGTACGAACAATATCAACGCATCATGGAACACTGGAATAGTACGTTTCCAAATCTACTTTACGAAGTTCAATACGAATCACTCGTTAGCGACTTTGAAGATACAGCCAAAGGTGTACTAGCCCACATCGGAGTACCATTCGATCCCGTATGCCTTGAGTTTTACAACGTACGAAGAATCGCCATTACACCAAGTGCAGATCAAGTTCGCAAACCAATGTACGATTCTTCAGTGAACAGGCACAAACATTTTGAAAAATACCTTGGCGAATTTACTTCCCTGCAACAACCGTCTTCGCAATAACTGCGTTGTCGGCGCCGCAGCACAGCGCGATAGGAAGCGTTTCGGGGGTGCAACCTGATAGTTGTGAGTGTTCTAAATCAATGACCGTAAAATCAGCAAGTTTTCCTACTTCGATTTTTCCTGCTGGAATGCCTAAGCAGCGAGCA
>JASMLG010000038.1 GCA_030748805.1 Phycisphaerales bacterium | reverse complement strand
GATGTAACCGTTTGTGCGGAGTTCACCACCTGCTTTAACAATCAAGTTTTGAGTGTACATAACATCTGCGATGGAGCCATCACAGTCGTTATCTTTGCCATCAACTACTTCAACCGTTGCGCCGCCACTAATTTGGATGGTACCGATTGGAAGAGCACATTCTGTTGCTGGGTTAAGACCATCTTCAGTGTTACCAAGGTCAGCACTAAGTGCTTCCATAGTTACTGGGTCTTGACCAGTGTGAGCAACCATATCTAGTGTTGCGATTGACATATCAAATTGAGTGTTGTCAATAATTTCAACATTGAAATTACCACCAACTGCTAAGCGCCAGTTTTCGTGTGGAAGGAAAATGCTTGCGTTTTCGCCAACATTGTAATTACCTTCTACTCGCATACCGTCGCCTGCTTCAGGACCACCATCGCCACCACGCATTCCAGGACCACCATCAACTTCACCAAGAATAGTGCCGTTGTTTGTAAGGTCACCAAATACGTAGAGAACGCCGCGGTGCATTGCGATAAGACCGTTGTTGGTTAAGTTTGACCCAACAAGGATATCATCAGTTGCTCTCATTTCACCATTAACGGTAGTATCACCCATAAGGTCAGTCGTACCACGAAGGTTGCCATCAATGTTTAGATCCGCATACACAACAGAACCTGCGGAGCAAGTCCAAGTGCCAGTTGCGTGTGCATCGCCATCGATACCCATTTCACTGTCACGGCGAAGAATTGCATCACCAACATCAACTGTTGTGCCAGAGAAATCTAGCGAAGCATTTCGGTAAGCCATAGCAAAGTCAACAATAACTCCACCATTAGCATTAACAGAACCAGTACCAGAAGTACCTGAGTTTACACTTCCTATGAGTGCATCGCCATCTACATTAAGGCGACTTCCGTCGTAAAGATTGATACTTAAACCAGGGTTATCAACTGCTCCATTACAATCATTATCAACGCCATCATTATGTGTAATCGATGCGATTGCATTCACGTGATCTGCTTGGACCCAAATAACATCGCCGTCATCTGCTTCCATGTTTGCATCACCGAGATCGCCATAACCAGTTCCAGTTGTCGCGTTATACGCAACTAAACCTTCACAGATATCAGCTATGCCGTTGTCATCCCAGTCAGTAAGACCTTCGCATTCGTCTGGAACGCCGTTTTCGTTACAGTCGCTGAATGTTTCACATTCATCTGGAATGCCATTGCCATTACAGTCATCGAATGTTTCGCAATCATCTGGAATACCGTTAGCGTTACAGTCATTGTCTGTTTCACATTCGTCAGGCGTGCCGTTCATGTTACAGTCTTCACTTGTACCGTCCAAGATATCTTGATTGTCATCGATGCCGTTTCCATTACAGTCAGGGAATTCGCATTCATCAGGAATACCGTTGCCGTTATCGTCATAACTTGTGCCATTCAGAATATCACAAGCGTCATCAACTCCATTTTCATTACAGTCAGTAAGTACCGGATAAGTAATGTTGATTTCTGCTGTATCTTGCCAAGTCGTTCCAGCGTTGTCTTTCCCTTGAAACAAAGCGCCAAGATAAACTGAGGCATTTTGATCAAAAGTTGTAACACGTGCTATAAGAACACCATATTTGTCTTCGCAGTTTTGATTTGTGAAAGCAATTGGCTCCCCCTGAGCATCATCCGGAGTTACAAACCAAACACCGTTGTCAGTATAAACATCTCCACCATTGTCTTCAAAATTCGTCCAGTCGATGCCGATATTCATCAAGGCATTGTTGTCGTATGGATATCCTGTCATATCCATAGCACCAATTGTTACCCAACTGTCATATTCCAATTCAGGGAAATCGCCATACAAAGCGGGGTTGATGGACGTAGATGTTGGACCACCAAGAAAGTGTTGATAAAACATGCCCGAAGTAGCAAGGCGCTTATCATTCACGCCATCACCTGCAACTGCATCAAGCCGCTCATCTGCATTCAATACAACATAAATTTCAATGGTCCAGTTAAAGTCGCCAGCAACAGCATTTGTCGCAACGACACGATAATCAAGACCTTGAAATTCACCAGTTGCGGCTGTACCGCAAATCAGCGAACTTACAAGTCCAAGTCCTAACAATGAATGAGATTTCATTCTCTTCTCTCCTCTTATCCCGAAATTGCGGTGTAAGAACGCCAACCAGCACCGCGCCAGTAAAGCGTCGTAAATTAACGAACCCCCAATGTAGTGGATAGAGGATGGAAATGTCCAATAAATAAAAGAGACTTTTGCACAAATTATTGTTCTTTACATGTAAAAAACACGGGAAAGTGGCGTTTTACGCGAAAAACCCTGTTTTTTTGAATGGGGGTACGTCAGGTCTAACCCTAGCAAATGAAATGAATTCGTGACCATTAAACGACCTTGCCAGAATGATTGTTTGGTACAAATCTTATCTGCACGGTCTTGCCAACCGCTGCCGCAATTTTTCGCAGCGATTTCATTGTATGTCCATCGTAGTCTGCATTTTCAAGTTTACAAATCACTGATGCAGTTGTGTCGATACGTTTAGCAAACTCTCGTTGTGACAATCCTGCTTCTGTTCGAACTTCGTAAATCAACTCGGCAATGAACATTGCATCGCGAAACGTGGTACGTTGCGAAACATCTTCCTTTGTCGGAGGATTGTGGCGATCAAGGATTTCATTTGCGTTTTTAGCGTAATGTTTTTTGTTCGTCATGTATTATTCATCCTTGTACGTATGCCGTTCTGGGTTTGCTTCAAACAATGCTTTTCGATTGATTGCTCTTTTGATTTCTTCTTTTGGAATGTTTGCGGTCTTCGTAAATGCATGTTCCAAAATTGCGACGTTTTTACCGTGAAAGAAATACAACAGGCGGTAATTCACTCTTCCTACTTTTGTTCTAAGTTCTTAGATTCCATCTTGAAGTAAGTCCGCGGTTGGCCTCCTAAGTTCATGCCCTAATTCCTCTAATCTATCAATAAGCGCACGACATTTGTTGTACGCTCGTCTATCGTCTTGTGCTAGCTCTTGTAACAATTCAAGCATTGGCGATTTTCCATCCTTGTTGCAGTAAAACCAAACATCCGTTTTTGGCATTTGAATCCCTTCCCATCACTTACATGGTTAAGTATACATCCCTGTTCGCTATTTTGCGAACATTACATGTAAAAAAATTACAGTACGTTGCTAAAATTCGAGATGCAGCATACTCTAAGAAATAGTCATCCCTTCATAAAAATGCCTTTTTTCGGGCTGAATTAGTGCATTTCGGTTTGAAAAAACCACGTTCTATCAGGCAGAATCTTAGAATGGGGTCAGGTCAGGTACACACTCCAGCGATAGATGAGAGTTCCGATGGTAAGGGTTGTTAAACGCGCTCAATAATCGGCAATTACCATTGATATACGGGAATAAGTGGTGACCCCAGAATTTAGGACAGTATTCCAGCAATCCAAGGTGATTGTCAATCTCAAATTGATCTTCATATAAATAGACAGCCCCCTTACCGTTAGGTAAGAGGGCTGAAAAAGTTGGCAATAACCTACTTTCCCGCTGAGCAGTATCATCGGCTGTCAAGACTTAACTTCTGAGTTCGGGATGGGATCAGGTGTATCCCTTGACATGTATTCACCAACAACGCAAATCGTTTCCGCTAAGAA
>JASMLG010000037.1 GCA_030748805.1 Phycisphaerales bacterium | reverse complement strand
CATTGCATGATTGTTCGCCATCGCATTTGCGACGTCTGTTTTGTCGGCACCGTATTTTGTATTTGGAACATCTGTTAAATAAAACTTCAGCAAGTTTCTGCAGCGTGCAACAGCGATATCTCTGATACCTTTTTGTGCGATTATTGGAATGGATTTCCCGTTAGGTGCGATGACCTCGGTGAACTTGGTAAATCCTTCTTCACGATATGGTGAATCTATGGGAAGTGGTTGAATGCCGAATTCAAGTGGTGCAGTTAGACATATTGCTAGGATTGGGATCATTGTATTTCCTTAGAAGTGCAGGATACACCGTAACTGCAGTGAATACAAAAAGCGCAAATCCACTTAGGACACATATAAGATGGTGTTCGTGGACGAGCATAGTAGAGATGGAGACGGAAGTTGCCCATAAAAGCGAAATTATCATGGTCCCTTTTCCGTATCGTTTGCCAATGACCCATGCAATTGTGAATGTGTACGCAACGTGGAGTGATGGAACGTGGTTCCAGCGAGATAAATTTTCTAATCCAAAGTATTCGTAAAAATAAGGCCCCCAAACACCAGTGGTCTCGTAGCCGGGTTCTATGGGAACGAGCACAAAGAAAATTGCAGCGACTGCTGTTTGCGCTAACAGCGTTCCGACTGGAGCGATTGCGTCGCGCCACGATTTAAACATGAACGGAATTAAAATGACCGCAATGTCGAGTGAAAAATAAAGTGGTAGTGCCCACCCCCTGAATTGGATATCAGTTTCCCAATCGAAATAGAGCGGGAAGCGTATTGCACGCATAGCACTGAGTTCATGCGATAGAGTCCAAAGAAATAGAAATCCAATATAAAAAACAAGCGCCACCCAGATGACACTTGTTTTAGAATTGTTTGTCACGCAGTAACTTTAGTCATCGAGATATCTTCAATAGGGCGGTCGCCGCCACCAGTTTTAGCCGTTCCAATATCTCGAACGGCTTCGATACCATCGGTGACTTTACCAAAAGCCGTGTACTGCCCATCAAGGTGTGGGCAGCGCTCAAGACAAATGAAGAATTGGCTGCCTGCGGAGTTTGGATCTTGTGAACGAGCCATTGAAAGTACACCTTCGTGGTGCTCGCGATCGTTGAATTCAGCATCTACATTCCAGCCCGGTCCACCCATACCTGTTCCATCTGGGCATCCGCCTTGAATCATGAATCCTGAAATTACCCTATGAAAAATCAGGCCATCGTAAAACTCACTTTTAGCTAGTTTTTGGAAGTTTTCCGCGTGTTTTGGCGCCACATCGTCCCAAAGTTCGACGGTGATGGTTCCCTTGCTTGTTTCAATAGTTGCAATTGGATATGTCATACTGCGAAGAATACCACATTTGAGGGTCATGTCGAGGGTCAGACCCTCGACATGACCCCAAGATGTATGGGTTCTGTTAGGGTACGCAAATGGTGGAAGAATTACGATTGCCGTTGATTGGTGGGCGTGTTGAGGCCGGCTTTCCGTCGCCGGCGGATGATTTTATTGAGCGGTCGCTTGATTTGAACGAGCAACTTGTTGCTAATCCAATCGCAACCTTTTTTGTGCGTGCGAGCGGCAACTCGATGGACGAAGCAGGTATTCATGATGGCGACCTTCTTATTGTTGATCGCTCTGTTCCGCCAATGCATGGAATGGTCGTTGTTGCAGTTATTGATGGTGGGCTAACTGTAAAGCGATTAACAAAACGAGGAACTCAAATGTCCTTAACCTCAGAACCAAACAAGTTCGATCAAGGAAGTTATGCTCCAATTGAAGTTGGCGAAGAAGCCGACGCAACAATTTGGGGAGTTGTTACATGGTCCGTCCATAGATTGAAAACAACATGTACGCGTTAGCTGACTGTAACAATTTCTACGCATCATGCGAGCGTGTTTTTGAGCCACGCCTTGAAGGAAAGCCAGTCGTTGTGCTTTCTAATAATGACGGCTGCATCATCGCCCGTTCTCAAGAATCAAAAGCGATTGGGTTCAAAATGGGCGAACCGATTTTTAAGTGCAAAGACCTTGTTAAAAAACACAAAGTCATTGTCCGTTCATCAAACTTTGCACTGTATGGCGACATGTCGCGAAGAGTGATGCAAACTATTCGTTTGTTTTCACCAGATGTCGAAGTGTATTCCATTGATGAAGCGTTTATTAAACTCGATGGTTTGACTGGAAGAAATTACGAAGATGTCATGCGACAAATGCGAATGGCTATTTTGCAGTGGACGGGCATCCCTATTTCAATTGGCATTGGACAAACAAAAACGCTTGCAAAACTCGCAAATCATTACGCAAAGAAAACCCCCGAAGTAGGCGGTGTTGCAGAAATACCTCAAAACCCAGATGAAATGTTACAGGCGGTTGAAATCGAAAATATCTGGGGCATCGGGCGAAGGTGGTCAAAGAAATTACGAAACATCGGCGTAAACACTGCGTTTGATTTGGCGTCGATGGAGCCCGACTCAATTCGGCGTTCCTTCAACATTGTCGCAATGAAAACTGCAATGGAATTGCGAGGGCACACATATTTTCGGCTAGAGCAAACGCCTGAACAACGTAAGACATTACTTCGCTCACGTTCATTTGGAAGACCAGTGGAATCGTGGCACGAATTGTCAGAGGCAATTGCATCGCACGCAACACGCGCCGCTGAAAAATTACGAAACGAGGAACTGGTCGCAAAAGTGCTTCGCGTATTTTTTCACACAAGTTTATTTAATTATCAAGAGCCGCGCCACAGCGCTCACGCAACTGTTGAATTAATTCCGCCGACAAATGTAACGCACACCATTATCAAAGCGGCTCTAGGCGCAGCAAAACCAATTTGGAAATGTGGCTTTAGATATAAACGTTCGGGGGTGCAACTTATTGATTTATCGAGTGGTCCAACGCAAGGCAGTTTGTTTGAATCGCAAGAAACCAAGGCAAGAGATAAGAGAATGATGGTACTTCTTGATGCGGTAAACGCAAACATGGGTGCGGGCACATTGCATTTTGCAGCAACTGGTTTTACCAAGGTTATGCAAATGAAACAGACAAGGCGTTCCCCGCGTTACACAACGCACTGGGACGAATTACCGAGATGCTTGTGCGGGTTGTGATGGTTGCTTGGCGGAATTGAATGCAGAGACCGAACGAATGTTTTCTTAAATGCTTAAAAAGTAAATATACGTATAAGACGAGTCGAGAGACAAATACCTACAACTCAAGGAGCGAACTATGCAAACGTTCATTTCAATTACTGCAGTTAGCGCAATCTCGATTTTGCTTGCAACTACGAATCCGCCTCCAGATATGATTGAATTAACAGGAACTGTTCGCGATTTCAAAGAAAGCGGGGGATGCGGGAGCGGGGGGCATCCTGACTTTGAAGTGTACCCGTCCAAAGGATTTGGGCAATACTGCAAAAATATTGATACGCAACTTGGAACTGATGGAAAACCTGTCTTTGTTGGTAACGGTAAAAAAGTGCGTTGGCAAGCAGCGGATAGCGATTGGAATCCAATCAGTTGGACGATGTACGACCCCGAACTGGGCGATCATAGCATCCGATACAGAAATGGACATTCAACTGGTGGAATTGAATCTGCGGATTCATTTAACCAATGGTACAACGATGTTGAAGGAGTAAATATAAACATCCCTCTAACAATTACTCTTGCAAGGCAACAGGACGGAAGTTACGTTTTTGACGACCAACTCGACGCAAACTACCAACAACTCGGTGGTTTTTTCCCAATAGAGAATCAGGGATGGGGAAACCCTGGCGGTTCACCTGATAGAAATTTCCACTTTACATTTGAATTACATACCGAGTTTACGTACCAAGAAAACGGTGCCCAGTATTTTCAATTCATTGGTGACGATGATGTTTGGGTATTTATTGATGGGTATTTAGTTATTGATCTAGGCGGCATTCACGGTGCAACTGAACAATATGTAGATATTGCGCGTCTTGATTTAGAAGATGGAGAGTCCTACACCCTTGACTTCTTTTTTGCCGAACGTCACCGAACACAATCAAACTTTAGGTTTCAAACAAATCTTTTACTAGAAGATGCTAGCGAACCAACTGGTGGTGGTTACGATTAATACTTTGGTTTTACAATTTGCTTTGGAACACTGACTATGCGAACCTGCGTAAATTGGCGGTGTCCATCGCGCCCACTGTGATAACCGTAACCGGAATCGCATGCTCCAACCCAAGGAGTTCCTTGTGCACCGCCACATGCTTTATTGATTCCAATCATTCCGGGAGTGAGTTGCCTAGCAACTTTCATTGCGTGTTCAACTTCACCAAACACTGCACCGCCAAGACCGTAAGGAGTTTCGTTTGCAAGTTCGATTGCTTCTTCATCGCTTGATACGCGTTGTATGCAACAGATTGGTCCAAACGTTTCGTCGTGCATGATTCGCATGTCGTGATTGCAACTAGTTAATACAGTTGGTTGAATGTAATTGTCAGTTGATTCACCACCGCAACGCAAGATAGCGCCGTCTTTGATTGCTTGGTCAAGTTGTTCTAAGACCATATCTCGTTGGACGCTGTGCACCATTGGACCAACACGAACTGATTCATCGGTCGGATCGCCTTGTTTTA
>JASMLG010000036.1 GCA_030748805.1 Phycisphaerales bacterium | reverse complement strand
GGCAAACTACCTGTCTAACGACAGAATATGAATATCCAGCCGCAACTGCCCTCGTGGAACGAGGGCAGTTGTTTTTTTGCTCGGGTTCTACTGTCCTATCACGCAGTGGACTTGCTGCATTGCTCCGTGTCGTTGTCGTCTTCCATCGACGACCCATTTAGGGTCGTCTGTTTCAGATGAGTGTTATTCCCACTTCAAAACGATTTTTCCGAACTGTTCGCCGGATTCAAGACGTGCAAATGCTTCCTGCGCATTCTCGGCATCGAAAACGGAGTCAATGACGGGGAGCATTCCGTTTTTATGGAGTGCCACAACTTCTCGAAACTCATCCATATCACCCATAGTTGAACCGAGCACAGACAATTGGTTCCAAAATATTCGAGCAAGGTCGGTTTTTGGTGCAGCTCCCGCAGTACAACCACACGTTACAAGCGTACCCCCACGAGCAAGAGATTTAATGCAGGGTAGATGAAGCGGTCCGCCAACTGAATCAACACAAATATCAACACCGCGTTTACCAGTCATTCCACGAACAGTTCGTGACCAATCTTCCCCAACATCAAGGATGGTTTCACTCGCCCCAAGTTCCGCTGCTTTATCAAGTTTCCACTGGTGTCTTGAAGTGACTATTGTTTTACATCCGAAATGTTTTGAGATGTTAAATGCGGCGAGTGCGGCACCGCCCCCAATTCCTGTAATCAATACCGTTTGCCCTGCGAGGAGTTGTGCTCTTGTTACCAACATTCGCCAAGCCGTTAAATGGGCAAGCCCAAAAGCCGCAGCCTGTACCGGATTAACATCTCCAACATCCAGAACATTATCTACTGGTGCAACGAAATACTCTGCGTTTGTCCCGTTGTCATGTTCACCAATCATTCGAATATCTTCTGGTACAGTTGAAGTTTTTGGCAACACGCTCTCTACTTGTTTCACAGCAGCGTTTAATAAAACACGTTTCCCAATCCATGATTCGTCAACAAGGTTACCAACAGAGGTAACGATTCCACAACCATCAGAACCACTCACGCGAGGATATTCCAGCCCAAGACCAGGCATTCCAATTCCAACCCAGAGGTCAAGATGATTAAGGGCGGATGCTTCGGTTTTTACAAGTATTTCATTCGACGCGATTTGGTACTCACCCCAATCATCAATAAATTGGACGTTCTTAGAAACAGGTGTTCCCTCATTTGTAATGATTGCTGCCCTCACGCCAACCCCTCTTTCTCTTTTCTAATTTTACGCAGTAAATCTCTGGTTCGAATGATGCCTTCAAATTCTGAAACACGTTCGCCTTCATATTCAACACCAATCCAACCGCGGTAACCCGAGTCGAGAACTATTCCCAGCATTTCTTCATAGTTAGTATGTGTTTCATTTCCATCTTTATCAAAGTCATGAGACTTTGCGCTTACCGCTTTTGCAAATGGCATCAATTCAGCGACGCCCTTATAGCGGTCATATTCCTCTCTGGTTCCCCAGTCGAGAATAAAATTTCCAAAGTCAGGAAGAGTTCCACATCTTGGATGGTCTACCATTCTCATAACCGAAGCAAGCCACGAACCGTTTGAGCTTAAACCACCGTGGTTTTCGACGATGACATTTATTTTTTTTGTGTCACCAAACTCAGTTAGACGACGCAAACCGTCTGCTGCTAACTTGCATTGTTCTTCTGGCGTTCCATCTGATTGTGCGTTCACTCTAATGGAGTGGCACCCCAGTTCAACAGCAGCATCTATCCATTTGTAATGATTTTCAATAGCAGTTGTTCGAGCATTATTGTCTGAATCACCCAAGTTCCCTTCTCCATCACACATAATAAGCAAACTTTTTACATCAAGATCATCACACTTTGTTTTTAACTCCCGCACAAAATTGGAAGATGGTTGCCTGTTAGGAAAAAAAGAATTGACATATTCAACCGCGTGAATATCAAACTGCTCCTTTGAAATTTGGGGAAAATCAATTGGCTTGAGATATCCCGCAAAAAGAGCCCGATGAAGTGACCATTGTGCAAGAGAAATATCAAATATGTGTTTCATTCCCGCATCGTAACGTTGGTACATCTCGCTGTGGGGTATGATTCCACCCTACATGTCCAAACAAAAACATTGGGTATATTGGCCAAGCATTATTCTTGCGACATGGGTAGGGCTTTTTCTTATCTATGGGTGGAAGAGCACCCAGTACATGCTGGACTTATATTCAAAAGCAGCATCGACAATGCTTGGTGGTGATTCTGCACAAGGGATAGCAGCGATGGCATATCCACCTCCGCTTGTTGCACTGTATATCCCACTTGTTGGTTTGAACGAGCCCATGCAACGCGTTGCCATGCTTGGAGTGATGGCGTGCATTCTTGTGTTCATCTTTTCTACCATTCAATCTATGATTGTTGGAAAGCAATCTTTAAAAAGCACAATCATATTCTGGTGCATGGTCGCCCTTGTTGTAGGAAGGTATGTCACCTCACCAATTGAAAACTATAGCCATGATATTGTCATTGCAGGATTCGTATTCCTTGCTATTCGACTTTGGGCAAATCAAAAGGAGGGAACGGGCGGGGCGGTCATGGGCGTAGCCGCAGCATGTAAAGCGACCCCATTACTTTTTCTTCCTTTCTTATTCCTTCAGCGTAGGTGGAAGGCAGCAATAGTGATGGGAATCGTTACGGTTATAGTGTTTAAAATTCCAGACTATTTGTTTACAAAAGATGTTGGTTCATGGAGTGGGTATTGGTTTTCACTTGTTACAAACTCTTTGAATCAAGTTGAGGGGACCACAAAGGTAGCAAATTGGACGATATGGAACCAATTAAATCAAAGTCTTGCAGGAACAATCGTGCGGTTATTTTCAACCCCAACGCTTTCGAATAAAGATGCAGTTGACATTCACTTAACATTGCTACAACCGCCGACAATTAAATGGATTATTTTTGCATCAAGAGTCGCAATCCTTGGAATACTCGTTGCAGCGTTGTACAAGCGTCCACGGGTTCCAATGAAGATGCGACGATTTTGTGAAGGCGCGATGCTTGTTTGTGGCATGTTGCTTCTTTCCCCAATGAGTAACAAAGCTCATTTTTTTCTTCTGTTGTTGCCCGCATCACTCATGGTACGTTTTTTCATCTGGGAACATCGAGACCGGATAATTGGAAGCATTCTTATTGTGATGTTTGTGTATGGGACTCTTACGGTAAAAGATTTGATTGGCAAGGAAGCTGGGCACGCAGTTCTTGCAACAGGATCAGTTACTTGGTGCACCCTACTTGCCATGCTTGGAACATGGCGAGTGATGTGGGTCCATCAATCTTCTGTAGATTCTTCTTGATCTAAAAAACAGTGGAATCCCACACAGGGGATGTCTTGTGGCTCATTGCTTTCATGGATTTCTTCAATGAAACCATGAACTTGTTGCACATGCTTCGCTGTTAATGGGATTGAAACAACTTGTTGGCCGTGATTGGATCCAGTAACCGTAGTGAGTACAGCAACTGTTTCTTCGTGTTCCAACGCTGACAAAACATGTTCACCAACCTGTCGAGCAATTGGAAGAAGTGGGGTAATCAAGTGAGGCACACCCTCTTGTTTTTCTTTTGCCACTTCCTTGGTTTCTTTTTTTTCTTCTTTTGTCACAATGTTGCCTCGTTTGCGAATGTTGTTGCGCTTTCCATTGCAACAGGAATTTTGTCAGGGTCTTTTCCACCTGCTTGTGCAGTGTCAGGCCTTCCGCCGCCACCGCCACCGCATACCTTTGCGGCTTCTCTAACCCAGTCGCCAGCTTTCAAGCCCTTGTTAATGAGTGCCTTGCTTACGCCAGCAACAATTATAACTTTTCCATCCTCAAGATTCGCCGTAAACAACATTGCTGCTCCATCAGGGCGTTTAGATCGGATGGCGTCAAGAGCTGTGAGTATTGATTCCTTATCTGCGCCATTGATTGAAGCGACAACTATGTTGTTGTTAGACTCAGCAATTGTTCTTGCTTGTTCAAGCACATCGTCTTTTCTTGATGAAGCCGCCAATTTTTGTGCTTTTTTAACGCGGACATGCAAATCACTCAATAACTTCTTAGCTCGGTGTTTGTGTATTTGTGAAAGTGTGAGTTCGTCAACAACGCGAATAAATCCATCGTATGCATCGCAAAGTTCAGTGTCTTCAAGTTTACTTGCACCATCAATTTGTTGCAAAAGTGAAACCCCAGCTTCATGCGCTGCAATTGCAGGAATCCCAGTAATAGCGGTGATTCTACGTGTTCCTGATGCAAGAGCCTGTTCATGGAGCACTACAAAGAGGTTAGCGTTTTTGCAACTTTTTAGGTGCGTTCCACCACAAAATTCAATAGAACACTCGTACCACTTCTCGTTTGTAGGATCTTCGAGTAAATCCTGCACAGTCG
>JASMLG010000035.1 GCA_030748805.1 Phycisphaerales bacterium | reverse complement strand
TTTTAAATAAATAACATTTTCCTTCTAAACCTTCAGCCTTTCTTTTTGTTTTAAACAATTCGGTAAGATTTGGACATATACAATCTCCATTTTGATTTTTTATCTTTTGTAAAAAATCTTTTCTATTTTCATCGTCGTTTTTTCTCTTTGTCATTTTATTTCCTATTTTACCATCATGTCAAGTTTTTGATAAACGTTTGACCTGCGTAAAATTAAAATGTGACTGTTACTTTGAAAGCGGAAAAGCAGCCCTGTTTCCAGCAAAAAAGTTCACATCCAATCTAAAAGTCGAATCTACTAACTTGGATCGATTTATTAGATGAGGTTTGACCAACTCATAATTTGTTAATCAACGGACTTATAATATGGGTTTTAACTTCTGATTCTTCAAGTTCTAGTTGTGGATCAGAGTCGGCGACTATTCCGCATCCAGTGCTGTAGGTCATTGAGCCCTGAAAATTTGTCTGATCTTTGTTGCCAGAAAAGAGTGCTGTTCTAATGCCGACGCTAAGCATTGATGATTTTCCCAATATTCCTATTGCACCACAGTAGGGACCTCGAGGTGAATCCTCTAATTCATCAATTATTTGCATGGCACGAATTTTAGGAGCACCAGTAATTGAACCCGCTGGGAAAGTTGCCTCTAATACATCACAAATATCTATTTCATCACGAAGCAAACCATGAATCTCACCTACACATTGCCAGACGGTAGGGTGTCTTTCTATTTTTCTTGAATTGGAAACTTCTATACTTCCAAACTCACACACTCTACCTAAATCGTTTCTCATCAAATCAATAATCATGTGAAGTTCAGCAGCGTCTTTTTCAGATCCAATTAACGTTTCTGGATTATCGTGCTCTGGTCTTGTCCCTTTCATAGGACGAGTTACTATCTCTTTTGATTCACCATTAACTTTTAAGAAAAGTTCAGGACTCATTGATAGCAAAAAACGTCCATCATCTGGAAATTCTATCCAAGCACCAAACCACCCACCATGTTCTCCAAGTAAAGTGAGGGCAGCGTTTCGTATATTGCCATTTATTTCCGCATTGAATCTTCTTGTAATATTTGCTTGAAAAATATCACCAGCATGAATGTAATCGATAGTTTTTTGTACTGAAGAAACGAATGCACTATTTCCACTTGAATCATGTAATTCAGAACATGTAAGAAGTGAATCTTCCTTATTAATTATTTCTGGCACTTTTACATCTCCAACTGACCACCATTTATTAGTCAAATTGTCGTGTATAAGTGCGTTGTCAACCCAAACCAAATCAATCAAAGGCCACTCGTTCTTTTCGATTGAAGCAATATTCGGCTCAGTAACTAATCCAAATTCATATCCAATGTACCCAATCCAATTTGGTAATAGAGATACGCTGTTCTTACTTTCAATTCTCTCTCGCAGTTGAATGAGAGTATCGGAATCTCCAAGAGTAAGTCGCCTTCCTGTAGCGGGTGCAATAATGCTCCAACGAGCCCATTTGGGATCACCGCCATTTGCTATAAGAGCAATTATTGGCTCGTTACTATCCCATGATTTGGCAACGTCACTGGGGCTACCCATCAGATTTGGTAAAAGCACAGAATTTTCTGGGAGCAAATTTAATTGTTCTGAGTCAACTTTTGTCATGAACGGTACGCAGTGTACAGGTCGAGTATGATGTGCGTTTCTGCGCTAAATAACGGAGACGCAATATGCCTACGAAAACTGCAAGTAGAACTAAGAAAAATCGCCGCAATAAGATGACATATTGCTGGGGAGAAACAAGGACTGAGGGCAATGGATCTCAGAAGGACTTACTTGGCGGTAAAGGGGCAAATCTTGCTGAAATGACAAACATTGGTTTGCCAGTCCCTCCGGGTTTTACAATTCCTACAACAATTTGCGAATCCTATTACAAAATAGGTGGGAAGTTACCAAAAGGACTAGATGAGGAAACCGAAAAAGCAATTCGCCGAGTAGAAACCGAAACTGGGAAGATTTTTGGTTCAACAACAAATCCACTACTTGTTTCTGTTCGAAGCGGAGCCGCTGTTTCCATGCCCGGCATGATGGATACGGTTTTGAATCTTGGTTTGACTGATGAATCAGTAATAGGTCTTGCGGATTTGACAGGAAACGAAAGATTTGCTTGGGATGCATATCGCCGCCTGATTAATATGTTTGGTGACGTTGTAATGGGAATGGAACATAAGGATTTTGAAAAAGAACTCAATTATGTTAAGAAGAAAAACAAAGTGTCTCTTGATAATGAACTTTCAGCTAAGGCATTAAAAGAAGTTTGTAGCAGATATAAAAAACTTTACAAACGAAAAGTTGGTTCGGATTTTCCTCAAGACCCAAATAAGCAACTATTACTTTCAGTAGAGGCGGTGTTTAAGTCATGGAATACACATCGTGCAAGGACTTATCGACAGATTGAAGGAATTGTAGGACTACGGGGGACTGCTGTTAATGTCCAAGCAATGGTTTTCGGAAACATGGGAACTGACTCAGGAACTGGTGTTGCTTTTACTCGAGACCCATCTACTGGTGAGGATAAATTTTGGGGCGAGTTCTTAATTGATGCTCAGGGCGAAGATGTAGTTGCTGGGATTAGAACACCGAAGCCAGTTTCTCAGATGAAGAGATGGAACAACTCTATTTTTCAAGAGTTATTGGTAATAAAAAAGAAACTTGAAAACCATTACAGAGATATGCAGGACATCGAATTTACGATTGAACGCGGAAAACTTTGGATGTTACAAACACGAAACGGTAAACGAACAGCAGCTTCTGCTGTAAAAGTTGCTGTCGATTTAGTCAAAAGCCGGCTGATTACAAAAGACGAAGCATTGCTTCGCGTTCCAGCGGGTGACTTGGTTCAACTTTTGTTGCCTAGTTTTACTACGAAAAGCAAAAAGGATGTGACAAAACTTGCCAAAGGGCTTGCTGCTTCTCCAGGGGCTGCAACTGGCACTCTTGCATTCTCAGCAGAAGATGCTGTAAAACGAGCCGAAGCGGGTGAAGATGTTATTCTAATTCGCAAAGAAACATCACCAGAAGATATTGATGGTATGCAGCATGCTGTTGGCATATTGACATCTACAGGCGGAAGTTCAAGTCATGCTGCAGTAGTTGCTCGTGGTTGGGGAAAATGTTGCGTTGCTGGAGCGTCGGATTTACATATTAGTGCTGCAAAAAAATTAGTTACTGTTGGGAATAAAACTTATGGCGAAAAAGATGTTTTATCAATTGATGGCGGTACAGGAGAAGTAATGCTTGGCGAAGTTGTGCGTCATGAACCAACACCAAGTAAAGAATATTTGACAATTATGAAATGGGCTGATCAGCGAAGGAGAATGAATGTCAGAACGAATGCTGATTCTCCTGATGATGCTAAGCTTGCTCGTTCATTTGGTGCTGAAGGTATTGGCCTCACTCGCACAGAACACATGTTCTTTGAAGGCGATCGAATTTTAGCAATGCGCCAAATGATTCTTGCTGAAACTAGAGAAGCACGTGTTGAAGCACTTGACAGGTTAATGCCATATCAATGTGATGATTTTGTTGGCATATTTACTGCTATGAAGGGATTGCCCGTTACTATCAGGTTACTCGATCCTCCGCTTCACGAGTTTCTTCCACACGATCTCGCTGGACAGAAGGATGTCGCACATATTCTTGGTATCAAACCATCTCAAGTTAAACGTCGTGTTGAACAACTTCATGAGTTCAACCCAATGCTAGGACACAGAGGTTGCCGTTTAGCTGTTTCTTATCCAGAAATCCTCATCATGCAAGTAACAGCTATTGTTGAAGCAATGATTGAATGCAAAAGAAAACGAATTAATGCGAAACCAGAAATAATGATTCCACTGGTTGGTACAAAAAAAGAACTTGAACTGCTTCGAGAATTAACTGTGGTAACTATTGACAAAATTACAAAGAAGGAAAAATACAAAGGCAAGTTGAACATTCCAATTGGAACTATGATAGAAATTCCACGCGCAGCAATTGTTGCTGATCAAATTGCTGAAGTTGCTGATTTTTTTAGTTTTGGTACTAACGATTTAACTCAATTAACGTATGGGTATAGTCGAGATGATATCAATTCATTTCTACCTCACTACTTAAACCATGATATTCTTGTACAAGACCCTTTTCAAACAATAGATGTTGATGGTGTTGGAAAATTAGTTAAAATGGGTGTAGATAGTGGGCGAGGTGTTAAATCGTCCTTGAAAATAGGTATTTGCGGTGAGCATGGAGGTGATCCAAAGTCGGTAGAGTTTTGCAATAAAGTAGGATTAAATTATGTAAGTTGCTCACCATTTAGAGTACCAACTGCGCGGCTTGCTGCTGCCCAAGCAGTTATTAAGGAACCAAAATAATGTCTTCTATCTTTCAAAAAATTATTAACGGTGATATTCCTTGCCATCGAATATATGAGGACGAATACGTGTTGGCATTTCTAGATGTCGCACCGCTGAGCAAAGGACACACCTTGTTAATCCCTAAGGAACCTGTTTCTTCTTTGCATGAACTTTCAGAAGATAGCGCTGCAGCAATCGGCTCGGCTCTAGTCAAGGTTGCCAAGGCAGTTGTAAAAACTACTGGAGCGACTGATTACAACATTTTACAAAACAATGGTGAGATTGCTCACCAAGCGGTTTTTCACGTTCACTTTCACGTCATACCTAAGTTCTCCAGCAATGATGGGCTTTCTTTAGATTGGCGACCTCAGGAGTTGGTTGATGGTGAGTCATTAGCAGAAGAAATACGATCACAATTGTAAGTTCGGAACTTTGTACTAGCCATCGCGTATCATGAACGTATGGTGGACGAATCAAACCTAAATCGAGAAGATACTGAGGACTTCGATCCAAACGCAATAACGGATCATGATGAAACATCTGACAGTGGATGGCTTGAGTCCAATGTTGCTCCAAAAAGCGATGAGTTGGTTGGGCGAACAATTGGACAATTCGAAATTGTTAGAATCATAGGCACTGGAGGAATGGGAAATGTGTATGAAGCAAAGCAGTTGCACCCACATCGTTCAGTTGCGCTCAAAATCGTCAAGACAGCAGCCGCAACTCCTGCTGCTAGGCATCGCTTTGAAATGGAAAGTGAAATGTTGGCTCGCCTTCAACATCCTGGAATTGCGCAGGTATATGAGTCGGGACACCATACACGAGACGAAGTCCTACTTCCGTTTTTTGCAATGGAGTACGTTCCAGGCAGTACTTCTATAACCGACTTTTCAAAAGATCAACACTTGAGTATTGAGGGTCGACTTGCACTTTTTCTTAAAGTATGCGAAGCAGTTCAATATGGTCATGGTCGCGGAGTGATTCACCGCGACTTGAAACCTTCTAACATTTTGATTACAAGAGCAGGAAGACCAAAGGTAATTGATTTTGGTGTTGCATTGATGGCGGACGCTGAAGAGAATGAAAAAGCACTAACTTTAACCGGGCGCTTCATTGGAACTCTTCAGTGGTCAAGCCCAGAACAATGTGGCGAAGATCCACACGATGTAGATGTACGGACTGATGTTTACTCTCTTGGTGTTGTTTTGTACCAACTGATGACAGGCAAGTTGCCATATTCACTGAAGGGGGTTCCGCTTTACCGAGCACCATTGGTTGTTAGAGAGACCAGACCTAAAACCCCAAGAGAAATTGACCCATCATTATCTCTGGAAATAGAACAAATCCTCGCTAAATCACTTTCAAAAGACAGGGACTCAAGATATGAGTCGGTCGCAGAACTGGCGTTGGATATTAAAAGATTTTTGGATCACAAACCAATTCATGCAAAGCCCCCTTCAGCAATACATCGCCTTAGGTTATATGCAAAGAGGAACCAACTAAAATTTCGCGCAGCGATTGTTGTGTTCTTTGCTTTAATGCTTGGATTGACTGGGTTGATTTGGGGATTTCTTGACGCACAATCTAGTAGAAAAGAAATGGAGACGGCACTTCGTGACGAGGGACTGGCTAGAATTGATGCAGAGCAAAAGGCATATATCGCGACTATTGGAACGGTTCAGGCTGCAATTGCAAATGAATCATGGGAAATGGCAAGGAAAATCTTGTCAGAAACAGATAGAAAGTTGCGTGGTTGGGAGTGGGACTTTTTAAGGGGCATTGCTGATAATTCCATTCAAAAGTTGATGATAGGTGACAGACCTACATCACTGACATCTTCTCCAACTGGAAATTATTTTGTTGTTGCTTTTGAAGGAGTAAGAGTTGTATTGTTTGATGGAAAGAACGATGTCCTTCGAGACCTATCGTTGCCTTCTCAAGTTCGTTCACTAGAATCAACAGATGACGGTTCCCACATATTTCTTGGAATGTCTGATGGCCAAATAGGTCTGTTAGATGTTGCGAACGAAACGTTGTTGGTTGTAACCACTCCATATAATTCCATAGAATCAATAACTTCATTTAACGAAAAATCTTTTGCAACAGGACATGCTGATGGAGTTGTAAGAGTTTGGTCTTCGCTTGATGAGTTATCAAAAGAACTAGATTTGTCCAGCGGCATGGTTCTTTCACTTGACTTTGAACAAACCAGCAATCTTCTAGCGATAGGGACAGTCGATGGAACTTTAGCGACTTGGGATGTTGATGGAGATACACCTCCCAATGAATTTAGTGGTCATGATGGCTCAACTAGAAAGGTTTCTTTTCTTGACAATAATAGAATGGTTTCCGGTGGTGAAGATGACAAGATAATCGTTTGGGATGTTGAAAGTAAACGGCAAATTAATTCAGTCGTCTCAGAACATGGGGGTGTTATCGATTTTGCAATAAACGGTGACGTATTGTCATCTGTAGGACCAGATGGTGTGGTTCGTTTGTGGGCAATCGATGAGTTAGAACTTGTCGACACATTGAGAGGGCACGATGATTTGATTTGGTCAATTGGCAATCTTGGAGAAAGAGGTTTTGTAAGTGTTGGACAGGATGGAAGCATTCGATGGTGGAATGCATCTAAATCACATCCTAAAACATACACAATAGAGAGTCATTTGCCGGCTTCAGATGTAACCTTTGTATGGAGTGACACTCTGGTTTCCGTTTCCGACCCTGACCATAATTTACAGATATTTAATGTTTCAACCGGCGAAAGTAGTGTGGTAGAACCAAATGTGAAGAGAGAATTATCAGTTGTGGAATTTGTTCCAACAACATCTTTTGTTGTAACAGGAGATGTGGAAGGAGATGTGCTCCTTTGGGATACAGAAAAGAAAAAGCAAATTAAACTAGTTGGAAATTGCCAACATCAAATATCATCTTTAGACGTTACTTCATTTGGCAAAAAAGTTGCGGCTGGATCGTTTGGCGGTCAGATTTGTGTTTGGGATCTTCGTAAAGAGGAGGTTCTACTTGATATTCACTCAACCGATTCAATCGTATTATCAGTTGCTTTCGATCAGAGTGGAGATGTTCTTTTCGTTTCCAATAGTAATCAAACTATTTCAGCTATAGATATTGCAAATAAGAAATATATTTGGGAAGTGAATGATATTGGCTCTGATGTAATAAATATGTCGTATGTTTCATCTCTGAACGCAGTTCTGGCATGTACTGCTAACAATATAATAGAGTTGCTTGATGCAAAAAGCGGCAAAGAGATAAAAACAGTTAAGTCCCCCGGAGCAGCAATTAGAGATACAGTTGTATTCCCAGATGGGAAACGTTTTGCAACTGCTCATGCCAATGGTAATGTAGGACTGTGGAAAACGAATACTTTGGGCCGCCTTGCATCATTCCCTGCCAGCCAGTCTAACGAGTGTATTGATGTTTCAAGTGACGGATATATGTTGGCAATTGGCGGAAGTAGGGGTCAGGTAATACTAATGGACGGTATGTCTCTGAGAGCAAGACAGAAAAATAATAAGAATGAATGAAACGATTGAACAACCCATCATAGTATATATGAGAGACATTTTGCGCAGGTGTATCGAAGAAGACGTTGGATTGGAAGGTGATGTCACAACGAAATCGATAATACCCGTTGGGCAACAAGGATGTTATGTGATTAATGTTCGAGGTATTGGAACAATCTCTGGATTGAATCCAATTGCTGAAGTAATTGAAGAATTCGGCGACTTTACTTTAGAGATGTTTTATCAAGACGGTGATGAAGTTAAATCTAATAACATCGCATTATTGCAAGGACAAGTGCGGGACATTCTTATAGTTGAACGTTCTATTCTGAATGTTCTTGGGTATGCGTCAGGGATTGCGACTCGAACGAAAAAGTTTGTTGATGCAGTTTCAGGAACTGACTGTACTGTTTGCGACACACGCAAAACAACCCCCGGATTAAGGTTGCTTGATAAGTATGCAGTCACTTGTGGTGGGGGAACCTCTCATCGAATGGGTTTACACGATGCGGCGTTATATAAAGACAATCATCTTGCTGGAATGGAAGATGTCGTTAGCGAACTTGGCGCAGCGATTTCAAGGGTTAAAGAAAATAACAGTTTACAATTTGTGGAAGTTGAAGTGGATACGCTCGCACAACTTAAAAAGGTATTGTTGTTACCGGTTGATATTATTTTGCTTGATAATATGTCCTTGGAAATGTTGCGTGAAGCAGTATCGCTTCGTGATGCTGCACAGACATCGCCGCTTCTTGAGGCATCTGGTGGGGTGACTTTAGAAACAGTTCGTTCAATCGCAGAAACGGGAGTTGACCGAATCTCTATTGGTGGACTCGTGCATCAAGCAACGTGGATTGATATTGGCTTGGACTCTATCGATGGATAATAATCGTGTCTTGTTTCTTGATGAAGTTACTTCTACGCAAGACGCAGCGATTGAACACGACTTACAAATAGGTGAAGCGTGCGTTTCGTTCAATCAAACGTCTGGACGGGGTCGCCGCGGCAACGAGTGGAATTCGATTGGCGGGGTTGCAGTGACTGTCGTGCTTGAAAAAGCGACACCGCATTTGCCAATTGCTCTTGCGGCCACACTAGCAGCTCAACTTAACAATCTCGTTCCAAAACACCACATTGGAATCAAATGGCCAAATGATTTGTATGTTGAGGGGAAAAAATTGGCTGGAGTTCTTATTGAACAACGCGAATGTCGCTGTTTAGTTGGTGTTGGGGTGAATGTTCTTGAGGAACCACTTTCAACAGCCGCTTCCCTAAAACAATTTGGCTCAGAGCCAAACAAAAAAAAGACGTCTGAAATCGTCGTGGGGAGCATCTTGGAAGCTACGCAAATTGATGAAAACACGGCAGTGAAGCAGTGGCGAAAGAGAGATATTCTCGTTGGCACGATCCAGACCATCCAATCAGGAAGTAACACCGTTACTGGCACTGTTCTT
>JASMLG010000034.1 GCA_030748805.1 Phycisphaerales bacterium | reverse complement strand
TACGGGTATTATCGCATTAACACTATTAAGTTGGCGATTGTTCTTAGATCCGACCTGTGTCACTGTTGAATTGATTGATATGTTCGACCTTGGGATTTGTGCTATTTTCTTTTGGGACTTTTTACGGAAGTTGTATACTGCTGAGTCAAAAGTTAAATATTTATTTACTTGGGGTCCAGTGGACTTACTAGCTTCCGTGCCTGCGGCACAATTTGCAAACACTAGAATTATTCATACTTTGCACTGGCCTCATCTTTTTAGAATTGTGCAGGGAATCCGCGCCATCAAAGCGATGCACGCCATTGTGCATGCAGTGAGAAAAAACCACCGAAATGCTATGGTTGTAACTGGTTTTCTCATTGCAGAAATTACAATTGTAGGATGTTGTTTTGCGGTTCTGCATTTTGAATCACAAGATCCCACCGCTAACATTAGGAGCGCTGCTGATGTTCTTTGGTGGTCAGTTGTGACTATGTCAACTGTGGGCTATGGTGATTTTTATCCAGTAACCGTCGGCGGCAGGTTCATGGCTGTTTTGCTCATGTTCGTTGGCATTGGGCTATTTGCAATGCTTGCGGGCGTTTTTGCAGACACGCTAAGGTCTGCAGCGACCAAAATTACGACAAAAACGAAATTGTAATTACGACTCGAATCGTTTCACAACAAGCGTATTGTTCTGACCACCAAAACCAAACGAGTTACTCACGCAGCAATCGACTTGGGCTTGGCGTGAAACATTTGGTACGTAATCCAAATCGAGTTCGGGGTCGGGGTTGTCAAGATTTATCGTTGGTACGAGAGTGTTTGTCTGGATGGACATGACGCACGTGATTAGTTCAACCGAGCCTGCTGCTGCGATTAAATGCCCCATCATCGACTTAATTGAACTTACGGGAACATCTTTTGCATTCTCGCCAAAGACGAGTTTGATTGCTTTGGTTTCAATCGAATCGTTCTCTTGCGTACTTGTTCCGTGAGCAGAAATGTATTGAACAAGCGGCTTGCCGTTTTCGGTCTCGTTTGGATTTATACCTGCTTGGTTGAGTGCACTACGAATTGCAGCAGCGGGACCTCGACCTTCAGGATGCAAGTCCGTAATGCGGTATGCGTCCGCGCTTGAACCAAAGCCAACTATTTCTGCAATCGGTGTTGCGCCTCGTTTTTGTGCGTGTTCCAGTGTTTCTAGAACGAGCATTCCAGAACCCTCGCCCATGACGAAACCGCCACGGTCTTTTGAAAATGGCTTCGATGCCTTCTTGGGGTCGCCATCAAAGGTTGAAAGGGCAGTCAAACGATTGAACCCAGTGATGCCAAGAGCGTGGAGCATTGTGTGTGCACCACCTGTGAGCATTACATCCGCATCGCCGGCTCTAAGGACACTACACGCTTCTCCTATTGCTTGCGTGCTAGCAGCGCACGCAGTTAAGCAATTAAATGATGGTCCTTGCAATCCGTATTCTTTTGCTACGTGCCAGAGAGGCATGTTTGGTTCTTGTTCAACTTCGCCCCATTCATCGAGTTGCTCTCTAGCAAACTTAGCCCAAGCAACTGCGTCTACTTTGCCATCTTCAACATCCCACGAATGCGTGTCAATCATGGAATGTGCTGAAAAATCTAAGACGCCTTCGCCGGCACCGAGGTAAATGCCAGCGCGGTCAAGGTTCAATTCGCTGTAACTACCAAGCCCAGATTGATCCCACGCTTGTTTTGCTGCGCCAAGGGCAAACTGAGAGTTCATTGCAGGATTATGGTGGACTGAAGCATCTTTAACATGAGCCGTCCAATCGTAATCACGGACTTGACCTGCAAACTTTGTTGGAAAACTTGAAGCATCGAAACGATCTATTAGTTCAATTGCTGACTCACTATTGCACATTCGTTTCCAAACGGATTCAAGGTCGTTGCCAAGTGGAGTTACCCATCCCATTCCTGTGATGACGACTCTTGTCATGCTTCAATCCTTCCAAGAATAATAGCAACACATTGTCCGCCTTCACTTGGAGTGACAACAAGGGCTTTGTTGATTTTTAGTTTTTGTGCATCGCTCTTAGAGGCATCTATGCCAGAAGTTTCTGTTGCTCCAAGTCGAGATGGAATCATCTGTTCCTTAATTGCTTTTGCAGCAACGCTTATTGCAATTGCACCATTTCCAGCCATGCAGTTTCCGGTGTATGGAATCGTTGTGATGGTTGGAATGGAACAAAGAGTATCCCCAAAAATTGCAGAGAGTCCTTCGCGCTCCGCATCATCAACCTGTTTAATACCAGAACCAAGTGGTACGATGACATCAATATCGCTCGGTTCACACTTTGCCTCAGCAAGCGCCTTCTTAATTGCTGATTCGATTGCATTTGGATCTGCTTCAAGTGGCGAGTCAGCAAACGATTGTCTGCAACCAATTCCATCAATAGTGCACCATGGCGAACCATTTCTTGCATCGCAGGATGTTCTTGATTCAACAATCATGATGCCGCCACCTTCACCGATTACAGTTCCATTTGCGTCAGATGAAAACGGCTTTACAACTGAACTCATATCGCCAGAACCATCGGAGTCAGAGAGCCGACCTGTGCAGTGCTGTCTGTAAAGGGCTAGTGGGTTGATTCGATCTTCTGCTCCGCCTGAAAGGCAGGCATCGGCATCGCCTCGGATGATTACTCTTCTTGATTCTGCGATTGAAAGCCCGCTTGATGCTTCACAACAGGTGATGGTATTGCTCGGACCTTGGCAGTCGTGCACTATTGTGACATGGCAGGCGAGCATGTTTGGTAAGTATTTCAAGAGCCACAAAGGTGTTAAGTTTTGCATGCCCTCACCACCCCAGTGCTCAAGATCGAAGGAGCCATCTTCTTTTTGGCTTGTAACGAGTGCTGCACCAAGTTCATTTACTTCCGCTGAAATGAGTCCGGCACCAATATGGCAACCAACTCGGTCTGGAGAAATGGAAGGTGGTTCCTCGCTTGTTGCGGCAGTTTGTAATCCAGCATTTTCAATCGCATCCGACGCTGCTCCAACTGCAAGTTCCGTGTCGCGGCACATCACCTTGGTCGCTTTGCGGTGGCTCTTTGGAACGATTTTTTTCACTTTGAAGGAATCTTCAGCAAGTTCCCCAGCAACTTGGGAGGTGAATCCGCTTGGGTCAAAACGCTCGATTCTGTGAATCCCTGTCTTGCCCTCAACCATCGCTTTCCAAAGCGGGTCGATGCCAACGCCAAAGCAGGTTATGACACCCACTCCTGAAATGACAATTTGTGCATCGTTCGATGACATAGGCGGGGATTGTACCTCATTGTTTTGGGGTCAGACTCCTTTTTGGGGTTGGGAGGCGGAAACGACCCGCGGGATTGTTTTTAGCCGAGTTTTTGACCAACCAACATCGCAAGTTCTATTGACTGTTCGTAATTCAAACGAGGGTCGACGAGTGTCTCATAAGAATCACCAAGACCGGTTTCATCGAGCCCCCGAGCTCCACCAGTACACTCTGTAACGTTTTGTCCACAGACCTCTACGTGGACACCACCAAGTGAAGAACCCATCTTCTTATGAATGTCGATGGATTGTTCTAACTCAGAAAGAATGGAATCGAAGTTACGCGTTTTGATTCCGTTCTGGGTTTTCTTAGTGTTTCCATGCATAGGATCACTAACAAAAAGCACTTGTTTTCCAGTTGCTTTGACCGACTCGATGAGTTTTGGAAGTTCATCTGCAATTTTCTCCGCGCCATACCGGTGAATGAAAGTAATCCGACCGGGTTCATTATTTGGATGCAACGCATCAAGCAGTTTTTCGATATCAACACCGTGCGTTCCAAGTTTGATGCCAATAGGATTTGCAATTCCACGGAAAAATTCGATGTGTCCACCATCAAGATCTGTCGTTCTTGCACCAATCCAAGGGAAGTGGCACGACAAGTCATACCAACCCTCGCGTCTTGGAACTTGCCGAGTTTGGGCTTGTTCGTAATGTAAATGTAAACCCTCATGGCTTGTAAAAAATTCTACTCTGTTAATCGAGCCAACCGATTCACCAGCGAGCGTCTCCATGAACCTTAAACTTTCAGCAATCGAAGCAACAATCGCTTGGTATTCAGTTGCTTTTGGAGAATGTTCAACAAAGCCCAAATCCCAATATTCAGGGTGATGCAAATCGGCAAACCCACCATCGATAAGCGCTCGTACAAAATTAATCGTCATCGCACTTCGTTCAAAACCACGAAGCAGCCGATTTGGATTTGGCGTTCGAGCAATTTCTGAAAATTCAATATCGTTTACTAAATCTCCTCGATAACTCGGCAGCGTTACGCCATCAATAGTTTCCATTTCACTTGATCGCGGTTTTGCGTACTGCCCCGCAAGACGACCAACTCGAATGACTCGCCGTTTCGTCGAGTGAACCAAAACAAGTGACATTTGCAAGAGAACCTTAAGTTGTCCTGTAATCCTTTCAGGAGTGCAGTCGGCAAAGCGCTCGGCACAATCGCCCGCTTGCAACAAAAATCGTTTTCCATTTGCCGCATCAGCGAGTTGTGCTTTTAAGGTTTCAATTTCCCACGAGGAGACGAGTGGCGGAAGTTGAGAGAGGGCTGTCACTGCGCCATCTATTGCCTTAGAATCAGCATAATTGGGCTGCTGAGCGGTTTGCTTGGATTGCCAGGATGTTGGATTCCAGTTTGTCATGCTCAAAAATGCGGGCGAGAGGACTCGAACCTCCACGGGTGTTACCCCACCAGAACCTAAATCTGGCGCGTCTGCCAATTTCGCCACGCCCGCTCGGGTGGTGCAGAAGTGGATATGATACGGT
>JASMLG010000033.1 GCA_030748805.1 Phycisphaerales bacterium | reverse complement strand
AAGAGTGGCAATTGATGGAGATGTTTGCGTGGTCACTGCACCACTAGATGATGACAACGGTGAATCATCTGGGTCTGCTTATGTGTATCAATACGATGGGGATTGGTTTCAGTTACAAAAACTCGTCGCAAAACTTGGCTCTGAAGGTGACCAGTTTGGTCTTGGGCTTGCAATGGATTTGGAGAGAATAGTAATTGGCGCACCTTGGTCAGATGATGGTAAGGGACAAGCATATCTTTTTGATAGAGGCAACGTCATGTTTTTTGAGTCAGAGTTGTTTACAGATCCAAATGGCGAGTCGATGGATAACTTTGCTTTTGCTATTGACGTAGAAAATGATTATGTAGCAATTGGCTCTTACTTGGATGACGATGTAGCTTCTGATGCTGGGAGTGTTTTTGTTTTTGCTTCCGGTTTTTCTGGTTGGGATTTGTATCAGCACATTTTGCCAACAGGGAACTTTGCAGCGGATGATCAATTCGGAGTAAGTGTTTCTCTAAATGAGTTAAATTTATTGATTGGTAGTAGGTATGCCATAGTTAATGGCGAACAAGCGGGCGATGTGACGGTGTATGAACAAGGTAAAAATTTATGGCAAGAGCGTTCAACAATTACTTCAATAAATCCGACTTTGAATGCTGAGTTCGGGTGGGCAGTTGCACTTGATGGTGATCATGGTTTAATTGGCGGTCCTTGGTTAGAGCCAGATGGCGAAGCACAGTTTTATGATGGTTTTGTTACTTCCTGTGAATGTGTTGGTGACTTAAATGGAGACAATACAGTTGGAGTGACGGATTTATTGCAACTGATAGGGGAGTGGGGTTTATGCGAAAATTGCGCAGAAGATCTTGACGGAAATGGGTTCGTCGATGTTTCGGATATTCTTCAACTCATAAGTTATTGGGGAGATTGTCAGTAAGGGGGCGTATAATGCGAAGCCACTGGACAGGTGGCAGAGCGGTTGAATGCGCTAGTCTCGAAAACTAGTATATACTTCGGTGTATCGAGGGTTCGAATCCCTCCCTGTCCGTTTTTGTTCTATATATAAGGAGTAAGTTATGAAATTTAATATTGCAGCAGCAGCAATCGCCGGTGGGATCGGGTTTGCACTTTGTTTAGGTTTTGCCGGTGTTCTCAGCATGGCAGTCGATGGATATGGCAAAGCATTTCTTGACATAATGGCTTCGGTTTATCCAGGATACAAGGCAAGCGGAACATTCGGTGACCTTGTTATTGGTTGTTTTTATGCCGCCTTAGATGGGATGATCGCAGCTGGCGGGCTTGCTTTGCTCTATAACCTCGCTTCCTGTTGTGGAAAACAGAAATAAAACCTAATTTTCGTAAGGTTTTTTATAGATATCTGCTACAGTTACTCACAACAAGTTGTTTTCATATAGGAGAAATGATACAGATGAAATTACTTGCAACTCTTACTATCGTTGCGCTAAGCGCACCTTCGTTCTCAGACACGTTTGTAGTTGAAGTGCAGTCAACCTCATTTGTACCAAATGTGTTGAATGTTGTCCCCGGCGATTGGATTGAGTTCCATTTTATGTCTGGGGACCCTCACAATGTAACATCAGGCACACCTTGCACACCCGACGGACTGTATTTCGATTCTATCGTCGATGGAAGTAACCCATTATTTGTTTGGCTTGTACCAGAAGGTGCGCCAGATGAAATCCCATTTTTCTGCACACCGCACTGTGCGTTAGGAATGACGGGTGTTATTAATATAGATCAACAAGGTCAACAATCTGCAACCATGGATATTGGTTTTGCAGATATCGTGAATACAACCGAAGTAATGTATACACAAAATGCTGGGCTTCAAAACATGCAAATTAATGCGTTTGGTTTAAATCCTGGATCGTCATTCCGGCTGGGCGTTTCGATTGAAGGTGGCGACTTTGATGTTGATTTGTCCGTCTCTCGACTCGCCAACGCAACCGTGGAACTATACGAAGCTGCAACTGGAATTACAGTCGATATCGATGAAGGTGACTCGACCATTACACTACTTGACGGACATAAATATATGTTCGTTGGTGACACTCACGACCCAAAAAGTTATTTTTCCTTTGGAATGCAGTGGGAAAATATGGATGATGATGGAGATGAGGAGGTTGGCTTTACCTCATTAAGTTTAGTTAATGGAGCAGACCTGCATGCTGTAATGGATGAGATTCGCATACATGTAGACAACCCAAATGAATCAGCCGAACTGACACTCACTGGTCCAGGAGAAGTACTAATCAGTGCAGCGGGTAACGTTACAAGTAGCGATTTAACACTGCCCACCGGCGGAGAAGAAGCAATTGTTACGGTACCAGCAGGAGATAACTCCATTTCGATTGCTCCAAACGGTTTGTTGATTCTGAATATGGATACTAATGATGGCGGTGGCTCCGATTGTATGTCTGAAGATGTCAATTGCGATGGTGTAGTTGACGTTGTTGACTTACTGGCGGTCATAGCTGTTTGGGGTGCAACAAGTCCCTAATATAGCTACGATATATGGAGTATGTCTCCTGAAATTCCACACGACCAACCATGTATCGAGTCGCCTCTCTCAGGAGAGCGACTCGATTTTTTAGCATCCCAAGTAGCTGATTCAATCAAAGAAGACCAGCGCACTCGGCATCTGACGACCAGTTACCTTCCAAGCCGTCGTGAAGTGATTGGAGCACTAGAACGACTAAGTTGGATTTTATTTCCGGGTTTTCATGGACCAAGAACTATTGATGACGAAGTGTTGCAAAACCACACAAGACAACTACTTTCGGGGGTTGCTGGACCACTCTTTCATCAAATTGCAGGAGCGCTTCGATATGCTGAATCAACGGGACCAATTTTGTTTGGTGAACACTGTCCCGATTGCGATGAACGCTCTCGTGTAATCGTAGACGCTTTTCTTGGGAATATTCCAAGGTTGCGATCAGCACTCTCGCTTGATGTGCAAGCGGCATACGATGGCGATCCTGCGGCGCACCACACTGATGAAACGATTTTTTGTTATCCCGGTATACTCGCTTTGTGGATGCACCGAGTTGCTCACGAACTTTACAAAATGGATGTTCCACTTGTCCCAAGAATGATTGCAGAACATGCACACGAACTGACGGGTATTGACATTCATCCGGGAGCAACGATTGGGGAGTCGTTCTTTATTGACCACGGAACTGGTGTGGTTATCGGTGAAACAACTATCATAGGAAGTCGCTGCAAGATTTACCAAGGTGTGACACTTGGCGCACGAAGTTTTGAACGAGATGAACTTGGCGAACTCAAGCGAAAAACAAAACGGCATCCAACACTTGGTGATCATGTAACTGTATACGCTGGTGCGACAATTCTTGGTGGAGACACGATAATCGGTGACAACTGTGTAATTGCGGGTGGCGTATTTTTAACTCGGTCAATTGAAGAAGGTCATACTGTTCGTGGACCAAAGGCAGCAGTTCGTCTGAATGAAAACCGAAGCGATTTTAGTTAGACCAAAAATATCTGCTAAAATATCGTTCTATGACTACAGAACTCAATAACGGATGTGAAACAATTTCAACACCTCTTGGTGACCGAACTGTCTACCGGCTTGATTCACTTGGTTCCCTTGAAACAATGCCTTATTCGATTCGAGTGCTACTTGAATCGTGTTTGCGTCATTGTGGCGATGGCATTGTTACGGGTGAAGACGTGCAAGCACTTGCTTCTTACGATGCAACAAATGTCGGTGAAGTTGAAATCCCATTTACCCCCGGAAGAGTTGTACTTCAGGACTTTACTGGAGTTCCCGCGGTGGTTGATCTTGCTGCAATGCGAAGTGCAGTCGTGAGAATGACCGGTGATGAAGCATCTGCATCAAAAGTTAACCCGCTCGTTCCTTGCGACTTAGTTATTGATCACTCAGTGCAAGTTGATGCCTTTAATTCAGCAAACGCTTTATCGATTAACGGCGAAAAAGAATTTGAACGAAACAATGAACGATACGAGTTTTTGAAATGGGGACAAAACTCATTCAACAACTTTAGTGTTGTTCCGCCAGGAACTGGAATTGTTCACCAAGTCAATTTAGAGTTCCTTGCAAAAGTAACATGGGATAACGATGGAGTGTTGTACCCAGATAGTTTGGTTGGAACAGACTCTCATACAACGATGATAAATGGGCTAGGTGTTCTTGGCTGGGGAGTTGGTGGAATCGAAGCCGAGGCAGTCATGCTTGGTCAACCAATTTATATGTTGATACCTGAAGTGGTTGGAATGAAACTAACGGGCAAGTTGCAAGAAGGAGTTACCGCGACGGATCTTGTTTTACGTGTTACAGAATTACTTCGTGGGCACGGTGTTGTTGGTAAGTTTGTTGAGTTTTACGGTGAAGCACTCGACGATATGCCGCTTGCAACTCGTGCAACACTTGCAAACATGGCTCCAGAATACGGCGCGACGATGGGCTTTTTCCCAGTCGATGAACAGACAACAAAATATATGTACCTGACCGGTCGCGATGAAAAATTGATAGAGACGGTAGAACAATATTGTAAGTTGCAAGGCCTTTGGCGAGATGATTCTCGTCCAATCAAATATGCATCAACTGT
>JASMLG010000032.1 GCA_030748805.1 Phycisphaerales bacterium | reverse complement strand
TGGACTACTTCGAGAACAACCGTAGGTTGAAAGACATTACAAAAGGCGAAGCGAAACAGTGGACACGCTACCTATCGAACCGAGGGTTGGCAGAAGCCACGGTTCGGCGTTCTACTGGAATGGCTAAGCAGTTCTTCAATGAAGCATTGGAGTTGAAGTTGATTACCACCAACCCATTTGCAGGGTTGCCGGCGGTTGTAGATGGAAACCCAAGCCGGCTATGTTTTGTAGATGGTGACACAATAGCCAAGGTGATAGAAGCGTGTCCGAATGCAGAATGGCGGCTATTGGTTGGCCTTGCAAGATACGGCGGGTTGCGTGTTCCATCGGAAGTTGTAGCGTTGCGTTGGGGCGATATTGATTGGGACAAGGGAACCTTTACGGTGACAAGCCCCAAAACCGAACAACACAAAGGCAAGGGTTGGCGTTATGTTCCCATCTTCCCAGAGTTGTTGCCACTATTGCAGGAAGCGTTCGACATGGCCGAGGAAGGAACCAAGTACGTGATTCAACGCTACCGTAACCCTGCACAAAACCTACGCACACAATTACAGAGGATTATCAAGAAGGCCGGCGTAAAGACATGGCCCAAGTTGTGGCAAAACCTACGTTCTTCAAGGGAAACCGAGTTGGTCGAACGGTTCCCAATTCAAGTGGTGACGGCGTGGCTAGGCAACACAACAGCCGTTGCAATGAAGCACTACTTACAAGTGACGGACGAACACCGCCGGCGTGCCATCACTGAACCAACGGTTGTGGTTGGGGGTGGAGCAAAATGCGCACCATCTTCCTACTGCACAGAGGGGTATCGGGAAGAACGGGGTATTTCTAGTAAAGTTGTAAGTGTAGATGGTGCAGAAAGATACAACCCCCTGCACGAACAGGGGGTTGTACCGGAATGGGCCGAAGTGGACTCGAACCACCGACCTCACCCTTATCAGGGGTGCGCTCTAACCAGCTGAGCTACCAGCCCTCGTGTTTCAATTAAGAAACTAGGTCGCGAATTATAGCAAATTCGGGGGTACTCACGTTGCTATGAAATTTGCAAACAAGACTAACGGCGCGCTAATGGGACATCCAAGAAATAGTGGCGTACCACTATTTCTTGAGTGTCCCCGCTGCAAGGGCTTTTGGAATTCGAGTTTGGGCGGTCAGACCCCATGGTCAGAGTTCTGGTGACAGTCACGTCGAATTAATTAACCCGCAGTCAATTAACGCTTGGATTTCTAGTGACAGCCACTGTCGCTCGCGGACTCGCTTTTGTGTGACAGTCACGTCGAAATCACGTCGAAATCAACACGGTCCCCAAGTGCCAACGACTTCAAGAAGGTCGCTCACGTCAACTACTCCATCACCATTAATATCCGCAGGACAGTTTGAGCATGGACCCCAATTGTCAATCATTGACAAAATATCAGCAACTCCGACTGTTCCATCTCCATTGATATCTGTTGGACAATTGTTTGGATCACAACCACCATCAGCACAATCAGTATTTGGACCAAGCCAATTACCACCGCCATTGATGCAGTTTGATTCGGGAATGCTAATGCACGTACCACTTGTTCCAATACAACAAGCGCCATCTACAGGTTCGGTAATAATTCTAAACACCTCTCCATTTAAATCGCAGATGTAAATTGCACCAGAAGCATCTTCACCAAAACCAGAAATGGAACCAATTGATCCTGAGTTTGGAACTAATTCGCTTGTTCGGTCTAGATATTCATAAACATTAGATCCGTCATACCGCATTGACCAAATCTTACTGGTGCAGTAATCACCGAAGAAATAAGTACCTTGTAAATCTGGTATAGCGCTTCCTCTATAAACAACTCCGCCAGTTACAGAGCAACCATAAGAGTGTGAATACTCCCAAATTGGAAAAGTCATTGTGCTTGAGTTTGGGCAACCGCCTGTGTTGTAGGTATGGTTTCCTTCATAACATCTCCATCCATAGTTTTCACCACCATTGCTGCTCGCTGGTTGGAATGTTATTTCTTCATAAGCGTTTTGACCAACATCGCCCATCCACAAATCACCCGTCTCGCTATCAAAAGCGCAGCGCCAAGGATTTCGCAAACCATACGACCAAATTTCATCATCGCCTGTGACTCCAACAAACGGGTTATCCGAAGGAATGGAGTAGGGTGAGCCACCATCAACATCAATCCGCAACATTTTGCCAAGTTTTTGATTAGTGATGTCTTGCGCTCGGTTTCCGGGGTCACCACCACTGCCGCCATCGCCTGTTCCGATGTAAAGGTATCCGTCAATTGGACTAAATCCAAGCCAACCACCATTGTGATTTGTATACGGTTGATCAATTGTTAATATTGTGTAGCCACTTCCAGAGTCAGCGATATCTGGATTTGAAGAAACAGAATATCTTTTTATGTATGTATCTCCGTTACTTGCGGTGTAATTAACAAAGAAGTAACCATTTTGTGCATAGTTAGGGTGGAACGCAAGACCAAGAAGACCCTGTTCGGAACCAGTACTAACAGTTAATGACAAAAATGCAGTTGTATTTAGTGACCAAGTATCAAGATTGAAAATTCTGATTCGACCCGTACTTCCAGAGCGCTGCTCAACAATAAATATTCGGTCGTAGTCATCAGGCGCAGCGACTACCTGCACTGGTCTAGCGAGTCCGTTCACTACAAGTTCTGACGAAAGTGGAGTAGCACCAATATTTCGAAAAACTGGATCTTGCCCTGTCTGTGAAACTGGATCTTGCCCAGTGTGCTTGATGGGGTCTTGACCAGTGTGTGCAACTGGCTTAATCATTTTGCCTGCACCAACCATGCATAATCCAGTCAGCGATGTAATCAGTAAAGTTCTTGAAATCATTATTCTCTCCTACAGGTCTTAATTGACAGGAACCGTTTCTATATCGTCCCTATTAGTCGGCAGATCGCCCTTTGTATTCGCAAAACATGGCGAACAGGTTTCCCTGTTGTCCGATAAATGGCTCAGACCAAACGAAACCAACCATAAGAGTACTCCTTAAAGCACCCCAAAGCAAGAAATAATTAATTAATCTCCCGATTCAATTGACCCATAATCATCCTGCCACCCATCAACGCCACCGCGTAGGGTTTTAACGTCTTTAAAACCCTGTTTTATTAATTCCTTACTCATTGCAATAGCAACAGGATCATTGTCTGATTTCCCGCACACAATGATAGTTTCCACGTTATTCAGTTTATATTCGTAAGCAAATAAATGGCCAAAAGGGATGTTTATAGATCCATCAATGTGATTTTTGTTGAAATCCACCTTTTTCCTTGAGTCGATCAAGAGGGTTTTCTTTTCTACTCCAAGAAGATTGCTTTGCCCATCTCTAAGCATAATTTGTGCATCCTTTACAGATATATACGACAAATTACTATCATTGATTCCTGCGTTGCAACCAGCGAGAAAAAACACAGTCACGATTAAGTATTTAGCAAGATGGTCTACCATATATGCAACAGAATACCCTACCCTTTCGTTTAATGTATTAGCAAATCTAAGGAGTTGACAATATGAGTTCGATGATGGTCTTTGCAACATTGCTGGTTTCGTTAATCACAAGCATTCAAACACCACCTATGTTTTCCCCGCCAGACCAAGAAACCGAGTCAAAAATCCAAGGACATGCCAATGTTGAGGTATTCGGAGATGTTGGTTGGCTTGGTCCAAGTCAAACCGCCAGCATAATTGTGCTAATTACGCCAGAAACCGGATGGCATGTTTATTGGAAAAATCCCGGAGCAAGCGGTGCTCCGACAATCATTGAGATAAAAGCACCAGAGGGTTACACAATAGGCGAACCGATTTTTCCAAGACCATCCACATTTCGTGGTCCAGAGGGACCAACTTATGGCTATAGCAAGCCAGTTGCTATTTTTGTACCGGTAACAGCACCAGATACGGTTGATAACGGAAGGGTTGAGTTTCAAGTTACAACTTCATGGCTTGCGTGTAAAAAGATTTGTGTTATGGGAGAAAAAGAAATTTGTTTTACTTATTCAGTAAATGCAATGCAGCAAGGTCCTTTACTGAGAGATAAACGAACGTCTCGTTGGGCGCAACTTTTGCCAAGAGAAATTACTGACCTTGAAAATGGCGATTGTCGAATAATTGGAAACTTGTTACATATTTTAGGAAAAAGCGACTTGCTTCCAGTGCGTTTTATTGGGATAGATAAACTGGGAATACAGTTTGGTAGCCCTGTTTATTCAAACACGGTTGACGAAGATGGCGTATTTCGACTCACAATTCCTCTATCTCTTGATTATTCCCCAGTTGATGGTGAATCACTAACTGTAGAGGGGTTATTATTACTCGGACGAAAGAGTGAGGACCCATCCTACAAAGTACGCGTTGTTGCAACTGAAGGTGGAGAGTTTAGCGAACACACAGGAGATTAAAATGCTTAAATCGATAAATATAATTTCAACCATTTCGGCCATTTGCATTCTTGTTGGCATTTCACAACCACTAAGACCGCAAAATCCAGAAGGTAAATCAGAAAAAGACAAATTGGTTGCGGTGATTGGAGAGGAAGCCCCAGAGTTTTCACTCAAGGATCAGTTTGGAAAGAATCACAGATTGTCAAATTACAAAGGCAAAATAGTTGTTCTCGAATGGTTTAATGAAACGTGCCCGTTTTGTAAAAAGGCGTGGCAAAAGGGAGTGATTCCCAGTTTGCTTGAAAACTTAAAAGAAGGAGAGACCGAAGTTGTTTACCTAGCGGTCAACTCTACGGCAAATAGACCAGAGGAAGATGTAATTAAGGGCGCCTCTGAGTTTCTTGAGGAACTTGAAATCGAAGTGCCAATGTTGATGGATTACGATGGTGCTATTGGAAAAATGTATGGTGCAAAAACTACTCCACACATGTTTGTTGTAAACGCAGACGGCGTTTTGTCATACCAAGGCGCTCTAACTGATGACCCAAGATTCAAAAACGTTGGTAAAGAAACAAACTATGTTTTAGGAGCGGTAAATCAACTAAAGGCCGGCAAAGAGGTATCGCCAGACCACGTAAAGCAATGGGGCTGTTCGGTCAAGTATGCAGGAGATAAGCCCAGAGGTCTACCGAAGAAGGGTAATCCGAGGAGGTTTTAATTGTTCTCACCCACAACTAAAGGTTAACGGGCATGATTATGTAGATAAAGTTGTTTCCTGATCGAACTAGACCTGGCTTTTCACTCTTCTTTAGTTCAATGGTTACTTCATCTGCAGTAATTACCTTAAGTGCATCCATGATGTAAACGGGATTGAATGCAATCTCTAGAGTTTCTCCAGTGAAAGATTCAATTGGAACTTCAATTTCAGCCTCGCCCGTCTCTGGGGCTTGGCTTTTTATTTTCAGAGTTGCATCATTAAAAATCAACCGAACACCACGCGACTCTTCGTTTGTCATAAGGTGGGCTCTGCGAACTGCTCGATGAAGAGCGCCTCTGTTGATAACCACCTTTCGATCTAGGTCTTTTGGAATAACGTCCTCAAACGGTGGGAATGTTCCTTCGACCAAGTTGCTCGTCAGTGTAGATGTGCATCCAGAACCATTGTCAACATGGAAAACCACACGTCCGCTTTCGACCTTCACCGCAACACTCCCGTCTCCATCGCTGAGTAACCTTTTTAGCAAGGTCATTGCCTTGGTTGGGATAATGCAGTCTTTTTTATCAGTGTTGTTGTTGCAAGCTCCAGTTGCCAACGCTAGCCGATGTCCGTTTGTCGCAACAAGGCGAACCTGAGATCCATCAAGGTCTAAGTGGACACCGTTAATTGCGTATCTACTGTGATCGGTTGCTGCAGCGAAAGTTGTTCTTTCCATTAATGTTCTAAACACATCACACTCAATTGTGAAGTCGGGTTCGGTATCTTCAAAACAGGCAATATCTGGAGCTTCTGAAATAGGAAATCCAAAAACCTTGAACCTTGAGTCAGAAGATCTGACCACCATTGCGTCATCGTCTCCAACAATATCCAAGGTGTTGTCATCACAACTTCTTGCAATTTGTGAAAGTTTATCTGCAGGAACCAAAACCTCACCGTCCTGCTCAAGTTCCACCCTGTCGATTGAAAGAGTTAAAGATACCTCTGTATCAGTAGCAGCAAGTGTAAGTCGCCCGTCATCGCCGATTACCCGAACACACTGAAGGGCTGGGGTAGGCGTTCTCCCTGCAACAACTCCAGTGATTAGAGCCATTGCATCTACTAATGCTTCGCGTTCACAGTTTGCTTTTATGTTTGTTGCTTGTTTTACCGTCATTTTACAAAATCTCTCATCATCAAAGTGTTCTTAGGAGCCAACACTCGTTGGCATATTGTTGAGTGTACCAAGACATTGAGATAATCTCTCGATCGTGCGGTTTTTCCTACATTTTTGCGTTGCTCTTGTGATCACTCCATGCGATACTGCACTCTTTCAACCCTTTTCAAGAAAACCCAATATTTCACAGCAAAGAAGGATTATTCCAGATGTCATTTGAAAGCGCTATCCACGCACGGGCTATTCGGCTCGACACCATGTCACTAGAAATGTGTGCCGAATCAGGAAGTGGTCACCCAACATCCGCAATGAGCATAGGACACATTATTTCAGTTCTTATGTATCGCACGATGAGGTGGCTTCCAGAACAACCTGACTATCCAACCTCAGACAGACTCGTTCTTTCTGAGGGTCACGCAGTTCCTGCTGTTTATGCAGCAATGGCAGACATTGGTGCAAGTGTTTTGTGGAATGGTAATCCGGTCAAACTTACACCAGAGCACTTGAATACGTTGCGTGAGGCGGACTCTCCTCTAGACGGACACCCCAACCCACAGGAAGGTGTGTCCTTTTTTGATGCCGCAACAGGTTCTCTTGGCCAAGGGTTGTCAGTTGCGGCTGGACTTGCCCTTGCTGCTTTTGCAGATAATTCCGACAGAAAGATTTATTGCATAATTGGTGACGGTGAGGCGCGTGAAGGTCAAATTACAGAAGCACTCGACTTTATTATTGACCACTCTCTTACGAATGTACTTCCGATTTTTAATTGCAACTCATTTGGGCAAGCAGGGGCAGTAAGTAACCAACAATCTCCTGAAAAAATTGCAGCAAAACTTGAAGCCTTTGGTTATGAAGTTGCAACAACCGATGGTCATAATCCAAACGAAATCAAAGATTGTTTTGATAGATTTACCAAAAGTGGTCGCACTCAACCAATGGCGGTTGTTGCAAAGACAGTAAAGGGATGGGGCGCACCTTCAATGCAGGGGGGAAACTGGCACGGAAAGCCGGCATCTAAACAACAACTAGAAAGCGTTATTGCAGAACTTCGACAGACAGGAATGTCGCTAACCTCATCGCTTGCAACCGCATCGATTGCAATTCCAGAGCCCGCAGAAAACAAAACAACAAAAAACAAAACACTACCCCCACTGTCCTTTAGAGAAGCAATGAACAAGTGGGACATGACAACTGTGTTGCAGTCAGGCAAGATGGCTACAAGAAAAGCGTATGGAATTGCGCTACGCTCACTGGGCCACACAAACCCCAATATCTGGGCAGTTGACGCAGATGTAAGTAATTCTACTTTTAGCAATATTTTTGGGAATGATAGTGAACTTACGGACAGGTTTGTTGAGTGCAAAATTGCAGAGCAAAACATGTATTCGGTTGGCGCTGGACTTTGTGCTGCAGGAAAGATTCCGTTTTGTTCTACCTTTTCTAAGTTTATTACTCGTGGATACGATCAAATCGAAATGGCAATTAACTCTGGGGCAAACATAAAAATTGTTGGTTCACACAGCGGCATATCACTTGCAGCAGATGGCCCTAGCCAGATGTCACTTCCAGACGTGGCTTGGTTTAGAAGCTTTGGAACCACGACGGATCACAACGGAAGCCCCGGTTGCTATGTTTTACAACCAGCAGACGCATGGGCAGCTTTTAGTTTGACGCAGAAAATGGCAGAACATACAGGTTGTTGTTATCTTCGTACATTTAGACCAGAAGTTGAAATGATTTACGATGAGTCAACTACGTTTGAACTTGGCGGCATGGAGGTTTTAACAGAGGGTAGAGATGTAGTAATAGTTTCTGCGGGATACATGATTCATGAATGCAATAAAGCAATAGATGAACTTGATCGCCTTGGTATTGATGCAACGCTTCTAGATCTATACAGTTTGCCTTTTGATGAAGAAAAACTTTTAGATGTTATTAACGAGAATAACGGAAATGTTTTTGTTGTAGAGGACAACTATGGCGCGTCAATGGGTTCAGCAGTCGCAGATGTTTGCTCAGCATCTGGAGATGCTTTTACCGTCGAACAGTTGCATGTTAAGCGAATACCAAAATCAACAAGAACACCCGACGACATTCTTAGAATGTGTGGATTGCATTACACCAACATCACCTCTGGCGTTGCTTCTCTTATCGGCGTACCAATAACCAACGGGGTGTAAACTAGTGTTAGGTTCTCATTTGTCTATTTCTGGTGGTGTTGTTAACGCGCTGATAAGGGCGGAAGAGTTAGGCGCGGATTGTGTACAGGTGTTTACAAAAAACCAGAAGCAATGGAAAACAAAACCACTCAACATTAAGGAAAATGGCGAAATTGGCAAAAAAACGCCGATAGGCACGATTCCAAGTATCCTAATCACACAATGAGACCCCCCCATTTCATTTTAATTTGCTGTTTTGTGTTCTTTGTGGGTTGTCATGCGGTTAACCCAACAAAAACTAGAGACAGCGCCAAAGAAGTTCTAATTCCAATGACAGAGGTTCAGCATGTAACCATTAATGCTGCCGAGATTGCCAAGGAACATGGCGACTATAAAGAAGCGCTAAAAATATTCAAGGAAGTTCTTCAACAAAACCCCGTTGCAACAGAAGCGTTTGTTGGAATTGGAGATATATATCTTCTTCAACACGAGTGGGAGAAGGCCGAACCAGCTTTTGCAAGAGCAGCCAAACTAGATCCCAGAAACTTTGACGCCCAATATGGACACGCCGTCTCCTTGCAAATGATGAAAAAGTTTATTGATGCCGTTCGTGCATATCACAGAGCGCTGACAATCAACCCAAATGACGTGAATGCAAACATGAATATTGCAACAACATATCTTCAAATGGGAAGACCCAAAAGCGCCTTAGTATTTGCAGAGAAATCTGCTGAACTTGACGGAACCTCAGCTCCATCACAAATTACATTAGCCGCAACATATCAGCTGTTGAATAGACCAAAAGATGCACTAGATGCATACATCGCTGCTTCAGAAGTGATGGATGAGCCATCTCCCCAGTTGATGCGAAATATTATTTATTTGTTAACACAAGAGAAGAGATATCAAGAGGTTGTAAACACAACGAAACAACTAGTTAGCATAGATCCCACAACTCAAACGTACGAGCAACTTGGTTGGGCAGAATTTCGACTTGGGGATTATGAATCATCAATTACTGCATATCGAACAGCAATAGAATATGACCCCCAAAACTGGCGAGCATTAAATGGAGTTGGTGTTAATGAATTGAACTATTGGCTATTGAGTGACAAAGAAAGTACTGATGCTTATCAGAACGCCAGAATTGTTTTTCGTAGGTCTTTAACAATAAATCCAAGTCAGCCAAAGGTTATCTCCATAGTTCTACGATACGGACTGTGACATTCGCTTCAGCGCAATGATTCCATAGTTCACGATACGGACTGTGACATTCGGTTTGCTGTGCTGTGATTCCACCGATAACTTCTGGAGTGGCAACAGATTGTATACGCAGCCACCACACCGAAAGCGGAAAGATAGAGCAAAAAATTGTTTCACGGGGTAATGAAAAACACAAAATCGAACGACGAACATACCCATTGTCGCAAACTGTTCGCTGTTGGCAAAACAACAAATGAATAGTGTGTGGTTAGATAGTCGGTGAGATTGACGTACTGTGGATGGTAGAATGGTTGCATGTCAAACCAGTCATTGTTAGATACATTTGAAACACCATCAAACAAACCATTTGTCATTGAGCACACAAACGAAGAGTTTACTTCTGTGTGTCCAGTAACAGGACAACCTGACTTTGGAACAATCTTGTTGAGATACGAACCATCTGAGAAGTGTGTTGAACTTAAAAGTTTGAAGATGTATTACCAATCATTCAGAAACGAAGGAATATATTACGAAGCGGTAACAAACCAAATTCGAGACGACTTGGTTAATTGTTTGAACCCAGTTTGGCTGCAGGTTGTGACAAATTGGCGAGGTAGAGGTGGAATACGAAGCACCATTGTTGCAACAACTGGTACTGTGCCAGTTTGCTATTGTGGTTAACTTGAATGGAAATTCTCCTAGCAACATCAAATGAGCACAAACTAAAAGAGGTTGAAGTAATTCTTGCTCCGTTTAATATCCAAATTGTTGGATTGCAATCTCTTAGTGATGTATATGAAGAACCAGTTGAAGATTCGGATACTTTTGAAGGCAACGCCAAACTTAAGGCAGTTGGTTACGCATACTCCACAGGTCGAAGATGCATGGCGGATGACTCTGGCCTGGTGGTCGATGCGATTGAAGGAAAGCCAGGGGTGTTATCCGCTAGATTTGCTGGAGTTGATGGCAGTAGAGAAGAACGAGATGCCGCCAACAACGCCCTTTTGTTGTCACTAATGAAAGATGTTCCAGAAGAAGAACGATCAGCAAGATTTGTATGCGCAATTTGTGTTGCAGATCCTGATGGAACAATCTTTGCTCAATCAATGGGGACTCTTGAGGGGACAATTGCATCATCACCTAAAGGCAACAATGGTTTTGGATACGACCCGCTTTTGTATGTTGCAAGAGTTAATAAAACAAGTGCCGAGATGACCCCAGAAGAAAAAAACCTATTGTCTCATCGCGGCGAAGCAGTTAGAAACATTGTCAACAACTTCGTGCAGTAATTACCGCAACTTCTGATGGGCAATTAACCCTAAGAGGGAACCATGCCCCAACGCCAACAGTTACAAACAGGCAACTGTCCTTGCGCTCATACACACCAGCAGAATATCTGTGCGCAACAGCCAGGTTGGCTCCACTGCGACCACGCACCGCCATTTGACCTCCATGTGTGTGGCCAGAAAGAGTAAGCGGGATTTGCATTTCAGAAGCACTCTTGAAAGCTTTTGGATTGTGTGAAAGTAGAAGATGGGTTTCATCAGAGCAAACCCTTTCAACCTTTTTCCTGCATTGTTTTGTTGATTTTGCCCAGTCAATTCCAGCAATATTTAACAATCCGCCATTGTGGTGTATGGCACAAGAGGTGTCTCTTAGCAGGGTTACTCCAGAATTAATTGCTAATGAACTTAATGTTCGGGCACAATCTAGTTCGTCATGGTTTCCCAACACAAGCATTGTCCCAAGGGGAGCGTTTATATTCGCCAATTCCTCAAGAAGTTGGTATGCCCCATCTATATACAAATCAACAACATCCCCAGTACAGACAACTAGGTCGGGCTCTTGTGAAGCAAGTAAACCAACCGCATCAAGCGCACTGTCAATTGGCATTAAATCACCCAAGTGAAAATCACTTACGTGACCTATTCGCAAACCGTCAAACTGTTTGGGCCATTTTTTAGAGAAGATCTCAACTTCATTTAATTTTGTACTCTGATCAAAGTGATTCTTAAAAAGTCGCCCCCTACTTATTTTGTTTGGTCCAGATGTGAACAGCATGTGCCTTGCTTTTGCTCTACGGAATTTACTTGATTGGTGACGTTTTGAGCCCATGTGGTTCTTATACGTTATGCGAAACAGGCTCGTTCGTTAAAAACGAATTTGAAAACCAGCGTATAAACCCTGTAAGCCGGCGTCAAAGGTGTAGCTTCCATCTTCAGCCGACAACTCTTGAAGTCGGTAACCAAAATATCCAGAGAATTTGTTCGAAAAAGCTACTGAAATTCCAGCTTCAACACTCCACATTGAACCCCCGTCGTCTCCCAAAAGAGCACCGACTAAAAGTTGCGATTCAATAGACACAGAATCAACAAAATCAATAGAGTCAACAGTATCCCAGTCGAACGCCATCTGAAGACCGCCCTGCAAAGAAGTCCACGAGTTTTTATGAACCACCTCTTGACTAGTTGTGATGTTTGCTAATTGTGAATCGATACCGAACCACCTAAACCCAGCAACCGGAGCAAAGGAAAGGGTTACGTTGTCACTGGATTCATATGGTTTCCAAGTATCCCAAGCTGCTTCAAACCCCACACTTTGAATACTGGTTGAACCACGCCAACGATCGCCATTTGACAAAGTCATCGAACCAAAAGTGTCGTTTCCAACGTAAGAGCCACTTCCGTCTGTTGAAAAATCAAAAAACGAAAACGAGGTGGTAAGGTCAGTAACAGGTTTTAATGAAAACTCTATCAGTGGAACCACCTCCCGGTCTCGAAGATTGACATTAGTTTCGAAATCAATCTCTCCACCACCATCTTTAACAGTTCCACCAAGGCGGGGTAACCAAACACCCCCACGCAGTGTTGCAGGATCTGAAGCTTGTGCAGATACGAAAAGAGAAAGAACAATAATGTTAATCATGAGTTGTTCCCATCAATTAAATGAACCTTTCCAGAACCGCTTGTGATTTCACCAAGGACAACGGGGGATTCCCCTAGGTGTTCTAAGTGTGATTTAATCGAATCAGCAAATGATGGCCTAACAATTAAAACATATCCAATTCCCATGTTGAAAACCTGAAACATTTCTTGAGATTCTATACCCCCTTGTTTTTGTAAGAAACTGAAAACACTTGGCACGTCCCACCTATCCGTGTAAACAGTTGCGTCAACAGAGTCACAAAGAGACCTACTGAGGTTTCCTGCAATCCCACCACCTGTAATGTGAGCCATTCCAGAGACAACCTTTTTAACGCGATATTGTTTGAGTAGTTTTACGATTGATTCAACGTAAATTCTTGTTGGCTCAAGTAGGACCTCGCCAAGAGTTTTGTACTTATCAAGTTCTGGATAAGTTTTTTCTAAATCAAGCCCTTTAATTGCAGTGCGAACTAAAGTAAACCCATTCGAATGGACACCGCTTGATGGCAATCCAATTATTACATCACCTGCTTCGACCCTGCTAGGGTCAATTGCTCGGTCAAGTTCAACTACACCAACAGCGAATCCTGCAATGTCAAAGTCACCTTCTGCATAAATATCTGGCATTTCAGCACACTCGCCGCCAATTAAAGCACAGTTGGAAATTTCACAACCGGTCGCAACACCCGAAACAATAGATGCCGTTGTTTCTGGATTTTGAGAATGAAGTCCAAGATAATCAAGAAAAATGAGTGGTTCTGCTCCTTGAACAATCATGTCGTTGACGTTCATAGCTACACAGTCAATTCCGACTGTATTGTAAATACCCAACTGGCCAGCGAGTTTAACTTTTGTCCCAACCCCATCTGTGCAAGCGACAAGAACAGGATCCCGATAATTACGCTTGAATAATCGCTCATTAAAATCTAGGCGGAACATTCCAGCAAAACCGCCGTGTTCACCAATGACCCTAGGACCATGGGTCCTCTTCATCATTGTTTGGATGAGACCCACCAAGCGATCTCCCGCCACAATATCTACGCCTGATTCTGCATAAGTTAAAGGTTTTTTTGTGCTGGAAGACATAGTGTTTAGTGTAGTCATCTTGGTCAAGGTGCGGTATCCTGTGTGACCCTTAATTGGAGTAAACAATGTCAATTTTAATAGATGGTTCAACAAGGGTAATATGTCAAGGAATTACTGGTTCTGCTGGTGCATTCCACACGAAGGGTTGTCTTGACTATGGCACGAAGGTAGTCGGAGGGGTAACCCCAAACAAGGGTGGTCAAAAAGACGCAAACGGTCTACCCATTTTCAACAAGGTTTCAGAAGCAATTACTGAAACAGGCGCAAGCGCAACGATGATTTTTGTTCCACCACCGTTTGCCGCTGATTCCATTCTTGAGGCAGCGGATGCCGGAATCGAACTTATATGTGCTATTACAGAGGGTATTCCCGTATCAGATATGATGAAAGTAAGGGCAGTTCTTTCTGGTTACCCAGACACAATACTAATTGGTCCGAATTGTCCGGGAATAATTACTCCTGGCAATAAGGTTTCTGGAGACGACTCTTCCTCCAAATTTGAAGATGGGTGCAAAATTGGGATAATGCCCGGCTATATTCATACGTCTCCATCGGATGCTTCAAGTGGAAAAAGCGTGGGGATTATTAGCAGAAGCGGCACTCTCACATATGAAGCCGTTTGGCAAACAAGTTCATACGGTTTGGGACAAACAACATGCATCGGAATAGGGGGAGACCCAATTAAGGGGGCTAACTTTATAGATCTCTTAGAACTTTTTGAAAACGACGATGAAACCGATGGTGTTGTCATGATTGGAGAAATAGGCGGTAGCGACGAAACAAAAGCTGGCGAATGGATACAACAAAACATGTCGAAACCAGTTGTTGCTTTTATTGCTGGTAAGACAGCTCCAAAAGGAAAGAGAATGGGACACGCTGGGGCAATTATTGGTGGCAGTGATGATACAGCACAAGCAAAAATGGACGCGTTAACCAACTGTGGAATCATCGTATCGGAAAGCCCAGCAAGTATAGGAAGTGCAATGGCAGAAGCCCTTGGGGTATGCGCTCTTGCCAATTAACAGGTATGCTGTAAACAATCCCAAGGAGGGGAACATTGTGAATACGATTAAGGAACGATACGAGTCAGTAAAAGAACGAATAAATAAAGCAGCAGATCGTGCTGGAACCGATCCAGACAGGATTCACCTAGTGGCGGTCGCAAAACACGCTTCGGTTGATGAGGTAAGACAACTGGTTGATTTGGGGCATACTGACTTTGGTGAAAATCGACTTCAACACTTTACACACCTAGCAGCTCAAATTGAAGAATACGTAGCGAGAAGAAAAGAACTAGATGAACCAGATTTACCCAATCCCATACGTTGGCACTTTATAGGTCACCTTCAGAGAAATAAATGCAGGCGGGTGGTTCCAATAACTCGTCTGGTTCATTCACTTGATTCCTTGAGATTAGCAGAAGAATTGCAAGAAGTCGCACATAAAAAAGATGTTGTTGTTGAAGTATTGATTCAAACAAACATTTCTAGAGAACGGCAAAAAACTGGAATCGCCCCCGCAGCGGTTGGTTATCTTCTTGACCAGTTAGCAACAATGCCAAATGTTACACCGCGCGGGATGATGTGTATGGCGCCTGAGAGCGAAAACCCAGACGACTCAAGGGATGTATTCAACAGATGTAGAGAACTGTTTACTGAAATGCAAGCCGATCCAAATTGTGGTGATGCTTTTAATATTCTTTCAATGGGAATGTCAAATGATTTTGAGATTGCCATTGAATGTGGGGCAAATATAGTACGTGTCGGTACTGCAATTTTCGGAGCCACCCCCGCTCCCACCGCTCAAGCAAACACACAATAGCGCCATAAGGCGAGGGGGGCATTCATGCAAAGTCAATTGATGTTTCAAAAGCAAGTTGTTCTAGTGATCGTGAAAAATCAACGCTTGAGACGCCAACTCCATCTGGAACAATAAGGCGCAATGGCGAGAAGTTTAAAATCCCCGTAATCCCAGAAGCGATAAGTCTATCTGCAATTTCTTGAGAAACATCTAATGGCACAGCAAGAATCGCAAGTTGAATTTTTCTAAGAGGAATAATTCTTGTCATGTCTGCTACTGGTCTTACCTTGTGGTTTGCAACCTTCTTTCCAATAATATTAGGATCATTGTCAAAAACCGCTACAATCTTAAACCCCCGGTCAATAAATTTTGGATAAGAAGAAATTGCTTGACCAATTTTACCCGCGCCAACTACTGCGACATCCCACGTCCGGTTAGTACCAATTATCTGCCGTAACTGATCACAAAGTGGAGCAATTGAATATCCAACTCCTGGTCGTCCAAAAGTACCAAAAGTAGCAAAGTCCTTGCGTACCTGAGCACTGGTTATCCCAAGCGCCTTTCCAAGTTGATTCGAGTTGACAGAAGACACCTTGGTTTCTTTTAGTAGTTCAAGTTCTCTCAGATATAAACTGAGTCGCCTTGCTGTGGGTTTAGGTATTCGTGGTCGATCGTCCATAAATCAAAGTATAAGGTGGATAGTACAGGAATCCCACCACCTTAACACTCATGGGCATACTATCCTATGTTACATGCACGTAAGAGATATTCTTGAACGAGACAAAACAATATTTAGTTTTGAGTTTTTTCCTCCAAAATCTGATATTGGGTGGGAAAAACTTACAAATCAATTAAGTGAATTTGAAGCCCTAGAGCCATCATTTGTTTCGGTTACATATGGTGCCGGCGGTTCAACCCGCGCAAGAACACATGATTTAGTGTGTCATCTTTCCTCAAAAACTTCACTTGATCCGATTCCTCACCTGACATGCATCGGACACTCAAAACAAGAAATAGAAGAACTGCTGACTGGATACAGCTCTTCGGGAATTGACAATATCCTTTGTCTAAGGGGCGATCCTCCATCTGACGGTAATCATGAAGGCGATTTTACTTACGCTTCGGACTTGATAGATTTAATCAATCAGTTTCAAGAAAAAGAGTTTGGAATCGGAGTAGCGGGCTTTCCAGAGGGGCACCCAGAAACACCAAACCGTCTTGTCCAGATGGATCACCTTAAAGCCAAGGTTGAACATGGTGCTGACTGGATTTGTACACAACTATTTTTTGATAACAACGCCTTCTACGATTGGTTAGAACGGTGTGAACTTGCTGGAATAAACACTCCAACGATCGCTGGAATAATGCCCATTGCTTCGATTTCAGGTATGAGAAGGATGGCTGAACTTGCCGGTGGAGCAAACTTTCCTGCAAAACTACAACGGCGACTATATAAATTCCAAGACGATAAAGAAGCAGTTAGAAAGATTGGAACAAGTTGGGCTGCTGAACAATGTGCAGATTTACTAGATCATAACGTTCGTGGAATTCACTTCTTTACAATGAACAATTCAACATCTACAGAGGAAATATACCGCTCTCTAGGCGTTGAAAGCGGCTCAAGGCTGCGTAATCCACAATAAACTCTAGGAAAAGGTATCCTGCCGCAATGCAACGACTTCAATTATTAATAATGAGCATTCTTTGTTCAACAATGATTACAACTTTCGTAACTGCATCAGCCTCTGCTCCACCAATGCCAAGTATGCGGAAATCACCAGCAGTTTGGATGGGCTTTGGAATGATGTTTGTTTTTTTTGGAGCAGTTGTTGCCGTTAGTTTGATGTCTTCAAAACGCGACCATCAGGACTAACTTATTAGGTGCGAACGATGAAAAACACATCACGTGCTGGCTTGATAGCGTTGAACACCCTTTTGCTTGCAGTATTCGCTGCGGTCTCGTTTGTACCCGTATCAGACGCACAAACAACCCAATTGGATAGATACGTTGCCATTACTTCAGATATTAATGGATTGACCCAAGGCGCTGTTTACATTATGGACACAAATACTCAGCAACTCCTTGCATGTGCTTGGGATCACAATAAAAATCGGATCATCATCCTAGGCTATCGGTCAATTTCATCAGACAGAGCTTCTGTGCCGGGGAACAAATGATTAAGAACGAATCAAAAACCCAAAATGCATCTCTGTGGGCTTCTGCTTTTATACTCGGAGCAATGATTATTTTTTCAGCAAGTCGACATACTCAAAAAGCGACTGCTGATGCAGAGATTTATGGAAACGGGTACACAATGTTGACAACATCAAATGGTCAAGGTTCAGAATTCTTGTTTGTTATTGATGATTCGGCATCCCTGCTAATGGTGTATGGCATTCCAAGCCCACAAAACCAAAGTTATATCAAGCCAATCGCCTCTTGGTCGCTTCCAGCCATGTTTAATGCGGCTCGGAATTAGCCATCAGCCGCTACACTGCTTTTATGCGAACCCCTGTTGATACTGTGATGGTTGAGCAGCGTGCTTCCTCTTTCTGCAAGAGGTCAATTAAAACTGACTCGAAACGCGAGGGGCTACGCCTAGCGCTTTCGATGATTGACTTAACAACACTTGAGGGGAAGGATTCACCAGAAAAAGTCAGGTCACTTTGTAGAAAAGCAATTACACCTTGGGAAGGTGAGATTGATCCACCAATTCCTTCGGTTGCCGCGATTTGTGTGTATCCAAGTTTAGTTCAAGTTGCAAGTAGAGCACTGGAGGGTTCAGGCGTTTCCGTTGCATCGGTAGCAACGGGGTTTCCAAGTGGCCAATATCCAATAGAAGTTCGTCTCAATGATGTAGTTGAAGCCGTAGGGTCTGGCGCAAATGAAATAGACATGGTTATTAACCGCGGAGCCTTTTTGTCTGGGTGTTTTGATGAGGTTGCAGATGAAATAACCAAAGTAAGGGTTGCTTGTGGAGACGCTCACCTAAAAATAATTCTTGAAACAGGGGAATTGGAGACTCTTGAAAATGTTCGTGCTGCTTCCGAACTTGCAATTAGGGCAGCAGCTTTTGCAGGACCTATTTCAGATGGAGATGTTTTTATCAAAACATCTACTGGTAAAGTAAGCCCAGCTGCAACAATGCCAGTAACACTTGTGATGCTTGAAACAATTCGCGATTACTTTGAAGAAACCGGAGTAAGAATTGGGATGAAACCCGCAGGAGGTATACGAACTGCGAAACAATCACTTCATTACTTGGTAATGCTGAAAGAAACACTTGGAGACGCGTGGCTTTCTCCCCACCTGTTCCGTTTTGGCGCGTCTGGCTTAGCAAATGATGTTCTAAGACAACTTGTACGATTACAAACAGGGCGGTATACCGCCGACTATGATTTTAGCGAGGCATAATTTTTGACAACAAACAAAACAAAGAAGACAGAATCAAACTGGGAATATAGCCCAGCACCAGAAAGTACCAAGGTTGTAATCGAACCAAAAAACAAACTGTTTATTGGCGGGAAATTTCTTTCGCCTAAATCAAGGTCTTGGTTTTCAACAATCAATCCTGCCAATGAAGAAAAACTATCAGATATTGCCTGTGCAGGAAAAGCAGATGTTGACACAGCGGTTAAAGCAGCAAAAACAGCACTGCCCAAATGGTCTAGGTTAAGCGGATCTATAAGAGCAAAATATTTATACCGAATTGCAAGGCGTATCCAAGAACGCGCCAGGGAATTGGCGATCCTAGAGACAATGGACGGCGGCAAACCCATTAAGGAATCGAGAGATGTAGACCTCCCGCTTTCTGCACAGCACTTCTTTTATTATGCCGGTTGGGCAGACAAGCTTGAATACGCCTTTCCTGGAAGAAGTGTTGCTCCAGTCGGAGTTTGCGCACAAATTATTCCTTGGAACTTTCCCCTTCTTATGGCAGCATGGAAATTAGCGCCAGCGCTTGCTTGTGGAAACACCTGTGTATTAAAGCCGGCAGAAACAACATCGCTAACCGCGCTTCGTCTTGCAGAAATTATTCAAGAAGTAGACCTACCAGAGGGTGTTGTAAATATTGTTACAGGCGCAGGAGATACGGGTCGTTTTCTGGCTGAGCACAAAAGCGTAAACAAAGTTGCATTTACTGGATCTACTGAAGTTGGAAAACTATTGATGAGAGCCACTGCGGGTACTAGTAAAAAACTAACACTCGAACTAGGTGGTAAGAGCGCGAACATTATTTTTGCTGACGCTTCAATTGACCAAGCGGTTGAAGGAATTGTTTCGGGTATTTATTTTAATCAGGGCCACGTTTGCTGTGCTGGCTCTCGGCTTTTTGTTGAAGAGCCAATACTTGAAGAAGTAGTTCAAAAGCTAACACAACGAATAAAAACCCTTCAAGTTGGTGATCCGCTTGACAAGAACACCGATCTAGGTGCGATTAACTCTCGTTCACAACTTGACACAGTTGAGGGATACATAAAGTCGGGTGTTAGTGAAGGCGCACAGTTACATCAAGAAAAAGGTCGATTGCCAACAAAAGGATATTGGTGCAGGCCATGTTTCTTTACAGATGTCCAGCCGAGTCACACGATAGCAAGAGAAGAAATTTTTGGACCGGTTTTGTCGGTTATGACTTTCAGGACACCAGAAGAAGCAATTTCTCGCGCTAACAACACTCCTTATGGACTTGCAGCGGGGGTTTGGACAGACAAAGGGTCAAAAATATTTGAGATTGCCAAAAAACTGGAAGCGGGTGTAATTTGGTGCAACACATATAACAAATTTGATGCCGCCTCTCCTTTTGGTGGATATAAGGAATCTGGTTTTGGTAGGGAAGGTGGAATGCAGGGGCTTCGACCCTACGTGAAACTGGATAGTATTTAAGGAAGGTATAAGAAGTAAATGTCTCGATTAACAGTTCCAAAAACATACAAGTTATATATTGGTGGAAAGTTTCCTCGAACCGAATCTGGGCGATCTATTTCTGTGAAAAACTTAAAGGGAGAAGTAGCGGCACACATTTGCCATGGTTCTAGGAAGGACTTTAGGGATGCCGTTGAATCGGCAAACAAGGCATTTGACTCTTGGTCTGAGATCAATGGATATTTAAGAGGGCAAATTCTTTATCGTATGGCCGAAATGCTTGAAGGTCGTAGAGAAGAGTTTGCTGCAGCAATTCAAGTCACCCAACAATTAACGTCATCTCAGTCAAGGAAGGAAGTCGATGCATCGGTGGATAGATTAGTTAGATTTTCTGGTTGGACAGACAAGTTTCAACAAGTTATTGGTTGCGCTAATTCGGTTGTAGGGAATTATTACAACTTTACTATTCCACAAGCCCAAGGAGTTGTAGTTGCGATAGCACCTCAGGCACCCTCGCTACTTGGTTTAATTACACTAATAAGCGCGCCACTAGCGGCTGGTAACACCGTTGTTGCGATAGGTTCTGCCTTGAATCCAATTCCAACTGCAATTATGGGTGAGGTTTGTCAAACATCAGACGTACCAGCTGGGGCTGTTAATTTGTTGACTACCGCCAAGTCAGACTTACTTGAACATGTTTCATCTCACAGGCAGGTGTCGGGGATATATGCTGCCGGTTTGACAAAGAAGGAACGAGCTGTTGTTCAAAAAGAATCTGCAGATAGCATGAAAAGATTGCGGTTTTGTGACTTTGGTGACGAAGAATGGTTTGACGACACAGTGGTGGCTTCGCCTTGGAACATTGAACCATTTACAGAAATGAAAACGATCTGGCATCCATCTAGTTGCTGACTATTGTTTCTTCCTAAATATTTTTGCGCACCACAATCTCACCCTCTCCAACAATTGTATTAATTGATTTATCAATAAGAGTGACTTTGATATCTAAAACATCCATTGAATCTGGAATGTTCATATCGAAATCTACTACATACGTTCTAGTAACAGGATCAAAACATTTTCTGTTTTTATCCTTGTCATTCAAATCAACCGGCATCACCACGCTGTTATTGTTATTAACCATTATTTTTAACAAACCCATGCTACGGCACGCAAACCCGTCACTGTCATAGAATTTGATGTGAACCACTACCTTTGATGGTTTTTCTGGATTTGTTGAGTTTGCAACCCTGCTAAGTTGATGGACTATTAGTTCATCAGGCGAATACGCCCAGCCGGGATAATAATTTGGACCAGCGCTTTTAGATCCAGTTGCGCAACCTGTGCATAACAACGCCACAACAAACAGTGTTGTGGCGTTTCTTAAAAATTGGGTTGCTTGTTTCAAACGTGCAAGCGTTATTCAGCGATTTCGTCAATTAGCTGTTCGAAAGCGATGTCTAGCTTTTCATCAGTTAAATAAGAATTATTGGAAATTGCTTTTTTAATAGCATCAATTTTATCTTGGCGAGCACAAGGTAGTTGGCGAATTTTTTCGAGCAACTGTGCATGATCGGAAAACTCAACTCGATCTGACCCAGGCACAGGAGGAGAAACTTCGACTGGTTTTTTAGTTGGAGCAGTTTTGGTAGCTGGTTCAGATGACCGTACGTTTCCCACCACTGCGTTTCCTATTACGGAGATTTCAGACATTTTTTTATACACCTTTACTATGTCGCATTGCGACGGTTTCCTCAAGTCCCAAACAACTTCCCTAACAACCCGATGTGATTGATCGAAGCCACCAAGCAATACGACCATCACCCTATTATTATCGTACTTAACTGCCAAATTTCTTGAACTTTTACATTTTTTTGAAAGTTTTCGTAAAGTCCGATATCACCTCGCTTTAAGGCGTAATAAAAGGGATTTACCACCAATATCAGAGGAGGTTACGATAGTGATATGAATCGTATTATTTGCCCGTGCTTAATTGCAATTAACTATGCGTTGTTAGGTGGATGTGCTCCTGAAGCCTCAACAGCAGTGGTTAACAATCAAAGAGATGAACTGATGGATATTTCCACTTGGGATTTTGGTGAAATAGACCCTGATGACCAGAAAAACAAAAACACTTATACGAACGATTCAAGTAACCAATATGCAATTGCTGTCGCTACATTCACCGGAACAGAACACAAGTTAATTGCAAAGTCAACCCTGTCTTCGTTGATAGCCCAATACCCAACAATCGGGCGAAAACTTACTATGAGAGATCGTAGCCGCGGTAGCGTGTTGACTTATGGTGTTTATTCTGGATACGATGATCCATCAGCAAAAAAAGATATTTTGATGCTAAGGAGCATTCCAACAGCCGAAGGAAAACCGCTTTTTGGTCAAGTGTTATTAACAAAATTCAAATCCCCTAGATCAAGAAACCAGCTTCACCCGTACGATTTGTGGACTGCAAGAAGAGAGTTCCCTACGATTGTTCCAATCTTTACACTTGAGGTAGCGGTTTGGGGTGACTTTGAAAGTGGGGAGTTCCCAAGAGACGCTAGGCGATTGGTGGCAGAGCAATATGCAGCCGAATTAAGACAAAAGGGATTTGAGGCTTTTTTTTATCACAACGATGATCGTGAACTGAGTTCGGTTACAGTTGGACTATTTGGTCACAATGCTGTCGATGCCCAGACAGGTTTTTATAGTGCAGATGTCGAGGCAATTCTTTCAAGATTTCCAGAGCGATTAATTAATGGTCAACCAATTATGGAATACCGTGATCCATCGGATCATTCTCTTGGAACTCGAGTCCAACCCCCATCTCTTGCAGAAATTCCGATTGATTAGGACTGATTCACCCCAAGTAAATGTTCGTCAACAGAAACTTCATTTGGTCCTAGCGTAACTACAGTTAATTGCAGAAAATCAGATTGATTAGGACTGATTCACCCCAAGTAAATGTTCGTCAACAGAAACTTCATTTGGTCCTAGAGTAACCAGCGTTAATTGCCCAAAATCTCGATTTTCTAACCACTTGTTCACTTCCTTATGGGTGAGACCATCTATCTCCTGTAGCAATTCAGTAAGAGAGCGAGTTCTACCCAAAGCGTATTGATCTCTTAACAGTGCACCAGACCTTGCGATTGTTGATTCCCCACCCATAACTACCGCGCTCTTCATTCTTAAGATAGTTCGATTGAATTCACTTTCAGAAATTCCATTTCGTAAGTTTGAAAGTTGTTCTAAACACACATTAACCGTTTCGCTTGCTCTCTCGGGAGTTGTTCCTGCATGAATTCTTGTTAGCGATCTGTTTTTTGAAGGGGAATAATGTGCCGAAACACTATAACACAAAGATTTACGTTGGCGAACATTGGTAAACAATCGTCCACTAGATGCTCCCCCTAGAACAGACATGGCAACCGATTCTAGTAAACGGTTTTCACTCGATGCATTTGGACTGTCAAACGCAATTCCGATGTGGGTTTGAGAACTATCTTGCTCTACCCAGTGAACACCTTTTGTTGGTGTTGACTCCTCTGTTATTTGCGAATTTGTTCCGTTCCATTTTGAGACAAGTTTTTCAATGTGTCTTACAAGCTCACCGTGGTCAACTTTTCCTGCAACGGCAAGAATAGAACCTTCTGGAACAAAACTGTTCTTGTGAACCTTGTTCAATCTACCCAATGTCGCTGAACCAATACACGATGTCTCCCCGTATGAAGATCGATTGAAGGGTGGGGGAATGTGTTGTTTGTTGAGGACAACACTACACAATTGAGAAGGGTTATCAGAAAGTGATTGTATTGCTTGCAAGCACAGGTTTTTGCAGGGAATTAAGTCATTTTCGGGCAAAGCCGGATTTAAAATGCACCCCCCAAGAAGCGGAAGTGAGTCGAGTAATACGCTTCCGAGCATTACCCCAGAAACCCTGAGTAATTCAATTCCACAAGATGCACTGCGACCAACCCCAAGAAGATCAAGCTTTTCGTTGTATTCCTTAGACGAATATTCACCAGAACCCCTCTGAATAAGTTCTGAAAGAATAACACTGTCACCATCAAACTCATTAGTAGAAACACCAGCCGGAACAGACCAGTTCAAACCTATCGTTTGAACATTATTGATGGCTTCTGAGACAACTTGTAATCCACACTCTAGTTTTTGATATTTAATAAAACCCATCTTGAATAAGGAGGATACACTCCCTGGTTGGCAAATGTTGGATTTTTTTACAAGTTTTGTTTGCAGGGTTTTTGTTACAAACTTGTACAACAAGAAAACTTTACACTAACTTTATTTAAACACCAAAGTATTAAACATTTTGTAGTTTGTGCAAAAAAATAAACATAAGTGCAAAAAAATAAAAAACTTACATACGCGTTAATGCAGTAACTTGTTGTGATGTAAAACACAAAAAAACGTTGCGCATTGTAAACAATACGCACTTTTTGTAAACATTCGCGTAAAAGTTAATTAAACGAGTTGTTGTTTACAAAGATACGTTTTTGAAAATTTTTTGTAATGCACCTTTCAAGTTGCGTCCGATACGTGTACAACTCTATTGACGGAACGTCCGTCAGTGGTCCAAACGCGCGTTATTGTTGAAACAAGGAGGTCAATGATCATGGCCAGAAAGAAAACTACGAGGAAAAAGGCGACCCGAAAGAAGGCCGCCAAGAAAACTACTCGTAAGAAAGCAACTCGTAAGAAAGCTACTCGCAAGAAAGCTACTCGTAAGAAAGCTACTCGCAAGAAAGCAACCCGTAAGAAAGCTACTCGCAAGAAGGCAACTCGCAAGAAAGCAACTCGCAAGAAAGCCACTCGTAAGAAGGCAACTCGAAAGAAAGCCACTCGCAAGAAAGCTACTCGTAAGAAAGCTACTCGCAAGAAGGCAACTCGTAAGAAAGCCACTCGCAAGAAAGCAACCCGTAAGAAAGCTACTCGTAAGAAAGCCACTCGCAAGAAAGCTACTCGCAAGAAGGCAACTCGAAAGAAAGCAACTCGCAAGAAGGCAACTCGAAAGAAAGCCACTCGCAAGAAGGCAACCCGTAAGAAAGCTACTCGCAAGAAGGCAACTCGCAAAAAAGCAACTCGTAAGAAAGCTGCTAAAAAGACGACACGCCGACGACGTAAAAAATAAACAAGCGTTATTAGATTCGGATCACAAGTGGAAACGACCTCGCTTAGAGGTCGTTTCTTCTTTTATTGGGGACTAGTCAAAATCCATATTCCATGGCATAATAAGGGTTAAGGTATATAACTAATAATTCTTTTTAATGGAACTAGAAAAGTAATTCACTATGACACACATTATTGCTGAACCATGTATTGGAACAAAAGACACTGCTTGCGTGGATGTGTGCCCAGTTGATTGCATACTTCCGATGAGTGATGACGAAAAATTCTCAGGCGTAGATATGCTTTACATTGATCCAGATGTTTGTATTGATTGTGGATTGTGTGTTGATGAATGTCCAGTACAGGCAATATTTCCAGAAGAGGATTTGCCAGAAGAGTGGCACAAATACATTCAGATTAATGCTGACTACTTTGTTTAGGCAACCATTCTCATGTTTATGAAACGAGTACGGTGATCACTACACCCCACTGTTGGTGTCGTGTCCTTCAGTCCAATCCTCAACCTTATCACCAAAATCAAGTTCACTAGGCAGTGTTTTTCGGTACCCAAGTTTTCTGACCACCTCAAGAACGTCTGTCCAAGTGGGAAACGTTCTACCATTAGCTTCTTTGAAAGCATTAATTGCAACCAAAAACATAAATTGTTCTTGGTTCATTTCACCTTCTTCCGCTGCTCGAAGGAAATCAGTTCTTCGCCGACCCGGACCACGCCTTCTATCAAGGTCTTTTGATGATGGTTTTGACAATTTCCTGCGATCTATTCCACTTCTTCTGTCAACAACTTCACCAGTGTCTTTTGGCATACCATGTTGTTCACGTTCTTCCGTCACACTGGTAGCATACCTATAATTTCAAGCTTTATGACCAAACCCTACAATCAGTCAAACCAGATAAACATTGGCGCAGCAATTCTGGGATGGATTTTGCCAGGGCTAGGTCATATTGGACTTGGGCAAAAGCGACGCGGTTATTTAATAATGACAGGGGTATTGTTTTTAATTTTATGCGGAGTATTTGTTGGAGGTGTAGACACCGTAGACCACAAAAATGATGGACTCTGGTTTATTGCGCAGGTTTGGTGCGGCCCCGTAGTGATTGGGATTGATTTAATTAATCAAACGTGGATAGCCCCGCTTCCTGACGCACAACGAGCCACTCTCGTTGGCTTAAGTCATGTAAATGAAATCGGAATACTGTTCATAGCAATGGCTGGTATGATGAATTTTGTTGTTATTCTTGATGTACTCGGGGCAAAAGAAAACGAAGACCTTGATTGCCGCGATATACGTAAAGATTCGGTGAATTAACGATGCTAGCTTGGATTCCATTTCTTGAGCCAATGAATCTAATGCAGCAGTGGTGGTACCTGTTGATAATTCCCATGTCATTGGGCATTTCTATTATTTATAGATCAATTCGTGAAACAAACTATTCAAACTACTGGAGATCTGTAGTTGTAATGACAATCCAAATCGTCTTTGGAATCGTTGGGATTGCAGCCGTTTTGGGAATTTTTGTTCAACTTGTCGTACCGCTCCTCAACCAGCCATAAGCAACGTTACTTCGGGATGGTCGACAAGCCGCTGTTTTAGGACCGCATGAATATGCTTTAGCCGTTGGCTGATTCTCGACTCGCTGAAACCAAGAACATTACCAATTTCAAGCATCGTAAGATTTTCTGCGTACGTTAGAGTAACAATAAGCAAATCGTAGTGTTTAAGATTTTTGTATAGCCACCTGTGAAGATCAAGACGATCTACTTGTGTAAAACCATTGTTTTTTACTTCAATATAAATGGCAGAAACGGTTTCTGTTTCGTCGTCATCCTCACTGGGATGGAATGAAATAGTGTTTGGAACATGTACGTCTCGCATTGCAGCAGCAAACTCTTTTTCGTTTAGGTTTAGAAGGAGTTGCAATTCTTCATCAGTTGGCGTGCGACCGAATTGTTTTTTAAAGTCACTAATTCCAAGTGCAATCATTTTAGATCGTGATCTAGCCAAACGAGATGCAGGGTCAACTTTTCGAAGGTGATCCAACATGGAACCGTCAATTCTAAGTCGAGCGCAACTTTCAAACTTATAACCTAGAGAGGGATCAAACTTGTCAATATAATCATTAAGCGCAAAAAACGCGGCTTGCTGTAGATCTTCAGGGTCTATACAACTCGGCAAATTTGATGCAATCCGCCTTGCAGCCTTAACCACATAGGTTTCCATGTAGTAGATGATTAATTCATCTTTCGCTTTTTTACACCCCGTTTGTTTGTAGTGGAGCATTAATTCCTTAATACTTTCTTCTTTTCCATGGGGCGACGAAAAATCGCCGCCATCCGCTATTAAATGACTGACCATTTGGTTTCTTCCCTGAAACGTTCTGTTATGTACGGGTAGCGACGCTCGCTGCCCAACATATATCCATCGTCACCATCTTTCATAAAACCACAATTATTTTACAAGTAACCCCTCCACATTCTGATTATATAATCAAATACACGTTTGTAAGCCAGAGTGACAGTCGCCCAGAAAACCATTAATAGGCGTTCAATAGTTTTTTATTGGTGATATTGTGGTTTTTGGTGTATATTTGGGACTTAAGGAGGTGGAAATGAATCTACCAATCATAATTGCAACAATATCATTTAGTGCTTATCACCCAAACGCGTACCACTTTCAATCTGAAACAGTTCCGTTTAAAGACATGAACAAGGGTGTAGTTGCTACCGAGTTAGCTCAAATTAGAGCTGTTGGAGGCAGTACAACACACGTTCTAGTTAGATTTGGCGCGCCAGTTATTGAATCTACTAAGGACAAACTTCAAAACTCAGGGCTGTGGCTCCAGCGCTCATTAGGAGGTGCGACTTATATAACTCGCATAGATCCACAAGCCATAGAACCGCTTAGTGTTTTGGGCATATCTGATATTCGTGAAATCCGCCCACTAGAACCCAACTGGAAACTTCACCGTTTCCTTTCTGATGGAGGGGTCCCAACTTGGACTATGCCAAAAGCATCTTCTGAGGAGAATCCTATAGTTGCGCTTTACGTTATGCTTCACGAAGATGCAAATATACAACTTTGCAGCGAAGATTTGACCCATATTTATGGTGGGAAGATACGATCAACCATCGAAGTTAACAACACGATTGTCGTTGAACTTCCATATTCAGAGATTGACAACCTGATTGTAGACGACCGTGTTTTGTATGTTGAACCAGCTCTTCCAAAATTTACTGAACTAAACAATTCAAACCGAGTTGTAACTCAAGCAGACACTGCTCAATCACCACCTTATGACCTAGATGGCGATGGAGTTGTCGTAATGGTTTACGATGGCGGATACGGTTACTCGGGACATACTGATTTTGGTGGTCGTCACCACACTAGAGATAGTTCTGGTCAGTCAAACCACGCAACCCATGTGGCGGGAACAATCGGCGGTGATGGTAGTGGAAGCGGTGGTCAATACCGAGGAATGGCTCCAGCCGTGACGATTGAAAGTTATGGTTTTGAGCAAGAGGGTGGTTTACATGAAGGGTTCTTATATTCAGACCCCGGTGATCTAGCAGATGATTATGGGCAAGCCATCAATACTTATGGTGCAGTTCTTGCGAACAATTCTATTGGGACTAATACAGCATCAAATGGTTTTCCATGTGAATGGACCGGAGATTATGGAATCACCAGTAACTTGATAGACAGTGTAGTTCGCGGTGACTTGGGCGGAGACATTAGAATTATTTGGGCAAATGGGAACGAGCGACAAACCAGCAACTGTGGTTCAAATTACAACACAACAGCACCACCTGCGTGTGCAAAGAATCACATTACAGTTGGAGCGTTTAACTCGGAAGATGAGTCGATGACATATTTTTCAAGTTGGGGTCCAACAGACGACGGTCGAATCAAGCCAGATATTTCAGCTCCCGGTTGCCAAGGCAATGATGATGGTGGAGTTACAAGTTGTTCATCTAGCGGTGGTTACACAAACATGTGTGGAACGTCTATGGCCTGTCCAACTGTTACGGGGTTGTCAGCCCTAATCATGGAGGACTGGAGAAACCTTTATCCAGACGAAGCAGATCCAATGAACTCAACCCTCAAGGCGCTTTTTGCTCATACTGCAGAAGACAAATTCAATGCTGGACCTGATTGTCAGTATGGATATGGTAGCGTTCGTGTTGTCAATGCAATTGATCACATACGTGCTGGGAATCACGCTGAACTTGAAATCACCCAAGGCGAAACAGTAGAGATGATGATTTTTGCCGAGCAAACGGGGACAATCAAAGCTACTATCGCTTGGGATGACGTTCCAGCAACCCCACTGGTTATTCCGAGTTTGGTCAACGACATTGATATTGCAGTGATTGATCCAAACGGAACTACTCACTATCCTTGGACAATTGACCCCAACAATCCAGGGAATCCGGCGGTACGCACACAGCCAGACCATCTCAATAACATAGAACAGGTTCAAATCGATGCGGGCCAACCGGGTGTCTATCGAATCGTCATAACTGGGTACAACATTGCCCAAGGACCACAAACGTTTGGGTTGATGGCATCACCAATGCTGATTCAATGCTCATCAAGTGGCATGACGTCGTTTGACCGATCGAGTTACGCCTGTGGCGCAACGATTGGCTTGCAAGTTGTGGATTGCGATTTGAACACCGACGACGGTGTGATTGACATAACAACCGTTACGGTCTCTTCAACTTCTGGTGACACAGTTGATGTCGTGCTTACCGAGACAGGCGAAGCAACCTCTTCGTTTGCTGAATCCATCATCATCGGAACGGATATTGTTGCGCAAGAAGGCGATACGTTGACCGTAACGTACATCGATGCAGACGATGGACAAGGTGGCTCGAATGTGGTCAAAACAGACACCGCTGGCGTTGACTGTTCAACTCCAACGATAGAAAACATTACTGTCTCAGAAGTTCTAACTCACGAGGCAACTGTCTCCATAACAACGAACGAAGACACATCTATACGTGTATATTTCGGTGAATCGTGTTCAAACCTTGATAGCGAAGCAAACAGTAATCAAATGGGGACTTCGCATGAGGTTCAACTTACTGGGCTTGATGACAACACGGCATATCGATTTGAAGTGCACGCATCAGATAGTGCAGGAAACACAGTTGTGGATGACAACAACGGTATTTGTTATACCTTTGTGACTGCTGATGTGCCTTCATTCTTCACAGAACAAGATAGCGGTTTTGATTTGGATGGCTTGTCAGTAACGTATACTCCATACGACAACGTAGACCAATACCGTGCGTGCGCAGAAGTGATTACTTCGTTGCCTTCTGATCCAAACGGCGGCTCAACGGTCTCGCTTAGTGATGATGATTATGAATCGAGAAGCACACCACAACCAGTGCTTCTGTATGGCAGTTCCTACACTACACTCTATATTTGCAGTAACGGTCGAGTGACGTTTGGAAGCGGTTCAACGGATTACACCGAATCAATAGGTGAGCATTTTGAAATAACGGGTATTTCAATGCTGTGGGATGATTTAAATCCCGCTAATGGCGGAACGATTCGGTATGCAGAACTTAGCGACCGTGTTGTAGTTACTTTCAATAATGTCCCTGAGTATTCAAACACCGGTAGCAACACCTTCCAGTGCGAACTGTTCTTCGATGGCGTTGTTCGCCAAAGTTGGCTTGGCATTGATTCCAACGACAACATTGTTGGTCTTTCGGCTGGTGGCGGCACACCGCAGGGCTTTGAAGAAAACGACCTTTCTGCATCGAACGATTGTGGTGACCCAGTGGTTCCCGGTGACGTAAATGGCGATGGAATAGTCAACGTAACCGATATTCTTGCCATTATGGATGCTTGGGGCTCCTGTATTTCATGTCCAGAAGACCTAAATGGCGATGGACTCGTCGATGTGGTTGATTTATTGGAGGTTGTAGGCAACTGGGGGTAAAACCCACCGCAAACACATCCAACACCCACAATAGTGACACCCATTAAACTAAAGTCACGATTATTTTGATGGATGTCCCCCCAGCACGCTAGTTCAGCCGTTGCCTTTAATGCTTGGTTGACGTAGAATTACGCGTTCCAATTGGAGAAGAATTCATGGCAAAATTGTTTTACACTCTTACTGAAGCATGCGAACGTCTTGGCAAAACCGAAGATGAAGTTCGCGAAATGGCAAAATCGGGTCAACTAGAAGAAATGCGAGACGGCGAACAAGTGATGTTCAAGAGACAGCAGATCGACTTACTTGCAGGCGAACCAGAACAACAAGGTGATTTCGATTTAGACATGGACTTATCTGGAAGCGGATCTGCGATGAATATTGGACTTTCTGATTCATCAACAACTCCAGGAACTGAACCAACCGAAGACATTCCTACTCCAGGCGCTAGTAGTGGATATGGAATGAGCGATAGCGGCACCGGCCTTGGTATTGGAGGAAGCGCTTCGGGCTTGGATCTTGGAGGAAGCGGGTTTGGTTTTGATTTAGGAGACAGTGGAAGTGGTTCAGGTCTTGACCTTAGTGATAGTAGTGAAGGAAGCGGTATTCATGCTTCTTTTGAGGGCGGTGAAGACGATGACAATGCTGAAACAAGAGTTGCCGATGCTGTTGATGAAGAACTTTCCCTAGAATCAGTAGGTAGCGGAAGCGGATTACTCGATTTAACGAGAGAGTCAGATGACACTTCTCTTGGTGCAGAATTACTAGATGAGGTTTGGGAAGGCGGAGACAGTGGTGAGTTTGGTGCGAATGCTTCAGGTCTTTTTGAATCTGCAGATCCTGACCAATCAACAGGTACTCGGGCAGTAGAAGAGGACTCACCGATTGGGCTACCAGTAGCTGCAATTGCACAAGAATATGACGGAAAATGGTCTGGCACCAGTATTGGTTTGTTGCTTGGCGCAATGGTGGCAATGATTGCTATTAGCGTTATGCTTGTTACCAACATTATGGGCGTTGCACCAAAATTGGCTACGATGGTTACCGGCAATCTTATGGTTTGGGTTGGTGGAATCGCCGCTTTTGCTATTATTGCCGCTTTAGTTGGCATGTTTATTGGCAAAGCAAGCGAGTAATACCTTTTGTTATTAACTCGCTATGGGTGGCAACAGTGGGTAACCATCACAGTTTTGCTGGCAATTCCATCCTTCTTTGCAGTTTGGTTTAATTGGTGGGTCACCCTTGGTTTGCTATTTGCACTTTGGTTGGCACTTGTATCTTTCTTTAGAGACCCATGGAGAAAAATACCAACCCACCTACAAGTTGGAATGATGCTCAGTCCGGCAGATGGAGTTGTATCAGCAATCGAACAAGTCGACGAACACGAAGCCACTGTCGGACCAGCAGTAATTATAAGAATTTTTCTCAGCGTTTTGAATGTGCACATAAACCGAGCGCCCTGTGATTGCACACTGTCAAAAGCAATTTACAGAAAGGGCAAATTTTTGGATGCCAGAACTGAGGAATCAGCAAAAGTAAACGAATCGAATCAATTAATATTTGATGTAAGCGGTGAAACGATGGGTATCAGGCAGGTTTCTGGAAAAATCGCTCGAAACATTGTTTGTCCAATCCAAGAAGGCGAATCTTTTGTTCAGGGGCAACGTTTTGGAATGATTAAGTTTGGCTCAACAACAGAACTTATACTACCAAGACCCAATGACGTGACTATTCATGTTTCCAAAGGTGACAAGGTCCGAGCAGGCATTACTCGACTGGCAACTCTTGCTGTTCGTCGTTAATTTTATCTAGCCAGATTAATTTCAACAAAGGAACAAGTGTATCGTTTTCATCAGTTCTTTTCTCAAGAACACTTAATCCCTTGCGAATCATGTCAATGTCGTCTAGTTGGTGACCTATGTATGCAAGTAAAAACGCATATGTACCACCATCTTTCTTTTCATCAAGACGGCTTTGAATTGCAACTCCAGCGCGAACCAAATCAATTTTAGGTGGAAGTAACTGTGGTTCGTACACCACATCAATCATTTCGGGCTGGAAAGATAGCAGTGATTGCAAAACATGACCCGCTGAAAGGTAAAGCCCCGCACCAATGTTAGAGTGACCAAGCCCAGCAGTTGCCAGAGGTTGTCCAGGAATTAGGCGAAGCGCTTGATCGAATCGTTGACCAGCCAAGAAAAAGGCACCTTTTTCAAGTTCATCTTCTCCAAGTTGCACAAGTTCGTCGAACCTTGTTTGATATTTGCTTGAAAGTTGACTAATTGTTTCTCCATGTCGAAGAGCCCCAGCAATTTCATCGATAGCGTCATCTTCTGTTTCCCCAGTTTCGTACACGATTTCTTCTTCATCTCGAATTCCCAAAAGTTTGTCTTGTAACTCGGAATACCGGTCATTAAGCAAGTTTATGTTGGACAGGAATTTGCTCTCTTTAACTTCTTCTTCTGCTCGGTTGGCAATTGTCTGAAGTATGTCTGTGTACTGGTCTGGAATGGAAACCCTGTTTTCGCTAGAAGACAAGTCAAGCCGGTTTTCTTCAGTGCGCCACGCATTTACAAGTGTACTAGGCGCAATGCCATCCCTAGCATCTTCACTAGCACGAGCAGCGTCCCAGGCAGATAAACCTATAGCCGTTGTTGGGTGTGAACTGGTTTCAAGAGCAACACCAATAAGTGGTGATGCGGCTAGGTATCCAGTTCCTTTTTCTGATTGGTATATTCCAACTTGAAGGGGCGAAGTGTCGACAGATGGTGTTTGATAACCACTTCCAAGCGCTTGCCCCAGTTGATATTGATCAACCTGTCTATTTGACCATTGATCTGGGTATGGCGAATCACCTTCATCTGCGTATTTTTTAGCACCCTCTTCAGTCCAATCGTGTGAGTATGTTCGAATTTTCCTACCCGATTCCATTAGTTGTGGTGCTGAAGACCAGTTATCTATAAACCTTGGATTGAAGTAACTGGTATCACCCTGAATCAAAAACTGTGTGGATTGTTTGTCCCAGTTGTTCCAATACCAAGGGCTGTTGTTGATAGCATCAAGATATGCCTTGCTGCCCTTGTTTGCAGCAGTTGCAAGGATATTCATTTCAGCACTATTTGATCGTCCGATTGCGCTGTTAAAGCCGTTCCCATACATTACGTTGTACCCCCTGATTTCGTTATTACGAACACCAGAGGGTAAATTTTCTCTCCCAAGAGAAGAAGTACTGCTGTCAAGAGCATCTCCTCGCCCAAGAGCGTCTTGACCCGCAGCAGATGCGGCTAGAATTAAAATAAATGAGACTTGATAGAGATTGCGGTGCATTTCAAGGTTCCTCTGTGGCGTCATCCTACTTATATTACGCTTTATGTCAAAAACGACAAGATACGTAACAACGCCAATTTACTATGTTAATGATAGACCACATATCGGTCATGTGTACACAACAACCTTGTGTGATGTTTATTCTAGGTTTATGAGGCAAATTGGGCACGACGTGTTCTTCCTTACTGGAACGGATGAGCATGGCGCCAAAGTGGAACAGTCAGCAGTTAAACAGGGGATTTCACCACAAGAACTTGCCGATCAGAATGCGGCTGAATTTCAGTCGATAATGGGGACTTTTGGACTTACAAATGACGAATTTATTCGTACCACAGATCCAAAACACGAATCACAGGTACAAGCACTTGTATCTAAACTGCTAAAGAGCGGGGATGTATATCTTGGTGAATTTGAGGGGTGGTATGATCAAGGTCAAGAGGAGTACTACACCGAAACCCGAGCCAGGGAACTTGATTACAAGTCACCAATTAGCGGGAACCAACTTGTTCGTGCGACTGAAAAGAACTATTACTTCAAACTAAGTGCGTATCAAGAGCGTCTTCAACAGTTTTTTGATGAAAATTCATCCTTTGTACGTCCACCCGGACGGTTTAACGAGGTTCTTGGTCGACTTCGCGAGGGCTTGCAGGATGTTCCTATAAGCAGAACCAACTTTTCGTGGGGTATTCCAATGCCAGATGATCCCGAACATGTGATTTATGTATGGATTGACGCGCTCTTCAATTACATTACTGCTCTTGGTCTTGGTGACATCGCGGGTGATGAATACGAGATACGGTCGAAATACTGGCCAGCTACGTTCCACATTATGGCAAAAGAAATCCTCTGGTTTCATGCTGTCGTTTGGCCCGCGGTTTTGATGGCATTGGAATTGCCGTTACCTGATTGTGTTTATGCTCACAGTTTCTGGATTAGCGAAGGTCGCAAGATGTCAAAATCATTTGGGAACTTTATAGACCTTGAAACAATCGATTTTTATGTTGATAAGTATGGAATGGATGCTTGGAGATATTTTCTTTTAACACAGGGGCCGCTTGGCGCAACTGACTCAGATTTTTCTTCAGAAAGATTTCACGATATTTACAACGCCCATCTTGTAAACACAGTTGGAAATTGTACAAGTAGAGTGACTGCGATGATTGAAAAATATTTTGATGGCATTGTTCCACCTGAAATTAGAGACGAATCGCGCATCGAAGTAGGAGAAGTTGATTGGCCCCAAAAATGTAGTGAATGTGTGTCTAATTCAATAGAAGCAATGGAGGATTTTCTGATTGATAAGTCGATCGAATTTTCTATGGGGTTGATTAGAGATGTTGATTTGTTTATTAACGAAACAACCCCCTTTAAACTTGCCAAAGATGACACTAGGCGCGACGAACTAGGAGCAATTTTGTATCAGTGTCTGGAGGTCTTGCGAATTTCCTCTCACCTTCTATCTTCGTGCTTGCCAGATAAAATGAAAGAATTTCACGAAGCGGTTGGGGTAGAATTAGACAGTAAAACCCTGCAAGAAACCACAACTTGGGGTAGGACAAAAAGTGGAACAAAAATTAAAAAAGTTGCACTCTTCCCAAGGGTTGACAAATAACTAATCCTCAACAGCACCCGTCATAGTAGGTCCTGGAACAATCCCATGTGCTCTTAGAGCATCAGAGATGGTTTGATTGTTGGGGTCAATCAGCCATGCCTCGCTCCATCGTTTTACCGCGAGCGAATCATCTCCAAATCGCTCTGCAAATGTTGCTGCAATTATGTAGGGTTCTGCTGATGTTTTCTCGCTAATTACAATGGCGGTGTTAATGGCATTTGTTGCTGAGTCTGGGTCGTCTATATCCATAGCATATTCAGCAAACCGTATCCACGAACGAGTTGTTTGAAGTTTTTGTGCGCGAGATTGCAAGAAAGTATAAAGTTTGTTTCGATCTCCAGAGACAATCAACGACTCAGCATAAGTGTCTGCAATTTCATTGTTATATGGGCGCAGTGACTCTGCAACTGCTAGGGATTGAGATGCTCTTTTTGGATCCCCCAATTCCAACAAGCACCGCCCCAGATTGTATTGAGCTTCCCAGTCACCAGGGTGTTGCTTTATGGCTTGTTCATAATTCTCAGCCGCATCAGACCACCTTCCTTGATACATTGCATAACTGCCACGTTCAAGCAACTTGGTGTTGCTGGGTTGTCCACATCCAACTGCAGTAAGTAAAATAAGTCCTATTAATTTAGTTGATTTAAGATTCATCATTATCTCTCTCGCTTTCTTGTCGCATGGTACATTATTCCATGATACGGTACTGTAGTAATTATGGCAGCCCCAACCAGAGAATCCCCATTTCAAACAGTCGTCTTGCAACACGATTTGCCTGACGGGACATCTCATTACGATTGGTTGCTTTCCGTCGACTCTGGGGCAGAAAAGCCGCTGATAAGTTTTAGGTGTGATGAGAGACCAGACCTTTTTGATGATTATGTGTGGGTTAACCTTGAATCAAGACCAGATCACCGACCTGACTACCTAAATATTGAGGGTAAACTTGAAGGAAATCGTGGTTCTGTGAAACGTCTTACCAAGGGCAACATCTTCTTGTGGAAAGAGGTTCAAGGCGGTTGGAATCTTATGGTTAAATGGGACGGCGGCTCACTTTGTGAATATGAGTTTGTATCTAAACAGGGGATATTGGTGTTTAGAAGAATTCTTGAGAGCCGATCTCAGGATCCACCTCCACCACTTCCGGAACCAGCGATAGATGTCCGTGTGGGTGGAGACGAAGAACCGCTGGCTCTTTCTCGAAAGATTACCGCATTTGGTAGCGGAAAAAAGAAAGAAAGCAAATTGGGGCGCGCTCCAAACACAACGGGTTCAGGGGCAATCCATGTACGCACTTTTCACAGCAAATTAACTGACGATGCACTTGGCTACATTGACACACAGATTAATGAATGGCTTGATGAACATCCAGAGTTTGAAGTGAAAATAGTGACAACAACCATTGGCACATTTACAGGAAAAATAAAAGAGCCACACTTAATTTGTCAAGTGTGGGTATAAATCGTTCATGAACAGAGAGGATTATGTTTGTGTCTGCCACAAGGTCTCAATTGGCAAACTTGTAAAATTTGTTCAACGAGAAAAACCAACAGTGTGCTCTAAGTTGTCGGAATGCTTGGATGCCGGAACATCGTGTGGGTGGTGCATCCCTTTTCTTGAAAAATTATTCAAACAATATATGAAGAACGAAGAAATGAACTTATTTGTAGATTTTGAAAAGTATCTCTTGCGAAGGGAAGCATACAAAAACAGGGGCCTTTCTGGCAGCAGTGATAATGCCTGAAGAACAATCTCTACCAAAAGAAATAGGCGGGTATAAGATAATTGAAGCTCTGGGTGAAGGCGGAATGTCAGTTGTTTATACTGCCATGCAGGAGCACCCTCGTAGGAAAGTTGCAATTAAGGTTCTCCGAGGAGGACAATTTAGCCCTGTTACTGCTAAGAGGTTTTATCAAGAAGTGGAAATTCTGGGAAAACTGGATCATCCTTGGATAGCAAAAATATACAACGCAGGTACTCACGATGATGGAACAGGAGCAACTCCTTATTACGTGATGGAACATGTTGAAGAAGCGTGCGAGTTGACTCAATATCTAGAAAAAGAAAAACCAAGCAGAAGAGAAGTTCTTAAACTTTTTACGATGGTGACCTCAGCTGTTGAACACGGTCACCATCGTGGGATTGTCCACCGCGACCTGAAACCAGGAAATATATTGATAGACAAAAACGGAGAACCAAAAATAATTGATTTCGGTGTTGCAAGATCACTAGATAGCGACAAGGTTGGCGAAGAGGCAATGACGGAGGCGGGTCGGCTTGTAGGAACAGTACAATTTATGTCTCCTGAACAAGTGGACATGAAAATAACCGACATTGATGCTCGGTGCGATGTTTATGCATTGGGTGTCGTGTTGTATCAAATGTTAATTGGCCGGCTTCCAAGAACACTTGAAGGACTTCCAATTTACGAAGCAGTAAGACAGATTTGTCAAGAAGACCCAGTTAGTCCAACGGTTTATGACGAAACCATCGATCGAGATCTTGAGGCAATTATTATGAAGTCGCTGCAGACAAACCGAGAAAAACGATACGAAACAGCGGGAGCGCTTGGTCGTGACATGCTCAGGTATCTTGGCAGTAAACCGATTAAGGCAAGAAGAGCAACCTATTTAGATCGCACAAAACTGTTTTGCAAGCGACACAAAAAACAATTGGTTGTTTGGGCAAGTGTTTTAGTTGTGATTGCAGTTTTTATTGCAACTATAGGATATTTTCAAGATGAATCAAACGATCGGCTTGATGAACTTCAAACAAGGGTTGAAGCATTAAGTAAGGAAAACAAGAACCTAGAACAAAAGACTGAACAAAAATCAGTAGTCGACAGTCCGGTTGTCCCCCTATTATTAACACCAAATAAGCCAAGAGAACTTGTTGTTAGTTTGGATGGCAATAAAATTGCAGCAACTCTTGAAGACAATTACTACGTTTGTTCCATTGATGGTTCTACAATCGAACTTCCTCCAATAAACATTGAACCATCAGACGCAACTATAGCTCTGTCGAAAACGGGCTCAACTTTTGTGGTTGTATCTGATAACAAGTGTCGGGTTATCCCGCTTTACAAACAGTCGCTTATGCCGCGTTTTTCTGGTCAGTTCTATGGAATTACAGCAATCTGTGTTAGTGACGAAGTTGTTGCAATTGCGACGGATGATATGTCATTGACTGTACTTGGTGGCAAAAGAAAACAGCGGCGAGTTAACTCTACAACTGGAGAGTTCAAAGCGATAACTATTGGATTAAACGGAGGGCAAGTCATAGCAGCAACCGATCGTTGGATTCATTTGTGGTCAGCAATGGAGTTCCCCCGGAACTCTCGAAAACTTTTGGGAGTAATAGATCCCTGCGCAATTGGTGCTTTCAACAAAAGGATTGTTGTTGTGGGACGTAATGGAAAAGTAGTTATAAACGAACCACAAAAAGAATCTTCTGCAAGTAAATCAATTCAACTCAAAGCAAACATAGATCAGGCAGCACTAAATGCAGAAACTACCGTGGTTGGATTCATTTCAAATGGAACTGCATATTCATACAATCTTGACACAAGTGAATTAGTAGAAGCAACATGGATGACAGTAACACCAGTTGGCGTTGCTGTTGATGAAAATGACAAATTGATACTCTGGACAGAAGATGGCGAGGTGTTCAGGTGACGTTACGTCATTGAGAGGAACCCGCTAATCAAATGTTGTTGAACCATCAACAGTTTCTGACATATCCGAAGATATGGGTTCATTAAGAACATCTCTAATTAACTCCAGTCGGTTAGCCACAACGGTCATAGAGTCAGGTCGGTTGCTTGGATCTGGCTGTATGCAATCCATAATTTGTTTTGAAAGAAGAGTGTGGATTCTTGAGTTTTGTTCATGTGGTGGGGTTGGTAACTCAACCTTGTCAGCGTCTACGGCTCTACCAACCAAACTGTCGTTACTTCCCTTTGGAGGCATTGAGGTTGGTATGACCTCTCCGACTAATACCCAGTACATCATCGCACCAAGATTGTATATATCTGTTTTTGGTGTAATTTCTCCACGATGCGCTTGTTCTGGTGCCATGTATCCAGGGGTACCCTGAATCCTCTTTTTAATTGTTCCTATTGCACACGCTTGTCCAAGATCGATTATTTTTACGTGGCCATCTTCGGTTACTAGAACATTATTTGGCTTGATGTCGGCGTGAACATAACCGCGCCCATGCATGTGTGCTAGACCACCAGCAACTTGAAGAAAGATTTCAACCGCTTGACTGTGGTTTTTAGGTAACTTTTGATCTAGGGTCATGGCATCAACCAACTCCATAATCATTGACAGTGCAGTCACCTTCAACATCTTTCTGTGTTTTATGAGTTTTCTCACTTTTCTTATAGTGCCGTGCTCAAGTTTTGATCCAATTGCATACTCTTTTTCAACTTGATCAAGAAAACGCTGAGATTTTTCGTTAGTTCTCTCAACGTATTTAAGTGCTGAAACCTGTTTGGTTTTTGGATTTTGTACCGCATATAAATACGATGCAGCGCCTTCTCCGAGTTTTGCCAACACGGTGAAGTTGCCAATCTTTTTTGGTTGTGAGTTTGGTGAAGACATAATGAATGAAAGATAAAAAACCAACTCAAGACAAGTGAGCAAAGAAATGAGCCTGTAGGGTACATTGGACACACCACTACATCAACTTTTGTTTGGAAAACTTGCTAGTTGTTTCCAGGAATATCGAGTAATTGACCTCTAAACTGAGCTTCTGCGAAGTGTTTTCCTGGAGATGTTTGGTCGCTTCCCACATCACTGGCAAGAAAAACGTTTGATGATGGGATTGACAACTGTTGTTGAAGTCGTTGAACTAGGTGAGAAAGATGAAGAATCTGTTGATCTGTGAATGGCCTTCGGTTTCCGTTACCAATAAGGCAGATACTAATTACTCCCTTATTCCACTGTGGTTCATCAACCCCACCAGGTTTTGCTGCTGCAATCTGCTTTATCCACCTGTACCCAATATGAACATCGCCATCACCTAGACCATTTCCGTTTCCTATAAGAAAGTGATATCCAAGACCCTCAAGACCAATATTTCGGTGATTTCTGTCAATCAATTCAGCGCTTCCGGCTGGTTGCCCTAAATGTTGAACGACAATGGTTAACCAGTCAGATGGATTATCTATGTTAGAAAAAACGGGATCTTCATCTGGACGTTCTTCTACAGGGGCTAGCGTTGTTAGAAGAACACCAACCTGCATGTCGTTGTTTCCAAGAAGAAGAACAAACAGAACAGTTGGAATGACAAGAAAAAACGCCGCCCAAACTACTTGGGTACGTTTAGATAGCATCCGTGCTGAATCGTTCTTCATCCTTGGGCAATTCCTAAAATGGGTGACATGATGTCGTCACTTACTATGCAGGGTATCGGCAATAAACCAAATTAATGCTTAACAAGAGGCCATATCGGACGCAAATTTTATCTTGTTGTTAATTCCTGTTGGTTAGTCGTTCGCGTAGGGCAGGTTCTGGATTACCAAACGGATCGTTTTTCTCAGTGATTTGGGGACCATATCTCATTCTGTTATATGCATCGAACTGAGTTATTGGCTCATTTTTGGGGAACAGGGTTTTTCTGCAACCACAAGCCAAAACTACCATCATGAGGGAAAGCGAAATGCCAATACGACGAGACATATTATTCGGCTGATGGTAGCTCTGCAAGGATCTCATCGATAAGCCCGTACTCCAACATTTCGCTTGGGTCTAGCCATTTGTTTCGTTCACAATCATCGTGAATGACCTGTTGATCTTTACCTGTTGAGTTGGCGTAGATTTGAAACAATATGTCTCTTAGCCGAAGCATTTCGCGCGCCTCTATTTCTAAGTCAGTAGCTTGTCCTTCAAGAACACCGCTTAAAAGTGGTTGGTGCATCAGATTTTTGGCATGAGGGAGAGAAAACCTTTTACCCTTTGTGCCAGATGTGGCAATAACAGATCCCATAGAGGCCGCCTGCCCAATGATATATGTTGAAATATCACACGGGACAAAGTTCATGGTATCGACAATACCTAGACCAGCAGTTACCGAACCACCTGGTGAGTTTATATATACACAGATGTCCGCCTTATCATCTTCGTTTGCAAGGTATAACAACTGTGCGACAACCAAATTTGCCGATTCATCCATAACTGGACCACCCATAAAGATAATCCGGTCGTTTAAAAGTCGCGAAAAAATATCGTATGACCGTTCACCTCGGCCAGTTTTTTCGATGACGATTGGTACAAGCGTAGACATTGTATTTAGTCCTTCTTCTTATCGTCTTGGAGTTCAAAAACTTCATCAACAAGTCCGTATGTTTTGGCTTCTTCGGCACTGAAATATTTATCTCGCTCGCCATCATCAGCGACAGTCCCGTAATCTTGTCCGGTATGATTTGCAATAATCTTGTTAAGCGTGGACTTAGCGTTGATGATTTGTTCTGCTTGAATTTGAATATCAGTAGTCTGACCAGTTATGCCACCATACGGCTGATGGATCATCACTTTTGCATGTGGTAAAATATGCCGTTTTCCCTCGGATCCCGAGCACAAAAGAACAGCTGCGCCACTATAAGCACGCCCTATACAATAAGTAGCGACATCAGATGAAATAAACTGCATCGTGTCATACATCGCAAGTGTGTCATCAACAGATCCACCGGGACTATTAATGTAAAGGTTTATTTGTTGTCCGCGCTTTTGATCTTCAAGATATAGCATTTGCATCATGATTCGTGCTGCAGAAGCTTGGTTAATCTCACCAATCAAGAATATGACCCTGTTCTCGAGCATCAACTCATCAAGTGTCATTTCTCGAGTTCTTTGGTAGGTCGAAGCCATTATCTGAGGTGGTTGTGAACCATTGATTGCTCTTACGAGGTCAACGCCGGTGTGTGTTTCGATAGTTTGTTTTGTCGTCATTATCAGTCGGATCCTTCCGAAGTTGGGACATCATAGCAGCCCGACGCAAAAACGCCATCAACATTTAAAAACGATTGTTCTGTTAAACAGGTTTTGGACCATGTGTATCTCCAGGATCACCCTCTCGACTAAGCGGCAGTGTGATTCTGCAGCACGTTCCACCAGAATCAGCTTCGATTAATTCGATTGACCCTTGGTGCTCAAGTACTACTTTTCTAGCAACAGCTAGCCCAAGGCCAGTTCCACGCTGCCCTTTTGTTGAATGGAAGGCGCGAAAAACTGTTTCTCTTTCTCCATCCTCAATGCCACACCCATTGTCGGTTATGACGATTTCCACTATTTCTCCAGAAGGCGGAATCGAAACACTAATATCTACAACACCGCTTTTTGACGGTGATGCTTCGATTGAGTTGTTGAGTACGTTGAGCAGGACCTGCAAAAATGCTGTTTGGTCAATTGGGATTGGAGGTACATCTTCTTCAATGTTTGATTGCAGTGAAATTAATCTGCGATCACATGCACCTCTAACAAGGGAAAGGGCGTCGTCTACAATTGGTTTTATTTGCACTAAAGATATTTCAGTTGTATTTGATCGTGACCACGCGAGCATGTTGAACGTAAGGGCATAGACGCGGTCAAGATTCCTGGCAAGTATTGGCCAGCCCTCTCGAGCGAGTTCTATATCTCCGCGTCCCAAAGCTAGGTCGATTGCCCCAGCGCCGCTTCGTAATCCCTGCAACATGTTTTTAACACTGTGGCTAATTGAAGCAACCGTCTCTCCCATTGCGGCCAATCTCTCGTGTTGCAAACGAGTTCTTGTAAGAACTGCAGTGAGTAAGGCCAAACCAGCATGTCCGCATGCTGAAGACAACAGTTCAAGTTCTTCATCAGTCCACCTTCGGTTGGCAGTGTGTATTTCAAGCAAAATTGCACCAAAAGCCTTTCCGTGAGCAAGCAATGGTGCACAAATAACTGATTTAACTCCGCTTTTGACCGCGCCTTCATCATGAACGAATCTGACATCGTGCTTTATGTTTGGAATTCTAATTCCACAAAGTTCTTTGCATGCGTGCATAACTATTGCTTCAGAAAAAATTGATGCGTTGTCCATTATTTCACGTTGTGTTGCTTCAACGGTTTTTGCAATAGTTCCTGTATCGTTTAGTAATACACCAACACAACGGTCGGGCTTAAATTCATCTGACAGAATTGCGACTAGGTGTCTTAAAATTGTTGTTGGGTCGATTGTTCCCGCAGTTGCAGAAGTTAGACGATGAATCATTCGAAGGTGGTTTCTTGCTGATTCCAATGAGTGAGGTGATGTGACCACAATGGACTCAGCGCTCGTATCGAAATTTGTGTCTTCTAAAATATTAGGTAAATCAATAACTGATGTGTGTTCTGTAATTCTAAACAAAGTAGAACCACATCCAATTTCATCTCCAATTCTCAAAGAAACCCTGTCACTCAAAAGACGACCGTTTAAGAATGTTCCATTTGCAGATGCAAGATCCATCAAATACCACTTACCATTGTCTGGGGTAAGTTCAGCATGTCTCCTACTGATGGTTGGATCTTTTAGCGGTAACGCTTCAGATGACCTACCAATTAACTGAGGTTCTTCCGATGGAAGCGGGAAGATGCCACCAAGATCCGGTCCCTCAATAACTTCAAGCGTCAACATTACATAATCCTAACACCATTATGCGTACAGTCACTTGGGAACTGTCACCTTAATTCAGCACATTTTGTGTGTTTTTGTGCTATCAACGCAATTATTACGTGGGAGAGTTCCGTGGGGACAACCAACACAAAACTCCATCAAAAGTACTTGGAGCGTAAGATGTACTTTATGGCAAAGCAACCGGTATTTGATGGATCAATGAGAATGGTTATTCTCAGTGGCAAAGAGTCATTTTTGATGACTAGATACACGAACGATCTAGAAAAAACCTTAACTCAGGAACACGGAGAAGTTGAGCGAATAGTATTGGACGGTGCTGTTTCAGATCTAGCAACTATCCTCGATGAGGTTCGCACTTTTGACTTATTAATGAAACACAAACTTGTGATTGTAGATAACGCAGATGTTTTTCTAGCCGCAAAGGGTTCTGAAAAAAAATCGCCCCGCAAATCTATGGAAAAGTATGCTCAGTCACCAGTACAATCCGCGACACTTCTGTTAAGGGCTCAAACTTGGCGGCCTGGAAACCTAGACAAGTTAGTTTCAAAAATTGGACTTGTTTACAAACTTCAAACACTTAGTGAAGTGGACACTGTTCGCTGGTGCATAGGAAGGTGTGGCAAAGAGCACGGGTGTTCATTAGACACACAGTCAGCACAACTTCTTGTTCGGCGGATTGGTCTATCACTAACGAGAATTGATGCAGAGTTAGGGAAACTTTCTGCAATGGTCGCTCCAGAAACAGCCATTACCAAAGAAGATGTTGTTGAAATGGTTGGTTTAAGTCGTGAAGAACAGGCGTGGGAAATACAATCAGTTGTCCTGACAGGAAACAGTAGTTCTGCTATGACAAAACTTGGAGAATTGTTAGATATATCTAAACAACCAAAAGAATTAATGATGTGGTCAATAGTTGACTTAACTCGCCGTCTTAGCGCTGCTGCAACTATGTTAGAAAGCGGAGCATCTGGTAACGATGTGCGCAAATCGTTGAAGTTGTTTGGAGACAGTGGCAACAAACTGATGAATGCTTCCAAAAGGAAAACAACAACCCAACTTGCTGACCTGTTTACCGAAGCTATAGCAGTAGATGCACGAACTCGCAGTGGGTTGCTTGATGGAAGAAGGGGATTAGAATTGCTTACCCTTAAAGTGTGTAGAGAACTAAAATAATCAGTTTAGCAGGGACTGCCCGGTCATCTCTTCTGGTTTTGGTATACCCAATAAATCTAATATGGTTGGAGCAATATCAGCGAGGATTCCACCGTTTCTTAGTTTGCAATCAAACCCTACAACATGAAGAGGGACGTCATAAGTTGTGTGGGCAGTGTCTGGTCTATCTGTTTCCATGTTCCATGTTTGCTCAGCGTTTCCATGATCGGCAGTTATTACAAGCGAGCCGCCAACGGCAAGTGTTGCTTCGATAATTCTTCCACAGCAACTGTCAACAACTTCAACAGCCCTAACTATTGCGTCAAAAATACCCGTGTGACCAACCATGTCAGCATTTGCAAAATTCACAATAATTACACCTGGGCAATCATCGCTTTCAAGTTGACTAAGCACACCAAGGCAAACCTCTTCTGCTGACATTTCCGGTTTTTGATCGTAGGTTGATACATCTGTTGGACTTTGAACTAGAAGTCGCGTTTCTCCACAAAACGGCTCTTCTTGGTAGTCGTTAAAAAAGAAAGTTACATGAGGGAACTTTTCTGTTTCAGCACATCTAAACTGCTTGATTTCGTGTTGTTGAATTACTTCACCAAGTATGTTTTTCATTGTCTCTGGTTTGTCAAACGCAACAGCAGAGACCGGTAAATTTGAATCATAATTTGTCATGGTTACAAAAAACAAATCCTGAAAACCATCCCCACGATTGAAAGGTCCACGAGGAACTTTTGACCATGATTCATCATCTAATATAAAAGCCCTACTCAGCTCCCTTGGTCTGTCTCCGCGGTAATTAAAAAACAAAACTGAATCTCCATCTTTAATGACACCGACGGGTTCGTTTTCATCGTTGACAATTTGGGTTGGAACAACAAATTCGTCGCCAATTCTATTTGCTTCGGTTGGTTTTTCATAATAATCAGTGACAGCATCAGCCGCACGAAGAGCTGTTTTTAATTCCGGAACAGAATCTTTCAGTTTATGTGTTGTTTTTATTCCGGTCATTGCCTCATAAGCAAGGGCGATTCTTTCCCAACGATTGTCTCTGTCCATAGCCCAGTACCTGCCCATAACGGTTGCAATTTGCGCATTCGTTCCACGAATGTGATCTTCAACCGACTCAACAAACCCCAACCCAGCAATTGGTGAACAGTCGCGCCCGTCAGTAATTATATGAATAAAGATTCTGGATTCTTTTGAGGTAGTTTCTAGTAATGCAAACAAGTGCGCTATATCACTGTGAACACAACCATCGCTAACAAGACCAACGATGTGTATGGCGTGTCCATCAACTCCACGTGAAAAGGTTTTTTCTAATACTGGGTTTTTTTTGAACTCGCCATTTTCAATGGCAATATTAAGTCGCATTAATTCCTGTGGGACAATCCTTCCTGCACCGATGTTTTGATGGCCCACCTCACTGTTTCCCATAACCCCAGACGGCAAACCCACCTTTTCCCCGCACGTGCCAATCATGGTTGTTGGATAATTGGAGTACAACATGTCAGAAACAGGAGTGAACGCCTTAAGGATTGCATTGTGTTTATCCATCGAGCTATTTGGATTGAATCCCCATCCATCACGAATAATTAATACAACAGGTTTTTGTTTAGCCATCATATTCCTTTCGCAATTTCTTAAGACCTCGTTGATTTCTGCCTATTGCGTTTTCCAACAAATTGTCAATAATTAGTCGAACCGCTGCTAGTCCACGCTGTTTTGCAACTCTATCTGCAATGATAGTAAAATCGTCCAGTTGATATGGACCACGAAGATTATCTATTAACAACTGCAGCGGTGTAGTTTGATTGGATCCCAATAGTTGCCAAAGCATGTCTTTTTCTAGACGTGTTGGTTTTTCGACGAGGTTGAATGCCCACAAAAAATAATCTGGTTGTTTTTGTCTAAACAAGGGCGGTAGCGCTGCTTTTGAACTTATTGGGCCAGCACATGATTTGGCGATGCAAATATCCCAAAGGGATACTGCAACATCATCTTTCCCGATTAAAACGGCTGAACTAATTGCATCCGCGAACGTTTCATCTGTTGGTTTATCGTTAGCAATACGCATTTTGTTCCGAGTATTTTCGATTACATCTAAATAATATTCATTTTGCTCTGGAGAAAGTATCTTTCGTTTTACGGTACCCTTTGGAGGGCAGAGCATAAGGGGGTCGCCAATTGTATTTAGGCGCCATGGTTTAGAGTAAAGATGCTCTCCAGTCGACCACCTTGAAGCAGGAAGGAATGGAATCAAACTCATGGTTCTCCTAAGTACCTCAATTGGTGGAACGAATGACTGTAACATTGGTTCATGAGATGAGCCGACGTATGCATAAACACCTCTTGATAACCATGTGCCGCCGACGGTTGATTTGCTTTCTGGGTTTTTCAATGACCAACTATGCAAAAAGTATAACGCAGTTGGTGTGTCAAGAATTGGCAACCAAGTAGGAGACGTTCGACCATCAGACATTTCTAAAAAATCCTGATTGCCCTTTGTCATGAAATATGCCACATCAGTAGATACCCCACCTGTGGCGGCAAGTTTTAACGAATCAATAGTTCCTCCTATTGAAGTTGCGTCAATTTGATATTGTGGCAAGATTTCCAATATGTTGTTTAGTCCATAAATAGCCCACCCACCACTTGTGGGGTATGTTGAGCAGAACCAGTACTTATCTCGCTCTAAGAACAAACTACACATTGCCAAATAGGAAGCTTCTGCTTTTGTGCCAAAAATCCAACCCGTCCAAGCAAAGCGTTCTCCAGTTTTATCCCTTCCAATCACATCACTAACTGCAACGGGGTTTTCTCTAGCGTTTGCAAAGTTCACTCTCGATGGCATTTTCATGCAAAAGGTGATTGCGTCTATTTCATCTCCAATTTTATTAAAAGAAAGCCCTGTCTCTGAAAGTGTATTTGCAACGCCATCGATTAATGCATTGGTTTTCTGCTCACTGAGAATTTTGTTTACTTGTCCCCAGTCGATCGGCATATATTTTAGTAATTGACCACGACCTGCAGCCAGTGCAACTGCAGCAGTTCTTGATGAATCGTTTGGCGAGGTTATCACTACTCCTAGAGGAGGAAGGTTTAAGTTTTTCAAAGCAACACCGACTGCTGTAGTGCCACCCCATGCTTTGGCTACAGTTTTCTGCATTGACACTTTTATGTCATCAACTCGACCGACAGAATCTCTTCTCCATATTTTTTGGGGGGCGAATCTACGTATAAACCGAGAGGCAAATGGCTCCTTGTCAAACAGAACAGGCCACCTCTTCATTGGTGTCCAGTTTGATATTTCATCCAAATAAGTCGCCTCATCTGGAACAAGAACAACCTGATTTAGCACTGGCAGCTTTCTCTGAATTGCGGCGCTTTTTGCACCAAGAACCATCGCGCTTCGGATTTCTATATTCACTGTTGGTGCTTCTTGAACTAACAAAGAGGCCAAAATAATGGTTAGTGTATTCATATTCTTGTTGGGTTTAGTACAACGTTGTCTCGACCAGGAATAACAACGTCTGCAATCTCTAGGCATTCCTTAAAAGATTCCTGTGCAAGTTCAATATTTGCACAGTTTGACAAAACGACTTGTTGTTCTAGGTGCTCTCTTGTTGCAATTGCATCACCGCAAATCAAAATGGTTTGCTTTGGAGTGGGCAACAACAAACCACAGTTTCCTGGTGTGTAACCCGGTAGTGGAAAAAGATCAACCCCATCAACTGGCTTATCATTAGCAATATCAAATCCAGCGAGTAAATCCCTGTGTGTTTCTAAAATTGAGGTTAGTTCTAAGTCGTCTTCCGCGTGTTGTAGTTCATCGCCAATTGCCAAAGCGGCTGATTCAATCTCTGGTTCATGCATTAACCACTTTGCGTGCGAAAGACCACTCAAAGTTCGGCGCCTGTCTGGATCAAAACTTGTAAGAAACACGTGAGTAATGTCTTGTATGTTAATTCCCCATCTTTCGTTAAGTCGTGCACCGAGTATTTGTGAGGGTAACGAGGGATCCACTAACATGACAGCCCCATTGCTCTTGATAATAGTCGTAGTCGAGTGACCTGTACGTATCGCCCCCCTCTCTTTCCAGAGAGGGTTTGACTCTAAAGTTCCTATGGAGCATATTCTCCAGTCCATTAATTACTCCATGTGTGCATCTTGACCAATGGAATGCAATGAACTCTCTGGATCAGCTTGTAGCATTTTAAGGCGAGAAATAACAAGTGGAGGAATAATGCTTTCGAGCCGTTCAACATCCCCTCCAAGTGCAGCAATTTGTCTAATCAAACTGGAAGACGTAAATGCGTATGCTTCACCAGTAACAATGAACACAGTTTCCATGTTTGCTACTTGTCGGTTGGTTATTGCAAGTTGTGTTTCCATTGCCAGATCGGTTACGTTTCGAATACCACGAAGCAGAGCCACCCCACCCGATTGTTTTGCGAAGTCGACAGTTAATCCCCCATATTGTTCGACACTTACAGGTGCGAGATTTGGTGACTCGGCAACGAGTTCACATATAAGTAATTTTGCCATTTCTACTCGCTCGTTGAAAGGAAATAATGATTGTTTATCTGGGTTATGCCCTATTCCGACGACTATGCGGTCAAACATTCCTCTTGCGCGAGAGATGACATCAAGATGACCACTTGTAATTGGGTCGAAAGAGCCGGCGTAAATGGCTATGTTCTCTGACATCTTTGTAATTGTACGGCGTAACCAGTACAACCGTCACAATACGAAATAAAAAAGCAGCGAAGGGTTTGCAATTATTAGAGTTATATTTGATTGTCAGTGTAGGTAACATTCTTCCTTCTCCTTTCCCCTCTATGCATGGGTCTACTTCACGCCGTAGACCGAACTTTCTCCCAAATCGGTCGAGCCTCCAATCGACCACGAAAAAGGATCCCCACCAGCAGGTGGGGATCCTATTTTAAGTTAAGAAGAAGTTAGACAGCGGCAACTTGTGGGAAGTCAACCTCTGTTTGGTTTACATGGTTGTAGAGCGAGGTAAATGTCATTATTGAAATTCCAGCAACAACTTCAATTGCTGACTCTGTTGTGTAGCCAGCATCCATGAACGCTTGAAGCGTTTCATCGCTTACGTTGCCATAAGAGTCAAGTGTCTCTGCGGTAAAATTAATTAGCGATTGGATCTTTGGGTCATCGCTACGACGTTTACGAATATTTAGGCAATCGTCTTCAGAAAGCCCAAGCCCAGACGAAACCACTGTATGTGCTGATGTGCAATATTCGCAGTGCATTTTCTCTGCAGCGAGAAGTTGGACCACTTCACCTTCTTGTGGAGTGAGACCACCACCCTTGGAACCCCTTCCCCAAGCCATGAATGCTTCAAAAAGAGATGGATGAGCAGCAAGACCCTTGTAAATGTTTATTTGCTTTGCCTTTAGAGGGCCATTCAGTAAGTCGGCACCAGCTCCGGTGTCAGTTGTTGGGTCAATATTTGTTAGTCGCGGCATAATTTGCCTCCTTGTATTGTGGAAATATAGAAGTGTGTCGAGATGAAGATTATATGCTCAGGTCTTTTGAGAAACAAGACCCTCGAGACCCGAGGACTCCAAAATCATTTTGAAGTTGTGGGAAAAGACAAAGTTGTGCTCTGGAAATTCTGTTCCAGCCATATTGTTGTCAATGTGGCTGAACATCAATTCGACTCTTCCGATACGCTCCCACGCATCCCCGCCACCTACGCGTCGATCAATTAACCCAATTGTCGCAGCCCCTTGTTCGTCTATGCGGTCAATTGAAGTTTCGTACCGAACGCAATCACCTGCAGTAACATCACTATCAAGTGTTGCCTTCGTGATTTTAGCCAATATGACCTTCTCTCTAAATCCTGATGTACTACCTACGAGAACTCCTGCTGTTTGCGCAACTCCCTCAATCATGAGAGAGAAGGGCACAATTGGTTTTCCGTTAATGACATATTCGTGAAGGTAATCCTCAGACAGTGAAATATTTTTAATTGCAACGAGTCTACTGTTTTGCTCATGTTCAACAATGCAATCAATCCACATCCAACGCATTGTAGTTATCCAGCGAGTTTAATTTCAACGAAATTTACAAGCGAATTAACGGTGATGAAATCGGCAATCTTTGATACATCTCTATCTCCATTTTCGATAGCAGTGAAATCCACATGACTCATGCGTTCTTTAAGCATATCAATGCCTGCATCAGTGAGTTTTCCACCTGAAACCCACTCTTCGTTTTCAGTAAGATTTTCTGGAAACAACTCCCCTTGAGACACCTTGAAATCAAATGTTTTTTCAATTCGAAAGACAATATCAAGAAAATCGATGGACTCTGCACCAAGATCATTGGTTAAACTTGCCTCTGGAGTAACCTCGTCCTCGTCTACCCCTAATGCATCATCTAGAACTTCTTGAATTTTCTGAAATATTTCATCGCGGCTCATTACCGTCTCCTGTGAATAATTGTTTAAGACATACGAACGGGGCGTATGGTAAACCGTCCAGCGACTGCTGTCTGTGTTTCGCCTGTGCTATTTTTTTTAGACACTGTTCCGACTCCCTTGCAAGTAGTTGACCCATCATCGTTAGATTTTATTTTTTGAATTTCAATCTTGAGTTGATCTCCCGGTTTTACCATAGTTCCATACTTCAGTGCTCTTACTTCTCCCAAGACCTGCCGACTTCCGGCATTTGACACCATTAACGATGCTGCCTGAACCATCGATTCAAGCATTAATACACCGGGCATTATTGGAAATGTCGGAAAGTGGTCTTTTAGGTAGTCCTCATCACCACAGATTTGCTTGGTTGTAACAATTCGGTCTTCTTGTTGTTCAACTACTTGATCTACAAAATGGAACTTCATACGCCGCGAATTATACATGCCAGAACAGGGAGCACCCAAAATATCACTACAAAACGCCATTGTTGTTGGTGTCACCCATCTCTGGGTTCAGCCACCTTTGTTGGGCTTGGCAAATGGTTGAAATTTAGGTATCCTGCAGCGTTCTGTAGCCCGTTTTTATTGGGCTTTTACACTGTTTTATAACTTTAATTCTCGGATTCAATAATGTCCACAAACGGAACAATAATTCAAGTCATCGGTTCAACATTTGACGCTCAATTTCCAGCAGAAAATCTGCCAGAAATTTACAACGCGCTTGAAGTTGAAATTGAGAACGCTGGCGAAAAAACAAAACTCGTCGGTGAAGTAAGCAAACACTTGGGCGGTGGACGTGTGCGATGTGTTTCACTTGGAAGCACAGACGGACTTCGCCGCGGGCAGGAATGTTCCGATACCGGTTCTCCTGTAAAAGTACCCGTGGGCGAGGGTGTTCTTGGTCGCGTGTTTAACTTGTTCGGCGAACCAGTTGACGAACGCGGTGAAGTTCCTCACGAAAAACGAATGCCAATTCACGCAACTCCACCACAAATTTCTGACCTCAACCCAAACTCTGAAATACTTGAAACAGGCATCAAGGTGGTCGACCTTCTTTGCCCATTCGTTCGTGGTGGTAAGATTGGTTTGTTTGGCGGTGCTGGAGTTGGTAAGACAGTTATTATTCAGGAAATGATTGCTCGTGTTGCTCGTGACTTCGACGGTTATTCTGTCTTTGCTGGCGTTGGAGAACGAACACGCGAAGGTAACGACCTTTGGCTTGAAATGCAAGAAGCACAATTTACAAACGACCAAGGCGAAACCGTTTCAGTTCTCGACAAGGTTGCGATGGTCTTTGGACAGATGAACGAACCACCTGGGGCGCGACTTCGTGTCGCTCTTTCGGCACTTACCATGGCGGAAAATTTCCGTGATGAATCGGGTAAAGAAACACTTCTTTTTGTTGACAACGTTTTCCGTTTCACGCAAGCGGGTTCAGAGGTCTCAGCGCTTCTTGGGCGTATGCCTTCTGCTGTTGGTTATCAACCAACGCTTTCAACCGAAATGGGTGAACTTCAAGAACGCATTACTTCAACAAGCAAAGGTGCGATTACATCTGTGCAAGCGATTTATGTTCCAGCGGATGACTTGACCGACCCCGCGCCCGCTACAACATTCGCTCACTTGGATGCATTTGTTGTTCTTGAGCGAAAGATTGCTGAAAAAGGTATTTACCCAGCGATTGACCCACTTGCATCTTCTTCGCGTATTCTTGATCCTCAAATCGTAGGGCAACACCATTACGATGTTTCAAGACGTGTTCAAACAATTTTACAACGGTATGATGACCTGCAAGATATTATCGCAATTCTCGGTGTTGACGAATTGTCTGAAGACGATAAGTTGACGGTAGCGAGAGCTCGCAGAATTGAACGATTCCTAAGTCAGCCCCTCTACGTTGCAGAAACGTTCACGGGCTTGGCCGGCGTGAACTCTTCCCTTGAAGAAACGGTTGATTCATTCGAACGACTGTGCGATGGCGAAGGTGATGATCTGCCCGAGTCAGCATTTATGTATGTTGGCACTCTTGAAGATGCAAAAGCCAAGGCAGAAGCAATGGCTGAGGCAGTCGCATAAACCAATAAACACACAAAACACAGGGCTCTCTACCTATAGGTTGGGAGCCCTGTTTCGTTATACACTACGCGACTTGAAAGAAGGAATTACAAATGAAATTACTTGTAGCCATAACAACCATATCTCTCATACCCCAAGTTTTTGCTGATCGCCTAATTCCCAAAACCCCAGAAGAATTAACAGCAACAGTCGAAGATGCTTTTGCAAACGCAGATGCTGATATAGAAGCAATCATTGCTATCCCAGATGACCAGCGGACTTTTGCGAACACAATTGGTGCTTTAGATGACATGATGACCCGTCTTGACAATAACTCAAACTTTGAGGGGTTTATGGCTTATGTTCATCCAGATGCAGAAATTCGAGAAGCATCTCAGGGTGCTGCTCAAATGTGGTCTGATTGGTCAATTGACTTTGCAACAAACGAGGACTTATATAGAGCAGTTAAATCATACGCAGACACAAACCCAGAGCTTGTTGGTGAACAAGCACGCATGCTTGAGCACACGATGCGTGACTATCGAAGAAGCGGCATGTCCCTCTCGCAAGAAGATAGGGAAAAATTAAAAACAATCCAAAAAGAACTTGGAACCCTGACAATCGAATTCGACACAAATATACGTGAGGATAAAACGATTGTCCCAATTGCAATTGGCGAACTAAAGGGAGTCCCTCAAGATGTTATTGATCGGCTTGAAGTAGTAGATGGAAATTACCAAGTCACCCTCGACTACCCGACGTTTGTTCCGATTATGGACTACTGTTCCGTTTCAGAGACAAGAAAAAAAGTTCGATTTGCTTATTCGAAACGGGCGGGGCAAGAAAACGTTGAGATACTTGAACGTATCATAAAGCTGCGAGACGGGGCGTCGGACCTTCTTGGCTATGCGACAACTGCTGACTTTGAAACCGAAATCAAGATGTCGAAGAATGCAAAAGCGGTTGCTGATTTTTACAAAAAACTACGTCCGGTTGTTCGTAAAAAAGCCGAAAGGGACTGGGCAGAACTTGTTGAAGCAAAACGCAAGGATACAGGTGATCCAACTGCTGATTTTTATCCGTACGACTTCAGTTATTACTACGAAAAAATAAAGAACGATAAATATGCCGTTGATTCACAAAAGGTGCAAGAGTATTTACCACTACAAAATGTTATGGACGGGCTGTTTGAAATTACTCAAAATCTGTATGGACTTGAGTACCGCGAAGTTACAGATGGTGCGGAAGAGCGTGGTACTCCACTGTGGCACGAAGA
>JASMLG010000031.1 GCA_030748805.1 Phycisphaerales bacterium | reverse complement strand
CAAATCAACGAGCATACCGTTTCCTTCAAATTGACCAAAACCAAACAACCATGGGATTCGGTACCAGTAGTAACACGAGATGGCGGCTGCGGCAAAAAATCGATCAATGATTTTTCTTTTTTGTAATGGAACCGAACTTATCAAAAGCGCATAAAGTGCTAACGTAGCAGCACCACCAATAATTGGAATTGCGTATGTGTTCACGATATTTTCAAGACCAGCTGAGAGAGTTGCGTAATCTTGCACTTGGAACCAACCCCAAACGTATCCGGGAAACGCACCAATTAAACCAAACGTTGCAGCGCGACGAGGCCAGGTCTTCCCACCAAGGTGTGGGCTAGCGGCTGGTGTTGAGTCGGGGCAACCAGTAACGCATTTACTGCATTCACTGCAGTGAGAGTTGCCAACTGTTGCAATAGGTTTTTGTCCATAAAGTTTTTCAACTTGATTGACTGGACACAAACTAGCACACCATCCACTTTTGCCGTCATATATATAGGATAAAACAATAGCAACAATGGCTGAGACGATGAGGAAGACACCAGTTGCGGGACCATTCAAATCAAAATAGGTGTGGCGAAGGGGAATAATCAAAAACAGTAAAACAACGCTAGTAAAGAGTAACCAGCCATGCGTTTCAACAGACATTTTTCGTTTTTTGGAAATTCCAAAATGTCTTGGCAGTTGCGACATTGTCGCCGTTGGGCATATATTTCGCCAGACGCCAGGAAGAAGTGCAACAAGGGCAGGGGCAACCGGAATCAAAACATCCCAAAACGCATGCAGCCCAATTTCGGGTTTTACAAATAGTAAAACAACCATAATCAGACAAATTGTCCAGACGACTGCTTGAAGAATGAACCATATTTTTGAAGCGAAATTCGATGTTGTCATAAAAAAGGACTCCGATATCTATTTTAGTAGTTAGTCGGACGTCCTTTGATGGTTTCTATTGCAATAAATGCTTTTAGCAGGGTCCCCAGGCTCCAACAATAGCCAAAAGATCGGAAACATCGACAATACCAGACCCATCAACATCGCCAGCGCCACCGCCACCCCAGTTGCCAATTGCGGCAAGAATATCAGTAACGTTGACGAATCCGTCTCCGTCAGTATCTTCGGAGCATTCGATAATTATGGGAGTGATATCCATATATCCGTCCATATAAATACGGTCAATATCCACATTTTGCCAACCAAGCGGCCACCCCATGTCTACCAAAACGTCTCCAAGAAAGACCTCGGTAACATCGAATTGTCCAAAACCGTTGCCGTTGATTTGCATAAAAATATTCGCTGCGACATCGATTTCACCATCTTCATCTGCATCTGCCTCTAGTGGCTCATCCATCATGACAATTGGGGCGGGTCCATCAACAATCCCTACGCCAAAAAGTAGTTCAGGATCAATTTCACCAGTCACATCATTTGGTCCAATGATTTGCCCCAAGAAAATAACATCTACTGCGACATAGGTAATTTCATATTGATACTCGAATTGATCAGCGTTTGGATCAACCGAGTTGGGGCTTACCCAATGGACATCGTTGCCGTTTGTGTTTTCACTAAACTCCCAATGTTGAGTGTCAGCAACAACGGGCAAACAAATTGAAAGTGCAAGTAGTGATGCTAATTTCATTTTTCTCTCCTTATGGTTACTCTCTATTATTACTATACGAGCGAATAATGCAATTAGATTAACTAATATTCTGTATCATTTTATGAAATGCTTTCAAAACCCATAAAATCCTTTGTTTTTTCCCTTTTTATTGCTGTCACTGTATTTGCAGATTCACAGCCATGCGACATCCTTAATCGCGTTGTTGTGACTGGTGCAAGCGTTTCTTCTGGCTTTGGGGTGACCACGCCTCCAATTAAAGGCGATTTGGGTGCATACCCAATCAACATGAAACACATTATGGAAGGGGTCATTACCTCAGATCACAAAGACGTGAAGTTCTTTGGTGACCTTTTGTTTTTTAAGAGATCAAGAGAGAATGCAAAATCGTATATAAAAAAAATCAAAGAATATAATCCCACTCTCATTGTTGCTGTTGATTTTTTGTTTTGGTTTGGACACGGAACTCCGCCAGATGGCAATGATATTTCGACATACAGAATGGAGAAAGTAAACTTTGCTCTTGATTTACTAGGGGAATTAGATGTTCCAATTATTGTTGGCAACCTACCAAATGTACGACAAGCAATTGGAAAAATGTTGTCGGCAAACCAAGTGCCTACTTCAGAGACGTTAGAAAAACTAAATGAACGTATTCGTGTTTGGGGTGAAGAGCACCCCAACGTAACAATTGTTGATGTGTTTGACTTGAGCAACAAATTGATGAATGATGAAGCAATTACATTTTTGGGTCACACTTGGCCCGCCGGCAGCAAGGCAAAACTATTACAACAAGACATGCTTCATACAACGTTTGAGGGAACCGTTGCTGCGAGTATGATGGTTGCAGAAGAAATCAATGTTGGGTGCATAGAAACTGACCCAAAACTCATTATGAAAAACGCTTCCGCCACCGCACGCAAAGAAGCAAACCGGAAGGAATGATGTCACTCAATCGCGCGTGGTTCGATATCGATTGGTTCTGTTGGAGGTAATTCTTTTCCACCAGTTGAATGTAGTTCGCTTAATCGTTTTGCGCCAGGTTCAAGTCGACTTGTAAAAGATCCAACTGCACTGTTATATGATTCGGTGGCTTGATGCAAACGAGAACCCACCTTAGACAAGTGGTCTCTGAACGTTTCTAGACGGTTGTAGAGTTCTTGTCCTGCTTTGGCAATTTCTTCAGCATTCTTCGCCATAGAATCCTGTCTCCACCCAAACGCAGCCG
>JASMLG010000030.1 GCA_030748805.1 Phycisphaerales bacterium | reverse complement strand
ACTGCTCACTGTGAAAACGCTGAACTTATTGATGAAAAACAAAAACAGTTGGTTGGCGAAGGTAAGACAGGACCAGAATGGCATGAGCCATCCCGCCCTCGGAGCGTTGAGGCGGGTGGTGTTGAGCATCTTTGTGAATTTGCTCAACGTACAGGGGCTAGCGTTTACGTTGTTCACACCTCTTGTGGTGAAGCCGTCTCTCGTGCGATGGAAGCGAAAGAACGTGGAGTGGATGTAACAGTTGAAGCAGTTGCACCGCATTTAATCTTGGATAAAACCTACGCGGAACGTGCAGGTTTTGAAGGTGCAAAGTATGTAATGTCTCCTCCGCTTCGGGATAAGGAAGAACATAATGCGCTTTGGAGTGGACTGGCAAATGGAAATGTCTCAACAGTTGGAACAGATCACGCACCATTTAATTTTCACGGTCAAAAAGATATGGGGAAAGAAAACTTCACGCTCATACCAAACGGTATTCCATCGATTCAAGAGAGGGTCGATTTAGTGCATACCTATGGAGTTTGTGAGGGGAAAATCGATTTGCAAACAATGGTTGATGTTTGCAGCACAAACGTTGCAAAACAATTCAATATGTATCCCCGAAAGGGAGCGATTGCAGTTGGCAGCGATGCAGATATTGTGGTGTACGACCCAGATTTTGTGGGCACATTCAAACACGAGGATGGACTGTCAAAAATCGATTACTCAGGGTTTGAAAGTATGGATCGTAAAGGCAGAAGTGACGTAGTGCTCCTTCGCGGCAAAGTAGTTGCACAACAAGGCAAGTTCACCGGCGAATCCGGCGGTGGAACCTACATTTCCCGCTAAATTAATCTACCCGCGGTAGATTAAATGGTTCAAAATTTCAATCATACTCGCGGTTTATTAATCGTCATTCGAAACAAGTTTGTCTGACTGCTCGACAAAGTCATCGCCAGACCACTGTGCATCTTTTTGTACCATGCCCTCACGACGCGCTTTTGCTTCTGCTTTGGCTTTTGTTTGCCGCTTCACTAAATCTGCGTGAGTACTAAAGTAGGGTAAAGATGCACCTCGGAAATCGTCAATGGTTTCAAAGTTGTGCTTCTCCATGAACGCAAGCAAACTTTCAGCCATCTCTTTTACCATGCCGTACCCGTGAATCATCACTCCAGTACAAACTTGTACGGTATGACTCCCAAGCAGAATAAATTGTGCAGCATCTTCGCCCGTCTCAATTCCACCAACCCCCGAAATGGTCTTGTCTTGGAATATGTCTCTCATCATTATTGCAAGTTCCATAACCATGCGAAGAGCAATTGGACGAACGGCTTTACACGAATATCCACCCGGAACGCTGTAACCCTCAACTGTTGGCTGTGGTCGAAGAGTTTCAAGGTCAACACCCATAACACTTAGAATTGTATTTATTGCAACTAGCCCATCTGCGCCCGCTTCGAGTGCCCGTTGCCCCGGGTCTGCAATGTGGGTAATGTTCGGAGTCATCTTTGCCCATACTGGAATTGTTGCGGCTTCCATCACCCAATCTGTAACTTCTCCAACAATGTCGGGATTTTCACCCATCGCTGCACCCATCTTACGTTCAGGTAAACCATGTGGGCAGGAAAAATTAAGTTCAAACGCATCGACTCCGACCTCTTGGCAACGCTGAATCATTTCAACCCAACGTTCTTTTTTGTACTCTTCCATTACAGATGCAATCAGTATTCCTTCTGGGTGCGATTGTTTGACAGAAGCGAATTCTTCAAGCCACGTTTCAAAAGGGCGATCACTAATTAGTTCAATATTTTCCCAGCCGAAAACTTCTTTTGAGCCAAGTGCTCGCATGCGCGCGTATCTTGGTGCAACGTTTGTAACTTTCGAAGCGTCCATGCTAATTGTTTTTGCAACGACTCCACCCCAACCCTCGTCGAATGCTTTTCGAATCACGTTCGCGTTCGTTCCGGGAGGACCGCTTCCGATTACAAATGGATTCTTAAATTTGAGACCATTTACTGTGGTTTCTAATGTAGGCATCACACCATCATACGGGCTAGAAGTGGTACTATCTACGATGTTTAGAACGTGGTAGAGATGGTTTTTGAAGAAATGGAGTTAGTACATGACCCAACAGGTAATTGAGCCAACTATCACTGAAAAATCTACATTCCCATTTTCCGGCGAACAAGTAATGACTGATGGTAATACGGTCATTTCGCGCGTTGCGTATTTAGTGAATGGCGGGATTTCAATTTACACCATCACTCCATCTTCACCGTTCGGCGAAGAAAGTGCAAAGATGAACGCGATGGGGAAGAAAAATATCTATGGTGTTGTTCCTCAATGTTTTATGGCATGCGATGAAGCGGCTGCTGCCTCTTTTGTACAGGGCATGGCAGCAAAAGGGGTCGGCTCTGCGACTTGTTCTTCATCACAGGGCATTTTGTTGATGATTCCAGAAATGTATAATTCAGCAGGACAACTCCTCCCAATTTCTTTTTATATTGGAGCGAGAGACGTTACAAGGCATTCTCTTACAATTTTTGCTGGACACAGCGACGTGTATGCAGTTCGCGATACAGGAATTATTATTTTGTTTGCAAGTAATGCACAGGAATTACAAGACATAGGTGCAATTGCTGAGCGATTAAAGTGGGAAGTAAGTTTACCTGTAGCAGTTGTGTACGATGGTTTTTTAACAACTCATCGCCAAACGCAAGTGAAAGAATTGTCAGAGGAATTTTTCTGGGAGTTTATGCCACACGAAAAAATGGCCGCGCATAAAGCACGTTCGCTTGACCCAGCCCACCCATCGGTCTGGGGTGCAAATGAAAACCCAGACGGATATATGCAAGCGGGGCTTGCTCAAAGACCACACACACTTGAGGCAGCAAAAATTTTACCTGAGTTGATGCAAGAGTTTTATACTTTGACCGGGAGAAGTTATTCTCCGTATCAATATGTTGGACATCCAGAAGCTACTGATGTAATTGTTGCTACCGGAAGTTCGATAAGCACTTTGCGCTCAACAGTTCGCAAAATGTTAGACGAAGATCCTAATAAAAAAGTTGGTGTACTTGGAGTGCATGCATACCGACCATTTTTAACAAAGGAGTTTGTCGAATCACTACCACCAACAGTTGAGAGAATTGCTGTGCTTGATAGGTCAATGACACACACTGCTCAAGATGAGCCACTTTGCGCAGACGTGCGAAGTGCTGTTATGAAAGGTGTACAGGGATTTGAGGGAATGTCACTGCCTAAGTTGCCAGTTGTAATAGGTGGCATTTATGGCGTTGGAGGAAAAGATTTTCATCCAGGATCTGTCATGGAGGTCTTTGCGCACTTGGATTCAATAGCTGATTCAGGAGAACCGTGGACTAACTTTACGGTTGGAGTTATTGATGATGTGATGGGTACTTCACTGCCAGCACAACCAATCCCAAATATTTTTGAGGGAATTGATTTGCAGCAGGGTCGAATTGTTGCGTATGGTTCAGACGGCACTGTAAGTATGGTAAAAAGTGTTTCTGATATTTATTCACAGCAGAAAAACGATAGCGAGCACGGTGAATACTTATTTGTAGAATCGCACGCAGAGTACGACAGCAAAAAAGCTGGTGGCGTTACTGTTTCTCACTTTAGGATATCCAAAGAAAAACTGGATGAATGCTTTGATGTATATTGCCCCGACTATGTAGCGGTGCATCATCCTGCACTTTTAGAGAAACGTGCAGGTATTCTTGATGGCATAAAAGAAGACGGTATTTTTGTTATTAACACGCCTCTACACGCCGATTGTGTTTTTGAAACATTACCGAGCGAGATGCAACAAATTATTGTTGATAAGAATATTGAATTATGGGTAGTCGATGCATTTAGTATTGCGCATAAACAGGGTCTTGGAAATAAAATTAGCATGATTATGCAAAGGGTCCTTTTTGAGAAATTTGGATTGATAACATCTGATGCTGCAGACGAAGCAATGGAACGTGGAATTCGGTATGCGTTTTCTAAAAAGGGAGAAGAAATCGTCAATAAAAATATTGAAGCTTTTCATCACTCTCTTGAATCACTAGTACGTGCCGATGTTCCGAAATCAATTACTGATGTTGAAAAACAAACTTCTACAAACGGAAAACCAAATATCGTTACTACAAATGCCTGCGTTTGCCCACCAAACCCAGATGGGTTTAGAGACCGAATCCAGTCGCTTGGCCTTTCTGGTCGTGGAAATGAAGTAACAGTGGGAGATTATTACGAATGTGCTCGAGGAGGTGCTCGCCCATCTGATACTTGGAAGGGTCTTGCTAGAAATTTCGCTTCGCAAATGCCTACTTTTATCCCAACAAACTGCACGGAATGTGGTGACTGCGTTTTCTACTGTCCAACTGGGAATGCACTTCAACAAGTGCGCCTTACACCAGAACAACAACAAGAACTCGAAAACTTGCAGCTTCCAAAAGTATTTAGAAACATTGGTGGCTATGCTGTTGATGCTTCACATCATGAATTTCCTTCATCGAAAAAGATCCGTTCCTTAAATGCATACGGCATTGCAGTTGATCCAAACTTGTGCACTGGCTGTAGTGTGTGCGCAGAGGCATGTCGCAAAGAAGCAATTGTGATGGAACCACGTTCCGAAGAATATTATGAAGAGCTAGAACACAATCGTGAAGTTCTTGAAGCAGGTAGCAAACTTGGTGGTGATGTTAATCTAAGCATTGACTTTACTAAGAAGCGTCATACTAATCCTGAAATGGAAGAACTTCCTAATTATGTTGGAGCTTCTGGGGCATGCTCTGGTTGTTATGAACCACTTTATGTATCAAAGTTCTTGCAATTGTATCCTTACACTGTGATAACAAATGCAACTGGGTGTTCATCAATTTGGGGTTCGCAAGCATACGAAACTCCTTATAGCACAGACGCAACGGGCTTTGGTCCTGCATGGATGAACCCACTATTTGAAAACAACGCCGCGGTTGGTGGTGGAATGGCACTCGGTATTGCAAATGAACAAGATCAAACCGAGGTCTCAAGGCAATTCGTGATAGATGCAATTACAAACGATGATAATCTTTCTACTACTGGGGAGTTTGCTAAATTGCGTGACGCACTTTTTGCTTTATCTGAAACAGAAAAGGGACAGGGTACAACGCTTGAAGGCAGGTTTGAACAAGTGCAAAGAATTAAGGACGCACATGATTTAATTGAAGCTGCAATGTGCAAAGCAGAAACCCTCGACGTCCAATTTAGAACACATTTAGAATTATTGCGCACAACTATTTCAAGCCATCTCAACAAACAAACGTTGATTGTTGGCGGTGATGGCTGGGCGTTTGATATTGGTTTGCAGATGATGGTGCATGTCTTACAATCGAATTTAAATGTAACTGTGATGGTACTTGTGACTGATGTGTACTCCAATACAGGTGGACAAATGTCAAAAGCAACTCCAAAAGGAATGGACGCTCCATTTGCTCCCGGTGGCAAGGAGTCAGAGCGATTTCCACTTGGACTTTCAGTTGCAAACGCAAACAATGCGTATGTTGCACAAGTAAATCTGGCGTACCCAAACCACATGATTGGTGCGTACAAAAAAGCAGTAGAGCACAATGGCCCTTCACTCTTGCTTTGTTATGTTCCTTGCATGACGGCGCATAAATATTTAGACAGTTTGGTTCCCGATCAAGCACAGCGAGCTACAACTACACGGTACTGGCCACTTTGGACATACGACCCTGCAACGCAAAAGTGGAGTGTTTCGGGTAATCCAGAAAGCAAGCGAACTGTTGCGAAGTTTGAGGGAGATTTTATCGAGGACTTCTGCAAGTACGAAGGTCGTTTCCGATCTCAATTTGATAGTGATGGTACACCTTCGCATTTACTTGAGGAACAGGTTGAAGAAAATCTACGCATCTGGAACATTCTTCAGAAGAATGCTGGCATTGTGCCAAAGGAGTAGTCGTGTTTAAGGCAATTAGCGAACTTTGGTCAGGACATCACAAGAGATTAGCAGAAGCGGAGTCACACGACGCGATTCGATTACGGATGCACCGTGCGTTTTCTTGGATGCGAAAAGCGCAAGAGTTCGAAATGCCAGATGATGCAGATAGTCAATTTCTTTTTTCTTGGATAGCCCTCAACACGATGTATGCAAAGTGGGATAGTGATTTAACAAACCGCGAGCCTGAATGGAAAACTCGCGAGGCATTTCTAAAACGAATGGTAAAAAGTGATATTTCTGGACGCATACAGGAAGTGATATTTAAAAATCGGAAATATTGTGACCGATTGTTGTCGGAAGAACATTTGATTAACTCGTATTGGGGAAATCCAACTGAGGAGGAAGCGAGAAAAGCAAGAACAAAACCGCGTAAAGTTGGAAAACATTATCACGATGCAGAGGAAGTGATAAACGTCGTGATACCACTTTTTAAGTGTATGACAATGTTGCGGTCTCAATTAGTGCATGGCATGTCAACGTACGGAAGTAGTGCGAACAGGGCGGTAGTGGAAGCTGGGGCAAAAGTTGTTTTTGATTTTACCCTGACGGTTTTAAGAGTAATTGCAGAAGATGGGCTTTGGGAAGATGATGAGTCGTGGAAACC
>JASMLG010000029.1 GCA_030748805.1 Phycisphaerales bacterium | reverse complement strand
CAGAGCCGTACGTTTCCTGCATTGCAACGATGTCCGCCCCGCTTTCTTGAATGACTTCAACAACGCGCTTTGGTCCAACTTTCTCGCCATCTTCTCTACCACCGTGCCAGATGTTCCACGCCATTGCGGTAAGCGTGTTCGATTTTGTTGCATCAACTTTTACAGAAGTACAACCGAACGTTCCCACAACAGCCACCAACGCAATGATTTTAAGCAAGTTTTTCATTTCAAAAGTATAGCAAATGCAATCTGTCACACCCCGTAATACGTATCTCGATATTCCTGCACCATGCGGTTGGTGTTGAAGAATGGCGGGATGGAATTGAGAGAAGCGAGTGCACGTTGTTTCCATGCACTTGGGTCGTCGTAAAATTCTCTTGTGATTTCGGTTTCAAGTAACTCGTAGAGTGCTTGAGCATCGCGGTCATCGCGTTCTTCGTTTTCGATTGCGCCTACTTCAATGTCGTCGTTTGCACTTCCGATTACCCAACCATTTGTGCCATCATACGCTTCTGGCCACCAACCATCTGCAATCGAACAATTTATTCCGCCATGCAATGGCACTTTCATCCCACTCGTACCGCTCGCTTCGTGTGGTCGAATTGGATTGTTCAACCAAACATCGCAACCGCTTGTAAGTAACCGTCCCACCCCCATGTCGTACTCTTCTAAAACAACAACCTTTCCCTTGAACTCGTCTTGCTGTGAGAAGTTGTAGACCAATTGCAAATACTTTTGACCGATTTTGTCTGCAGGATGCGCTTTTCCTGCAAAAATGATTTGCACTGGCTTATTTTGGTTATTGATAATCATTGACAACTTCTGGGGGTCTCTAAAAATAAGGGGCGCACGCTTGTACGAGGCAAACCTGCGAGCAAAACCGATTGTTAATGCCTCTTTGTTGAGAGAAACGCCAGTTCTTCTTTGTACTTCATCAACCAATTGACCGCGGAGCGTGTTTCTTGTTTCAGTAAGATTGGTTTCGCACAAACCGTTTGCAAGTGGGTGTTGCCAAGTGGGAACATGAATACCGTTCGTTACTGAACCGATTTCTGCTCCTTCGATGTGGGACCACATGTTTCTTGAAATCTCACCATGCAATTTGGCGACGCCGTTCACCATACTAGAAGTGCGTAACGCCAGCACTGTCATGCAAAAATCGTTGCCCTCCGGTTCAACGCCAAGATCAAGCTCTTGATCGTTTGTTTGCATCGCTTTTTGCACATCTTCTACCATGTAGCGGTCATGGCCTGCTGGAACAGGTGTATGTGTAGTAAACAATGTACTCGCCCGAACTTGTGCAATGGCTTCTTGGAACGTGTTGCCATGATTTTGCAATTCTCGCATGCGTTCAACATTAGCAAAGGCAGCGTGCCCTTCGTTTAGGTGGTACGTCGCAACATCTATACCAAGCGCACGTAACGCGCGAACCCCGCCAACGCCAAGCAAAATTTGTTGGCGTAATCTTGATTCTGGGTTTCCTTTGTAGAGACCTTGCGTGAGTTTGCGACCCTCTTCGTTGTTTTGTTCGTGATCGGTATCGAGTAGGTACAGTTCGCTATTTCCAACTTGCATGTTCCAAATTTTTGCTACGACATCGTTGCCATCAATTGGGCAGAGGACAGTTTTGCCAGTATCTGTTAGTGGGAACTTGTTGTAGTCGTATTGTTTTTCGACAACGATTGTGCTTCCGTCTTCTGCTATTTCTTGTTTGTAAAAGCCTTGGCGATACAAGCGACCGATGCCGACAAATGGCAAACCCAAATCGCTTGCCGACTTCACATGGTCGCCAGCAAGAACGCCAAGGCCTCCGCTGTACTGCGGAACGCTTTCATGTATTGCAAACTCGCTACAAAAATATGCAACGACTTTTGTTCGGTCGTGCTTCGTATTCTTTCGATATGTTTCGCGCGCCTCTAATGCAGCATCTGCGAGTGATTCTACGGAACTCGCGTTCTCTTTTGATGCGTCTAAAACTGCAAGCGGATCGTGATTGGATGATTGCCAAACTTCTGGGTTGAGTTTACGAAATGGCGCTTGAGCGATTTCATTCCAACTCCACCACATGTCCATTGCGAGGTCTAGTAATTTTTCTTGTGCGTTCATAGTCTCTTTGCTTCTTCTGTGATTGTCCGGAGCCACGTAGCGTTTTTTGTGTTGAGTTGGTTAGGTTGTAACTTCCACTTCCAATTTCCCCGAATTGTTCCCGGAACATTCATTCGTGCCTCGCTACCAAGGCCCAGAACATCCTGCATGAGAAGTATTGAAACAATGGCTGGAGATCCGAGCGTTTCTTGAACGACTATCTGGTGAACATCTTTAATTTCAGCACCTAATGCGCCAACTGCTGTGTTGGTATCGTGCGTTCCAGAATATGCAATGGATTGTTTTGGATGGTTGCTCGGATAATCACGAGAATTCTTGTGCCAAATGCCCTGTTGGGTAATACGAACGCCCGGAAGACAAAAATCGTCACGGAGTTTTTCAACCGGTTTAGTTAAGTGCCCAAGGTCTTCTGCAATAAAGGGCAACTCTCCAAACTCGCCTTGCATCGCTTGAAGCAACGCCCTTCCAGGGGTTCGCTTCCACACACCTTTGCGTGCTGTTTTTGCTCTTGCTGAAATTTCATACGCATGGTGCAACCCAATAAAGTGATCGATGCGGATTACATCAAACCGCTCTAGATGGATACGTACTCGATTTCGCCACCAAGCAAACGTATCTTTTTTGTGTTCTTTCCAGTTGTAGTGTGGATGCCCCCACCGCTGTCCATCTTTTGAAAAACAATCGGGCGGAACACCGGTTACAACAGTTGGATTTCCATTGCGATTCAATCGAAAGAGTTCTGGGTTTGCTTTTACGTCAATAGAGTCAGCACCAACAAAAATTGGTACATCGCCGATTATTTTGATGCCTTTTGTATGTGCGTATGAACGAAGTTTCTTCCACTGTTTCGCGAACTTGTACTGAGTGACTGCTTTTTGTTTACTTCGTCCACACCAAGCATCGAGCCACCAACTGTTATCTTCTTTCCAAGATTCAAACCCGCGCATGTCAACTTTTGTTTTTGGGCAAACCATAGACGGATTGCCTGCGAAGGAAGATTGCGCGCTGTATGGTGAACCCCCGCTGCCAGTTGGACCAACCGGTAACATCTGCCACCACGTTTGTCCGGCTTTTTCTAACCAATCAATAAATTTGTACGCACCTTTACCAAGGTTGCCACTTGGCAACGAAGTTATATGCAACAAAACGCCAGAGGAACGTTTAGTAAAATGCTTGTTTACTTTTTGAGACAAACTCGGCCGCCTGCTGTTTCAAAAATGGTCTCCCACTCCCCTTCGGGGAATGCAAAATTAAATGGCTTGAAAGATGGGGTCAGTGCAACAAGTAATGTTTCCTTATCGCTTTCGCGGATGAATACCCAAACATCTTTTTCATCGTCTGTCAAAAATGTTTTAAACGAACCTCTCCGAAGCGCTTCGTGGTTTTTGCGAAGATTAAAAACTTGTTTGTAATACGAAAGATGTTCTTCTTCAACATGGTTCATTTCGGGGGCTTCGTAGGGCTCCATATCTTTCCAGAGCATTGGTTTTCGATTATTGGGATCATCGGAGCCCCACATCCCAGCTTCATCGCCGTAATAAATCATCGGAGCACCAACGTACGTCGCTTGCAAGAGCGCTAGTAATCTTGCTCGTTGGTACATAAGTTCTGGCGGTTTGCTACCGTCGTAAGAGGAGTCTTGTTGTTCGCGGTTGCCAGAATCGTACGCTCTGTCTGGGTTGTATAGTTTTGAAACAAGCCGGTCGGTGTCGTGCGAATCAAGTAAGTTTTGCAAGGCGTACGTCGCTTCTGGTGCATACGAATTACGAAGCCGAGCAAGATTTGCAGCGCACTCGGTCGCAGTAATTTTTCGTTTGTTATCACCCACCCAACGAAGTGCGTTTTGCGCAAATTGATAGTTCATCACTGCGTCAAACGTGTCGCCCGTTAACCATGAACTAGCGTTACTCCAAATTTCTCCAGAAATATATGCGTCTGGATTAATGGATTTCACTAACTCGCGCCACCTACGCCAAAAGCCGGGCGCAATTTCGTTTGGTACATCTAAACGCCAGCCGTCAATGCCGTCGCTTGGATCGCCATCACCGTCTGGGTCCATCCATCTTCTGGTGACAGCAAACAAATGTTCTTCGACTTCTGGATGTAACCCATCGCCAACCTTGCGAAACGAAGGAAGTTCGCCAAAGCCAGCCCAGCATGCGTATTCAAAAGGTTCGAATGAATGCACATCAAACCAGTTGTAGTAAGGCGAGTCGCCCATGTTCTTTTTTACATCTTGAAATGCGGGGTGCCTTGTACCAACGTGATTAAAGACCGCATCGATAATGACCTTAAACCCTCGCGACTTTGCTTCTTGGAGAAACTCTAGAAACGCCTTGTCGGAATTATTAAAGACCCAAGTGCTTGGGTCGCTTATAACTTCTTTTGCTTCGGTTTCTTTGTAATCTAACCCCCCGCCGTAATGTTCGTCGATGTGTACAAAACTCGTTGCGTTGTATTTATGATGGCTTTCTGCTTGAAACACGGGGTTCAAATAAATCGCGTTCACGCCAAGTTCTTTTAAGTACTCAAGTTTTTCCGTAAGCCCTTTGAAATCGCCACCATATAGCCGAGAAAACACGAAATATTCGTAAAATGATTGTCCTGTTTGTTTCTCGTGTTCACTTGGAGTGTACCACTCGCTTCTCCATCCCCGAAAGTGGTCTGGGTTAGTTTTGGGGGAACCATCGCGGAACCGATCGACCATCACTTGGTACCAAATTGCATCCTTTGTCCAGTCGGGAGTTTGAATGTTGTGCGGCGTTTCACTACTTAAAGCGTAGTCATCATGCTTGGCAAGTTCTTCAGCTTCTTCTGAAGTAACACCAAGAAGCAACACCGAGTTTTCGCCTCCGTATCCGTCAGCTTCCACCAACTCGTTTTCTGGGTCAGATTGCCAAACACCATCAACAACGAACTTATATAAATACCTCCCCTGAGGGAGTTCTAGATCAACTGTCCACGCTCCATCCGCGCCTCTTTGCATTGGGCATGCGGTTGTCGACCACCCATTAAATTCACCTGCAACCGTCACCGTTTGTACATTGTGGTTTGTTCGTAATCGAAACACGGCGACCTCCATATCAAACGCATGTACCAATGAAGTAAGATACATAATTAAAGCAAGAATTATCCTCATACAAAAACGAGTATAGTGGGCATATGGCGCTAGTGCGACAACTCAAGAAATGGTCTTCGAGAATTCTTGTTGTTGCATCGAGCGTACTCGTAATTTGGGCGTTTGGGCGAGTCGGACTTCGAGCAATTTCAAGCGGAAACGAAGAAGGAAAGACAGTCATTACAGTCATGCACTGGTCAGGTGGCGGCGGGCAACAAGAAGATGCAATTGTCGAAGATTCCATTCGCGAATTTGAAAAGCGAAACCCATCCATCCAAATCAACCGAATCAACCCTGGTGATACTGGGCAATACTTCACCAAGTTGCAAACGATGATGGCTTCCGGTCATCCGCCTGACATTTTTTATATGGATTACAGCCGTATTCCAAATTTTGTCACTGCAGATCAGTTGCAACCACTCTCCTCGTTTGCAGAGCAAGATAGTGAAATGTCATTTGATGATTTCTTCCCCGCTACACTCAATGCGTTCCGCTGGGACCCCGGAAGTACCCCCACGCCCGGAACTGGAGAGTTGTATGGAATTCCAAAGGACTTTACGACTGTTGGGTTCTATTGGAACAAAGATTTGTTTGCCCGTGCCGGAGTTCCAGCGCCAACTGCTGATTGGACATGGGACGATTTTGCAAACGCTGCGCGCAAAGTTGGTGCACTTGAAGATTGCACAGGAGCGGAGTTTGTCACGTGGCCATTTATTTTGCGTACGTATCTATGGACGCATGGAACTGACGTTGCCCTTGATAACGATTGGGCAAACTTACAACTCGATGCCCCCGAATTTGTTTCGGCGCTTGCCAAGCTTCGGGGGTGGCGGTTTGATGAAGAACACACCCTCGCAAAAGCGCAAGCGGAAGGCATTGATCCTGCTTCTCTCTTTTTCACGGGGAAAATAGGTATGGTCGGTCCTTTTGGACGGTGGGTTGTACCGAGTTTTCGTTCGATTGAAACGTTTGATTGGGACTTTGCCGTTCTTCCTCGTGGTTCTGAACAGGCAAATGTCATTGCAACAGTTGGTTGGTCAATGTCAAACCAAAGCAAGCACAAAGACGAAGCGTGGGAAGTCCTCAAGTGGTTAACAGGCGAAGAATCCCAAGCAAGCCAGTCAAAACTTGGGCTTGCAATTCCAACAAGAATAAAAGTTGCGCATAGTGATGCGTTTACTGACGACCAACTTCCAGAAAACGACAAGGGATATTTGGAAGCGGCAGAGTACGCGCGTGTTCCGTTTTGGCCTACTGACCCTGCCTTTGCAGATCAATTTTCACGGCAAATGGATTTATCGCTTCGTACTGGTAGAAGTATTGATGATTCAATTTCGGGGTTCCAAGGGTGGTGGGAGCGAAGACAAGCGAATGCAAAACCTCTTGATTCGTTTCCTAAAACTCCATGGGGTTTTATTTGGATTGGAATCATTGTTTGTGTTGTTGTTTGGCTCATACTCGTTCGTCCCAAACTTACGCAAGGACACGCTCTTGTTTCACCGTGGCTCATTGGGTTTGTTGTCTTCCTTGCAATTCCAATTATCGTTTCGCTTGTGCTTGCAATGTCAGCGTGGAGTGGGCTTGGGCCGCTTGATACCGCGCGTTTTGTTGGTTTTGATAATTTTTCACAATTACTCGCAGATGACCCAACATTCAAAACAAGTTTGGTTGTGACGCTCTATTATGCAGCGCTTGCAGTTCCGGGAAGCCAAATTGTTGCATTGATTGGCGCGCTACTTCTGAACGCATCACTTCGGGGAATAAACTTTTTCCGAGGGGCGTGGTATTTACCAAGCGTTCTTGCAGGCGTTGGTATTGCCGTGCTTTGGCAATGGGTATTTAGAAGTGATGGCGGGTTGATGAACGAAGCGCTCTCGCCGATTTTTGCTCTGTTTGGTGGCTCGCCTCCAGAGTGGTTTAACAAAGATGCTTCGTGGGCTGGGCCACCTGCATTTGCGCTGATGAGTTTTTGGGTCACAGGTGGATCCATGATGATTTATCTTGCTGGGCTTAAAAATATTCCTAAATCTCTTTATGAAGCTGCCGACATTGACGGAGCAAGTACTACAAGAACATTCTTTGCTGTCACCCTTCCAATGCTTAGCCCAGTTATTTTGTTTAATTTAATTATGGCAATCATCGGTAGTTTTCAGGTTTTCACGCAAGCGTTTGTCATGACCGGCGGCGGACCGGGTGACAGCACACGGTTCTATGTGTTGTACTTGTATAACCTTGCCTTTGATTACTACGAAATGGGATACGCTTCAGCGATGGCTTGGATTCTTCTGCTTATTGTGCTTGCACTGACCATTGTCATTATGAAGATGAGCAAAAAACATGTGTACTACGAGGCGATGAACTCATGAGCAAAAAACTGACCACCTATTTGTTGCTTATTCTCGGTGCTTTGCTCATGCTCTTTCCACTGTGGTGGATGATTGTGCTTAGTTTAGAGACAGAAGCAAGTGCGGGTGCTGCGCTTGTTGGCGGTGATGTCATGCAAGTGTGGCCGAGTAACCCGCAGTGGTCAAATTACGCAAATGCAATGCGCGAAGTTGGCACGAAGCCGTGGCAGGGTTTTTTAGATGCACTTGCAAATTCGATTGTGATAACTGTGCTTGTGATGGCTGGGACAATTTTGTCATCATCGCTTGTTGCAATGGGGTTCGCTCGTGTTAACTTCCGTGGGCGAAATGGTTTGTTCCTTCTTATGCTTGCAACGATGATGTTACCAGCACAAGTCACGATGATTCCGCTCTTTATTTTGTTCCGATCGATGGGCTGGGTGGACACTATTTTGCCACTTGTGGTGCCTGCGTTTTTTGGAAGCGCGTTTTTTATCTTTATGTACCGCCAGTTTATCTCACAAATACCAGAATCACTTTTTGAAGCAGCGAGAGTGGATGGGATGGGATGGATGGGAATATGGTGGCGAATTGTTTTGCCAATGTGCAAACCAGTTACCGCGATTACGGCAGTCTTTACATTTATCTTTGTCTGGAACGATTTTATGATGCCATTGATTTATCTGCACAGTGAAGAAAAAGCTACGCTCGCTGTTGCCCTTAATTCGTTTAGAACGCAGTACAGCGGAGTCGAAGATGTGCATCTATTGATGGCGCTTAGTATCATTACGATGGTTCCTTGCATCGTGCTCTTCTTCGCAGCACAAAAACAATTTATCGAAGGCATCGGCGCAGGAGCAGTAAAAGGATAACGATGGCAGAAGTTTCACTTTCGAATGTAACAAAAACGTACGCCCCAGAAATTAGGGCTGTGCGAAACATTGATTTAACCATCGCTGACGGTGAATTTGTCGTTTTAGTTGGACCATCTGGCTGTGGGAAGTCCACAACGCTTCGCATGATCGCAGGAATTGAAGATGTAACAAGCGGTTCTATTTGCATTGGCAACACCAACGTTACAAATTTGCCAGCGCGTAAACGAAATATTGCAATGGTCTTTCAGGACTATGCACTGTACCCACACATGAGTGTTGCGCAGAACCTTGCGTTCGGATTAGAACGCCGAAGAGAATATAGTTCTTCGTGTAAGGCGCTTTTGGGTGGGACGTACAGAAAACAAAAGACCATTGAATCTGCTGATATTCGCAAACGCGTGCAAGAAGCAGCCGTCTTACTTGGTCTAACGAATGAACTCGAACGGAAACCAAAGGCGCTATCCGGTGGACAACGACAGCGCGTCGCCCTTGGTAGAGCGATTGTCCGAGATCCAGAAGTTTTTTTACTCGATGAACCACTTTCGAATTTAGATGCGAAGTTGAGGCGTGCAATGCGAATCGAGTTACGGGCACTGCACAAGCGCCTCGGCGTTACTATGGTACATGTCACGCATGATCAAGAAGAAGCAATGACCCTCGGGGATAAACTTGCTGTGATGGATGATGGAATCATTCGTCAGTTCGACACGCCTGCAAATATTTACGACTGCCCTGCTGATCGGTTTGTTGCTTCGTTTGTTGGCATTCCTGAAATGAATTTTGTTGAAGGTGAGTTACACGGAACCCGATTTGATTCTCAAGATTTGTCTTTAGATGTTCCTAAAGAGCGATTGCCAAAAACGAATGCACGATCTGTTGTATTGGGTGTTCGTCCAGAAAATATCAGTATCCATAAAGGTTCTAGCGCACTTGTTACAAACGAAGAGCGACATGGTGATCACACCGATGTGTTTGTGGAAGTTGGAACAACCTCGCTAGCGGCAAGAGTGCATGGAACCTTCAAAAGAACCGATCGTGTAGATACCTCGATTGATCCATCCAAAGTTCATTTCTTTGAAACAGGTAAGAGTGGTAAAAGGTTACTCGTCTAAAATCGAGCCAATTCTTCCCGGTAACATCTTTTTGCGAAATCGTTTGTAATCGTCTTCGCTTGAACGGTTAGCGTCCGTCCATTTTGTATAACTTGAGTTATTTGGATCTTGGATGATCGTCTCCCATCGATCTTTGAGCCCTTGCGTAGTGATTCTGATCGTATCGGTTGAGCCATCGACATTTGAGGTGCCAACTTCACCATCAACCCAAAATGCTGGAAGGTCATACCAAACTAAAAATGGTAAGTCGTTCTTTGGGTGAAACATCCAACCGTTCCAATTTGGTCCGCCAGTTCGACGATCGTCCTCAGAAATACTATTCATCGTATTGGATGGTTGTGGAATTTGAGAAGCAGTCAATGTTGGCATAAAAAATTCACTGAGTCCGGGGATATTGAACGTTTGAGTATCGTCCATGCCGTTTTCTACACCAATGTACGCACTGAGTGAATAACTCCGTAGCCTTGCGGTTGGATCAAGAGGCGATTTATACGAATCAATGTTGCCAATGTAGGAAAAAGCGGCGCCATCTTCGAGCGCGAGTGCCAATTCTGGGCCACCGTCATACTCCAATCTCGTTGCGTCTTGTTCATCGTAACTTCGCACCCAAAAGCGTTCGATTTGTGTATCGGTAGAATCGTTTGTGTCGATTTGTGTTCGAGGGTGCAACAACCGACCTTTGTGATCTGTCGAAAAGGTAATATTCGCTTCTGCTAATGTTTTGTGATTTGTAAGATCTTTTGTCGCGTTCGCACGAACGAGCATTAAACCAATCCCTGAAACAACGAGAGAGATAAGAATAGCAATGATTGCAATCACAACCAAAAGTTCGATGAGTGTGAAACC
>JASMLG010000028.1 GCA_030748805.1 Phycisphaerales bacterium | reverse complement strand
TTGGTCATTGCAAAACATATCTAACCAACGATGAATGCGTTCAGGATGACAAAATACAACAACAAATAGAAGCAATTGCAACTGAATTAATTCGAGTTATTCGCGGCTTACACTAACATTTTGCTACCATGTGCGAATGGTGACTTTCATAGTGATAACCCTCGGTTCTGCCCTTGTTCTACACATCATTCTGTTCTCCATTACCAAACTCTTTGGCAAAGGTGGTGAGGGTACACTTGGCGATATACGAACTGCAATCGGTACCTCACTTCCAACTCCACTAGGTATTGCAATCTGGGTAGTTGCGATAACACTTGTTGCTCAAAAACTTGTTGAGCACTTTGCACAGAGCCCTATCAAACAGGAAAATGGGGAAGAAGTTGTAACCACAGATGAAATGATTGTTATGATTCGACTTGCACTCCTCGTCATCCTCGCAACTTGGTTTGTTGCCAGAGGAATTCGTGCATTCGCACTTATCCTTAATAGTTGGCACAAAGAAAAAGAAGGAATCAATCTTGACTCGACTGCTATTCAAGCACTTTCAAGTGTTAGCACAGTTCTTGTTTGGTTGCTTGGAATTGTTGTCATGCTTCAAGCACTTGGTCTTAATATGAGCGCAGTCATCACATTCGCTGGAATTGGAGGAGCAGCATTTGCGTTTGCTTCAAAGGATGTTATTGCAAATTTCTTTGGCGGATTACTAATTATGTTCAACCGACCTTTCAAAGTTGGCGACAAAATCAAATCTGGTAGCAATGTCGAAGGAACCGTCAACCAAGTTGGGTTGTACGCGACAATCTTGACAACTGATGACGGCAATACCCTCTACGTGCCAAACTCTATTTTTAACAACAGTGAAATTCTCAAAGTTAGTTAAATAAGACACGCAAGTCATCATATAATACTGGGATGAGCGAACTTATAACAAATGATGAAACCGTCTTAGAACTAGCTGATTTGATGCAAAAGGTGGTGGAAGCGTCTGACTCTCCGCCACAAATGGTTGCAAGAGTTAAGCAAGCGATGAGACAAGCTGGACCAGTATCAGTTGCTAAAGCTGAAGCGCAACTTCGGGATAGGGGCTTTACCATTCCTGATCTTTTAGTGTCATGCGATATTCATCTTGCATCAGCAAGTGAAGACCCAACGCTTGATGAACTAGAACCATCTCACCCTGTTTCTATTTTCCGAGCAGAGAATGCTGCGATTATGTCAGTCATTGAACGGCTTCGTGCTTATATCAACTGCCCAACTGGTGCATGTTCGCCAGAAAACCCACCTGAAAGTTCCGTAAGCGATATTTGTTTTAGTTCGACTCGCGAAGCACTCAACGAACTCATGGCTATTGATACACATTACGCTCGAAAAGAAAACTTATTGTTTTCACATTTAGAAAGGTATGGGATTGATGGACCAAGCACTGTCATGTGGGCAAAGGATGATGAAATTCGAGCGATGTTAAAAGATTGGGAAGCACAAATTCGCGACCCAAAATTGAACCGAGGAAAGTGGGCAACCATCCGAGAAGAACTCGCAGAGCCAACCCTTGCTGAAGTTGAACAGATGGTGCAGCGCGAAGAAAAAATACTTTTTCCAATGACGCTCAAAACATTTGACGATGCTGATTGGCAACTTGTTGATGAATCATCTTCAAATTTTGGCTGGTGCCTAATTGACCCAAAAGGAACTTTTAAGCCACGAGAAGAAGACGAAACCGCTGTCTCCTTGCCAATTGCAGGAAATAACAATGAAACAGAAAAGCAAAGTTCTATGGATGGAAGAATAACTTTTCCAACTGGTTCACTTTCACTTAGTGAACTCCAAGCGATTTTTGCAACAATGCCATTTGACACAACCTTCATTGACTCGGATGATCGAGTACGGTTTTTCAGCGAGGGCGATGCGCGAATTTTCGTTCGTCCAAAGTCCGTCATCGGAAGAAAAGTACAACACTGCCATCCTCCAAAAAGCGTTCACCTTGTGGAACAAATTCTTGATGACTTTAAATCGGGGTCCCAAGACGTCGCCGAGTTTTGGCTAGAAATAAAAGAACGATTTCTTCATATACGTTATTTTGCTGTGAGAGATGACCAAAAAGCATACTTAGGGACTCTTGAAGTAAGCCAAGATGTATCAAATATCAGAAAATTAGAGGGTGAGCGAAAATTGCTCGTTTACGATAATTGATTTGCTAAGATACTGTGCATGATTCGGTTGGCACTCATTTTTTGTATATTGATTTCTTCCCACTCAGTTGCTCAATGGGACGATCAGATTCCTCCTAATCAAGTTCCGATTTACCTCCCTTCAAACTACGACCCAAATATTCCAACCCCTGTCATTATATTTCTGCATGGATATAACCCCTTTACAACTGGTTGGAGCGATTGGCTGATTGCACTTAATGATGATGCGTATGAGCGTGGGTATATTTTTGCAAATCCAACTGGAAGCCAAGATAGCGTTGGGGAGTATTACTGGAATGCTACTGATGCTTGTTGCGATATGTTTGACAGCAACAATGACCATGTTGGATATTTGCTAGCACTCGTAGATTCCATAAAAGCAAACTACAACATTGATGGGCAAAGTATCCATGTTGTTGGATATTCAAATGGTGGGTTTATGGCGCACCGACTTGCATGCGATGCACCTAATGTCTTTGCTTCGTTTATCAGTATTGCAGGAGCAATGTGGCAAGATGAATCGAACTGCCAACCAAGTGAGCAAGCCCACGTTCTTGAAATACACGGCAATTGGGATGCTGTTATTTTTTGGCTTGGCGGATATCTTGGGCTTGATCTTGTAGAATATCCAAGTTCGGTAACGACTATGGAATTTTGGGCTCAACACAACGGGTGTTCAACTAATCCAAGCGATGCGGGTTCATTCGATTTTGATTGGTGGATTTGGTTTGACGAGACAACTCGATGGGTGTACGAAAACTGCGAAGATCCATCTGCAGGTTCTGCTGAACTTTGGGAAATCAATACAGGCAGCCACTTTCCTGTGATGACCAACGAAGGCATTGACCACTTGTTCAGTTACATGGAAACACATCTCAATCAAGAACATCTTTGCATTGCTGATTTAAATGACGACCAAACTGTCAATGTCAGCGACCTCTTATTCGTTATCAAGGCCTGGGGCACCAGCGACCAATCCGCCGATATCACAAACGACGGCACCGTTGACGTCAACGACCTCCTCCAAATCGTCTCCGCTTGGGGCGATTGCTAAATCAATGTTCTAGCGGGACACCGGTGACAGTCACTTAAGCAATTCTTGGAGGTAACGAGGGCGTTTTAGGGCTTCAAGCACAACTTCGCAATCGGCGAGGGCACGGTGAGCTTCGTCGTGGGCAATGCCAAAGTAATCGCGGAGCGTTCCAAGCCGTCTGTTTTCAAGGCCGTGTTTTTTCCATGGAATACCAAAACAACTACACTTCCATGGCCTGTCAATACTCATTGGAACTAGGTGTTCTAGAAAACCACGATCAAAACTTGCATTGTGCGCAACAACAAATTCCGCCCTGCCAAATATTGATTCCATCTTCGTGTAATCAAGCGTTTTGCCAATCACCATTTCATTCGTAATGCCATGAATGCGTGTCACAGAATAGGGAATTGGATCGGTAGGCTCTCGCAACGCTTGATATGTTTCAACTACTTCAACCTCATCGTGATGTACTGCATTGAACCGAAAAAGGATAATGCCAATTTCAACAACCTCATCCCCCCTTCTAGGACTCATGCCAGTTGTTTCAACATCGACAATCGCTCCCATCTTTATATCTTGTAACAGTGATATTTGTGTCATGCGTCTCTTCTAAAATGTGGTTCCATCGGTGGATATGGAACTGGTTTCCACGACTCATCATCTTCCCAAAGCCCATCTTCTGCAATTACTCTTAAAACCGTCAGGGTAAAATCAAAAACAACTTTTGCCCCAGCTTCCACTACCGCCCTGTTCGCACTACTTCCGTACGTTGACATGCCATGC
>JASMLG010000027.1 GCA_030748805.1 Phycisphaerales bacterium | reverse complement strand
CTGCAATGAACAAATCAAAAGAACGCGGCTTTTCCTCAACAACTTCTTCTATAACTTTTGAACTACCGTCACTCATGCATTAAAACTGCTGCCGCATCCGCAGGTGTTCGTCGCATTTGGATTGTCAAAGACAAATCCCCTACCCATTACTTCGTCTTTGAAATCAACGGTTGTTCCGTTTAGGTAGAGGTAACTCTTTGGATCACAAATCACTTTCAAATCAAGTGAGGATCCCTCAATCTCAAAAGAGTATTCCCATTGTTCATCCCCTTCTTTTTTGGTCTCAGTTAAGTCCAAAATATAACTAAACCCAGAACAGCCACCACCCTTCACGCCAACGCGAAGATGCGTTTGTTCTCGATTTAACTCTTGTTGAGTCATGATGTTGCTGATTTCTCGTGCAGCTGTTTCTGTGATAATTACTGACATAACTGGATATCTCCTAAATATTGTTCCAATATTGCATTATAGCCCAACTTTGAAAGCCAGCGATAACACCTTTTATAACTCGCTAATAGGTCTTACCCCATTTATACTGTGACACTGATGCAAGTAATCGCCAATGCTGATGAATTGATCCACTTTCGTGGGTGTGCGTTTGTGCCAACCATGGGTGCGCTGCACGATGGACACCTTTCGTTGATACGGGAAGCGAAAAAGACAGGTAAACCAGTGGTTGTTAGCATTTTTGTGAACCCAGAACAATTTGCTCCAGAAGAGGATTTAGATAAATACCCCCGCAACCTAGAACAAGATTGTGAGTTTGCAAAAAGCGTTGGTGCGGATATTGTTTTTGCTCCATCAGTTGAAACGATGTATCCCGCTACTCCAGAAAACATCTGTCTACCAATGGCGGCAACAGAACCCCAACTTGAAGATGCTTGCAGACCGACACATTTTCGAGGTGTCTGTGTTGCGGTTGCTCGGTTGTTTGACATCGTGCAACCAACTGTTACTGTGTTTGGTCTTAAGGACTACCAACAATATCTCGTTATCAAACAACTCATTGCTCAAGAAGGTAAGCGATGGGAAAACTTAAAAATCATTGGTGCCGAAATAATCCGTGACTCTGATGGGCTTGCGATGAGTAGCCGAAATGCTTATCTAACAGCGGATCAACGTTCCCAAGCACTTGGGATTCATAAAGCAGTTACTTGCACAACAGAGCAAGCAATGTTGAAAATACTCAACGACCACGGGCTTGAAGTGGAATATGCGGTTATACGAGATGCGAAGTCGTTGCTATCGCCAATTGATAATAAACCAACCCGTGCACTTGTTGCTGCGCGGCTTGGACACATTCGTCTCATTGACAATTCTGAGTTACCAACATGACACGCACACTTTTATACGGCGGTTCGTTTGACCCGCCACATATCGCACATGTTGAGATTCCTCATGAAGCCATGAAATTTCTTCAGTTTGATAACATTCTGTACGTTCCTGCTTTTCAATCACCATTAAAAGAAAAGACGCCATCAAACAACCATCACCGAGTTGCAATGCTCAAACTTGCACTTGCTGGTTGCCCGTGGGCATCTATTTCAACTATCGAACTCGATCGGAAAGGCACGAGTTACACCATTGAGACCATCGAAGCATTAAAGGACGAATACGACGAACTTCGACTGCTCATTGGAGCAGACCAATGGGCGCAATTTAAAAACTGGCAACGGTGGGAAGATGTTATCACGCTGGCAAACCCTGCCATTATGCCGCGCGATAACTTTGAAGTTAGTGATGACCGTGTATTGCCGATACAACCAATTGACACTGGCTCTACAGATATCCGCCAGCTTATACAAGATGGAAAATCTATTGAAGAACTTGTTCTTCCTGCGGTTGCCCAATATATCGCAGAACACCAACTATATCTGTAAAATGCGCAGTCCATGGCAACGATTACAAAAATCGGTTTTGTTTCACTCGGCTGTCCAAAGAATCTTGTTGACAGCGAGCAGATGCTTGCATCGTTAGTCGATGCTGGTTACGAACTCGTTGCAGATCACAATGAAGCAGACGCCATTGTCATTAACACATGCGGTTTTGTTGAGTCGGCCAAGGAAGAATCGGTGGAAGTTATCAACGAAGCGGTCGCTCTGAAAGAAACTGCTAATGTAAAACGTGTAATTGCTGCGGGCTGCTTGGTGCAAAGGCAACGTGCACATTTACTTGAGTTGTGCCCCGGAATAGACGCAATGATTGGCGTGTTTGACCGAGACCATGTTGTCGATGCGATGCAAGAACCACCAGAAAAAGAAAAAGTCCCACAATGGATTGAAGCAAATGCTGTCCTCGCAGCCCGTACGCGTGGGATGCAAGAGACAAATGGGTATTTTGAAGATGATTCCAATCGCTTTCAGTTAACGCCACGGCACTGGGCATATTTGAGGGTGAGTGAAGGGTGCAATCAGAACTGTTCGTTCTGCACTATTCCATCTATTCGAGGAAAGATGCGGTCAAAGCCAGTAGAAATAATTGTCGAAGAGGCAAAGCAGTTACTTGCTTCTGGAGTTTTTGAATTGAATTTGATTGGACAAGACACAACGAGTTATGGCGAGGATATTGGATATGCTTCGGGGCTTGTTGGATTACTCACGGCGCTCAACGATGCTGTTGCTAGTTCCGGGGGCGGGGGCGGGGGCTGGGTGCGTTTGATGTATGCGTATCCAAATAATTTTACGAACGAGATGATGGAGGCAATGGCACAACTAGAGCATGTTGTTCCCTATATAGACATTCCATTGCAACACGCAAGTGATTCAATGCTTGAATCGATGCGTAGGGATGTCTCCGCTCAAGCACAATCTGACTTGCTCAATACCATTCGAAAAACAATTCCGAATGTCGCAATCAGAACAACGATGATCACAGGTTTTCCTGGTGAAACCGAGGAAGATCACAAACAGTTACTCGATTTTATTCGGGAACACAAATTTGAAGCGTTAGGCGTTTTTCAATATTCAAAGGAAGAGGGAACGGTAGCAGGAACTATGGAAGATGATGCCGCGCTTCGTGTTTCTGATGATGTTAAACAACAACGAGAAGAAGAGTTGATGCTCACCCAGCAAGAGATTGCGTTTGCCAAAGCAGAGCAGGCAGCAACAGATGGTGAAAAACATGAAATATTGATTGATTCGTATCTTGGGGAAACTGGGGAGGGGGAATTGCACCTTTATCAATGCCGCACGAAACAGCAAGCCCCAGATGTTGATGCATGCACTATTTTGATGGCTGAGAAAAAACAGAGTATCGGCTCACTGGTTCGATGCACAATTACTGATTGTGATGGATATGACCTTATTGCACGACCTTCTGATGAATTAGAAAAGGTTGTCTCGCTCCCATTGCGTTAGACTGTACTGTTGATGCCAATTCGCAACTTTTCAATCATCGCACACATTGATCACGGCAAAAGTACATTGGCCGATCGGTTGTTGCAAGAAACAAAAGCCGTGAGCGAACGGGATGCAAAGGATCAATTACTTGACTCGATGGACTTGGAGCGAGAACGAGGTATTACGATTAAGGCATCTGCTGTGACTGTTCACCACTCTTTCGGTGGTGAAGATTTTCAACTAAATTTTATTGACACCCCTGGTCATGTGGATTTTACATACGAAGTATCACGCGCGCTTACTGCATGTGAGGGTGCGTTACTTGTAGTTGATTCAACACAAGGTGTCGAAGCTCAAACGGTTGCAAATGCATACTTAGCCATAGAAAATGAACTGGAGTTGATTCCTGTCGTCAACAAAATCGATTTGCCCTCTGCTGATCCAGAAAAAGTTGCGATGGAAATCGAGCAAATCCTTGGATTGCCTGCCGAAGATTGTATTTACTGTTCTGCAAAAACTGGCGAAGGTATTCATGAATTGCTTGATGCTATTTGCGAAAAGTTACCTGAACCCAAACCCGCTGTCATGGAAGAGACGCGAGCATTAATTTTTGATTCGCACTACGATGACTATCGCGGTGTTATCGTTTACTTTCGAGTCTTTGATGGTTCACTTTCAAAGGGTGACAAGATTCGGATGATGGGAACCGAAAGAAACTACACCATTACTGAACTTGGAAGATACACCCCTACTCCAGAACAGACAAATACAATTGGTGAGTCAGAGGTCGGGTACATGGTTGCTGCGATAAAGACGCTTGATGATGTTCGAGTTGGCGACACCATCACGATTGAATCTGACCCCGCAATCGAAGCGCTGCCCGGTTATGAAGAACCAAAGCAGATGGTATTTTGTGATTTTTATCCTGCTTCAAGTGAGAGTGGTAGTAAAAAAACCGAGTTTGAAACACTCCGCGAAGCCGTAGAAAAATTACGCTTGAACGATTCAAGTTTTACTTATGAAACACAGCACAGTGAAGCACTAGGGTTCGGTTTCCGTTGTGGTTTTCTTGGTTTATTACATATGGAAATTGTTCAAGAGCGACTTGAGCGAGAAGGTGGTGCAGAAATTGTGCAAACTGCGCCAACTGTGAATTACCAAGTTGAGTTAACAGACGGGACTGTCCTTGACATTCATAATCCTGCTGACTTGCCAGACCCTTCACAAATAAAGAGTATTTGTGAGCCGATAGTCAAAGTCGAAATTATCTGTCCTGATGAATCAATCGGCGACTTGATGCGTTTGTGCGAGGGTCGTCGCGGAATTTTCAAGGGGCAAAGATTTGTTTCTGAAGGCAGGCAAATGCTCGATTACGAGTTACCGCTTGCTGAAATTATTTATGATTTTTACGACAAACTAAAATCAATTACCCGTGGGTACGGGACTATGGATTATGAAATCGTTGAGTTCCGAGCAGACCGACTCGTCAAGGTTTCCATTCTTGTCAACGGTACCCCAGTTGAAGCCCTGAGTATTATTTGCCACAAAGAAAAAGCGGAGGTTCGAACCCGTGCAATTTTGTTGAAATTACGCCGGCAAATTGATCGTCATCAGTTTGAAATTGCCCTCCAAGCAGCAATTGGTGGAAAAATAATTGCTCGCGAGACCGTCAAGGGATATCGAAAAAATGTTACTGCCAAGTGTTATGGTGGTGATATAACACGAAAAAGAAAATTACTTGAGAAACAAAAGAAGGGGAAGCGACGTATGAAGGCCATCGGCAACGTACACATCCCACAATCCGCATTTTTATCAATTTTAGAACAAGGTGATTAATACATCATGAGTTTTCAAACAAAACAATTTTACGGGCTCGTAGCAGTGATTCTATTCGCAGGCGTGATAACTTCTGCTGTAATGAGCGGAGACGACCCGGGAAAACTTGGTCCCCTAGATTCAATTACTCTCGCAGGCGAAAAAGATTTAACTATTAAAAATGAAGATGGGCGAATTTCTTGGGGCGAAAAGGAAACTAGCCGAGTGTGGTCCGTTGGTTTCATGGAAACCGGAAAGGCGTTGTCTCAACTC
>JASMLG010000026.1 GCA_030748805.1 Phycisphaerales bacterium | reverse complement strand
GGGTGATGACACACCACGAGTTACTGGACATATGAGCGCGAATCCGATTGTTCACATGGGATTGCCTTCGTTGATTTTGTTTTTAATTTTGGGCATTGCGTGGGGCATGATGCCTGTAAATCCATATCGTTTTAGGCACGGGAAATGGGGACGGATATTGGTTTCTTTTGCCGGACCTGCAATGAACCTTTTGATTGCGTTTGTTGTTTTAACAGTACTTGGATTTGTTATTGATCCAAATGTTGATCAAACAAATCTTGAGACATTCTTGCTAACCGGTGGATTTTTAAATCTCATTTTGTTTGCTTTAAATATGTTGCCCGTTCCGCCACTCGATGGCTCAAATATTTTGGCAAATCTCTCAACCACCGTGGCGGGTTGGTATCGTCATCCACAATCGCAAATGGCTGGTTTGCTCCTATTTTTCCTACTAATCTGGACCAACATGTTCGATGCTGTGTTTATGTGGGCTCAAAGAGGTTCGGCACACTATGCCCTCTTTGTTTGGCAAATTATTCACTAATAATTACCTCCGAGGTGTTCTGGGGTCTGAACCCAGAAAACGACCCGCAGGATTGTTTAAATTAATTAACCGCGGGTTAATTAATTGCTATAATGCGTGGCTCGAGTAATCGCTTCGTGAAGTGGCTCCGCACGACTGAGATTGGATGGTCCAATCAAAGTTCTACGGGTCGCAGTCAATCGTTTTTGGCAACCATCTTTGATTAGACGAACGAAGCCAATTAAAGGAGATATTGCCCAGTGGTAGTATTACGCCTCAAACGTCTCGGACGTCGACATCGTCCGTTTTACCGACTCAACGCAATGGATAAACGCGCTCCGCGCAATGGCCGAGTAATTGAAGAACTTGGTTGGTTCGATCCGCTTGCACCAGAAGATAAACAACTAAGTTTGAAACCAGATCGTATCGATTACTGGCTGAGCGTTGGTGCCCAACCATCACGTACAGTTGTAAGTTTACTTAAACGAGTAGACATCGATCCGACCCCCGGAAAAAAGCTTAGTTAACGACATACGACCACTCATGCGGATCGACATCCTTACACTCTTTCCAGAGATGCTCGAAGCAACCCTTGCAACAAGTATCGTCAAACGAGCACAGGATGGCGGACATGTTGAGATACACGTCCACGACATTCGTGATTGGGCCGACAACAAACACCGAAAGGTTGATCATCGCCCCTACGGCGGTGGACCTGGAATGGTGATGATGTGCCAACCATTGCACGATGCAGTGCAAGAGGTTGAGCGACAACTGAATACCCCCGGAAACCCCGAGTGTTCACCCGTTCGAATTCACTTCACACCTCAAGGCGAGGTCTTGAAACAAAAACGTGTTGAACAACTGGCCACCGAAAAGAATCTGCTTCTTATCGCCGGTCACTATGAAGGGATTGACGAACGAGTTATCGAGTCACTCAATCCCCTAGAACTGAGCGTAGGCGACTACGTGCTCAGTGGCGGAGAAATCCCTGCCCTGCTTCTTGTTGATGCAGTTGTAAGGCTTCTCTCGGGTGTCCTTGGTCACAACGATTCTGCTGACCAAGATTCCTTTTCTCAGTTAGATAGCAAAGGCAATTTGCTACTAGACTGCCCCCACTACACGCGTCCACGTGTATGGAATGAAAAGGAAGTGCCAAATGTGCTGCTTAGTGGCGACCACAGTGCGGTCGATAAGTGGCGAAAGGAGCAGATGGTTTCGCGAACCAAATCGCGTCGTCCTGATCTGCAAGGTAATGAGGAAGTTGACCCCTGAGTTTTTCTCAAGTCACCCCCGGAATAGTCACCGTGCTACTTACCGGATTAGTAAGAAAGGAAGTCCAACCATGGGCCAACAACAAACAGTCGAATCAGTAACCGCTGACCAATTACGAGCAGACGATTTTTTCCCTGACTTTAGCGTGGGCGACACAATCAACGTGCACTACACTATCGTTGAAGGTGAAAAGGAACGCGTTCAGATTTTCCAAGGAGTACTTATTGGTCGCAAAGGTCGAAGTGTAAACGAAACAATTACCGTCCGTCGAATCGTTGCAAACGAAGGTGTTGAGCGAATTTTCCCTCTGCATTCACCACGTATTGCACAAATTGAAATCGTGCGTCAAGGTGACGCAAGACGTGCGAAGTTGTACTTCTTACGTGACCGAGTCGGCAAATCAAGGCGATTGCGTGATAAGCGTCGCGGACTTAAATAAGTATTATGTTATTGTCGCTCTCGTAATGAGAACGCAAAGAAGAACTAATCTCTGTTACTTAACTTTACAAAAGTGACAGTCACTTTCACAAGCAAAAGGGCACTCCAATGGAGTGCCCTTTTGCTTTTCAGGGATGGGTTCAAACTTATATTGTTAACCCGCCTTGCGATATGTTTCCCTTTCTCTAAAAAAGGAACTCGCTGGGGATTTTGGCTGTGCTTTTATTTTTCCATTTGCAGCAACCGGGTTTCCAATAGTAACATTATCACTCAGTGAGGTCGTCCCCTCCGACGACCCAGACCAAGTGTTAGTTGTTGGTGTTGTACGTTTTGATCTTGCTGCTTCAATGGATCTTGCCATCGCTTCAAGCATTGGTCTTACGTATTCTGATGCATTTTTTCTATTTTTCATTCTGGATTACTCCGTAGTTCCCAACTGGGGCAGCAAACATATCGACCCAAAATAAAGGCGACTTTTGCGACATTTGTAAAAAAATCACGTCCAATAACGCACAATGCGACTGGCAATCGATAGAGATAACCCACGTTTATATGATTTCTTTCAAGATTCGCGGCGTTTCTCGCGTGCAACCCGAGATACATCGTCATATATGGTTTCTTTCAAGATTCGCGGCGTTTCTCGCGTGCAACTCGAGATACATCGTAATATATGATTTCTTTCAAGATTCGCGGCGTTTCTCGCGTGCAACCCGAGATACATCGTCATATATGGTTTCAAGAAGTCCAGCCATAGGAAATTTCCCATCCATTGGCGAAACGCCCAATCGTCTTAATAGAGTGTGAGGAAGATGAAGCGGCATCGGAGCTCGATCAGCATCTTTTGTCGAATGAGGAGAACGCCAAAAGTCCTCCAAGCAATCTTCTAGTAGAGGTAATTTTGGCAAATCATCCTCGCGAATAGATGCGTGCGCTCTTGCTTCCCCTTTTGCCTCAAGTGTTCTTGCCTGTCTTAATTTTATTAGCAAGTCATCCTTGTCTGTTCCTCGCAAATCAAAGTACAACAAGGGCATAGCCAGCAACCTTTGAGCAGTTAAAAACAAAGCTGCGGCTGCATGTTTACAGGGTTTTTTATCCTTACAACCACAACGAACTACAAGATTGTCAGAAAATGGTGATTGTCCACAATCAACGAGCATATCTCCTAGGTTAGACGGAATCTTTCCAGCTGATAGGCGTGCTGCAATTCTTGCTTCGCCTGCCATTCGTTGAGCAACCTTCGTCCATTGTTCTGAAGAAAGAACTGGAATATCAATTTCTAGTTTGTATGGTTTTTCCTCAGTGCACTGAACAGTTGCTTTTATTAAGCCAGTTGTTATTTTAATGAAACGAATTTGACTTTCCATTGCATATGTTTGGCCTGCGACAAGACGATCCATTGAAAAGTTTTTATCAATGGATTCTATGACCCAAGAAGAAGGTGAATGCAATCGAAGATCTTCGGTTGCAGTTTTTAACTTCATGCTTGGTTTGCCTTTGCGTGCTATCTTTGGTTGAATAGGACGATTCATCAACTTTCCTCCAATGCAGATTCGCGTAATACAAGCATGCTACGTAGTTGGCCTGCAGAAAGCTCCGTTAACCAATTTTCTCCAGAACCGACGATATTTTCAGCAAGTTCCATCTTCTGTTCAATCATCTGGTCTATTCGTTCTTCAAGAGTCCCAGTACACACAAACTTGTGTACTTGAACCGTCTTGGTCTGCCCAATTCTAAAAGCACGATCAGTTGCTTGGTTTTCTACAGCCGGATTCCACCAACGGTCGTAATGGAACACGTGATTTGCTGCTGTAAGGTTTAATCCAACACCACCTGCCTTTAATGACAAAATAAAGACAGGAACATTGCCATCTTCTGCTTGAAAACGGTCAATAAATTGTTGTCTTCTTTTTGGTGGGGTTCCGCCATGTAAAAACAAAGTGTCGCATTCAAGATCGTGTTGGATCATCGCTGAAAGCAGTCGTCCCATTTCCCTGAATTGTGTAAAGACCAACGCCTTTTCGCCTGTGGCGATAACCTCTTCGAGCAATGTCATTAGTCGCGACGACTTTCCTGATCTTGCAGACTGTAATCCCTGAGACAGTGTTTCGGTAATAGAAACACCGTCTCGATGACCCGCCTGAGCATAGTGTGCTGGATGGTTACAAATCTGTTTTAACTTAACAAGAGTGGATAAAACCAGCCCGCGCCTTTGTATTCCTTCTGAATGCTCAACTTCGCTAACCATCTTGTTTACTACTTGTTCATAGATTCCAGCTTGCTCTTTTGTTAGGTTAGCAAACTCTTTTGTTTGTACACAGTCAGGTAAATCATCTATAACTGTCGCGTCTGTTTTGAGTCGTCTTAGTACAAATGGTTGTATCATTCTTCGCAACTGATCGGATCTTTTCGGATCACGACGTTGTTCGATTGGTCTTGCAATCGTCTTTCTAAACCTCGTCGCTGGTCCTAGGTAACCTGGATTTAAAAACTCCATAATTGACCACAATTCAACAAGACGATTTTCGACTGGAGTACCAGTTAAGGCAACTCTGTGCCACGCTTTAAGTGAACGAATAGATTGTGCTTGTTTTGTTGGAGGATTCTTAATGTATTGTGCTTCATCAAGCGCAACTCTAAACCATGAAATCTTATTAAGTGTCTCTCGATCTCGATGAACTAAACCATATGTTGTTATTACTACATCGCATTCTGAAGCAATCTCTACAAAACTATCTCCAAGAGGACGATCAGTTCCATGGTGTCTATGCACCCTTAACTCAGGAGAAAACTTATCGAGTTCTCGCTCCCAATTTCCAATCACAGAAGTTGGAACAACTAAGAGAGTAGGACCAACAAATTCACTTTGGTCTATCCTCTCGTGCTGCAACAAAGCTATTAATTGGATTGTTTTTCCTAGCCCCATGTCATCAGCAAGACATGTTCCTATGCCAAACTTAGATAGAAACGACATCCATCTTAACCCTGTAATTTGATAAGGGCGCAATTGACCTTCAAATTTAGGTGGTTGCTGAATTTCGGGGAGTGATTCATTATCTGTTGTAGATTCAAGCAGTTCACTTACCCAACCGTTTGAGGTTAGATCGCCAACTGAAAGAGCTTTTAGCGTTTCGCCATCTCCCTGAGCAAGCCGCAGCGCCTCTACGAGTGGAATTGACATTGAGGATCCATCGACAAACAATTCCTTAGCTTCTTCAATCGCACCTTTTTGCAAATGAACCCATTTGCCTTGAACTTGTACAAGTGGTTGTTTTTGATTGAGAAGTTGTTCGAACTCTTCTTGAGTTAGCAGGTGTCCACCAACTGCAACTTTCCATTGACATTCAACAATTGCATTTAGGCCAAGTATAGAAGAAAAGCCAAACGATCCTTCAGACCGTTCTGCTAAGACAGACTCCATAGACGGCGAATCAATGTGTAGGTTTGCACTTAGTGTGCTCTGTTCACTTCCCCACCAAAGTGGAACTGATGTTCTAAATCCGGACTCTTCAAGAAGTGGTAAATATTCTACTAGGAATCTATGCGCCTCTACGGTAGACAGGTTAATGTCAGTGGGAGTTGATTCTTCTAGAGATACTTCTAGTTTTGGATAAAGAATTGCTGCCCTATCTAATTCACTTAGTAACAAATCAGGAAGTCGATCATCACTTCCACTTTCGCTACCTATACCGTTCCAAACTTCAACCGCAGAAACCTCTCTCGATTCATCTTCTGAGGACTGAAGAGCGTAAGTCAGTTTCCACATTCCATCAAGTTCATCTGGCTCATGTAACTCTAACATCAGCCGCCAAGACAAGTCCTCTCCTACATCACACAACCGCCCTAACCATCTTCTTGCGTCTGTAAAAATACTCAATAGCCGATCAGCATCGCCGGGAACACCACTTTGCTTGTGTAAAAGGGCTGTAAGCCAAGAAACATGAGCATCTTCAGATGGTTCCCAGCCATCGACTGCATCAACAAAATCGTCTTCTGTAAGAATGTGACGAACCATCCCGTTTGTCATGTCTTCTATTGCGGTTTCAAGAAGCAGCCTTCCATCATTCGTAGTAGACCAAGCAACGGGTGGCATGGCTTTAAGTAAAAGTCCAAACCTCTCAACTACTTCTTCGTCATGAAGCCAAGGAGTCCACTTTGCGGTTAAGTGCCTTCTGTCAACCTGTAGTAAGGTTGGTATGAAACGTTGATCCACGAGAAGATCCAAAGATAGTTGAGCAACGCTAGCCCAAAAACGAATTGATTGTCCGGCTTCAAACTTTTCGTCACATGCATGGTGAGCAAGAGTGTTTAATAACCCAACAGAATTACTTGGATTAATAGTCAGACAAGGAACATTAAATTCACCCAACATCGGCTCACCTGACTGTTCATGGTCCCCAACAATGCTAACTAGACGATCACTAGGCCATGGACCAAGCAGGTTGTGGGGAAGTTTCAGGGAGAGTGTTTCTTCCTTGAAGTCACCTAAGTCAATCCCTGATCCAATTATTGCTGTTGCAATATCTTTCGATTGAACTGCAAAATTATGAGATAATGTGCTTTTACTATTAACCAGTGCAACTTGTCCATTTGAAGTTGCAGAGCTTGAACTATCAACTGGTAACGCGTTGAACTGATCTAACGATTCAGCCCATATGTGAAGATGGCCAGCCGTCCAGTTGGCATGAATTACAAACATTGAACCTCCGTGCATGGAATGATCGCGTTGGGATTCGAACCCAAGACCGCCTGATTAAAAGTCAGGTGCTCTACCAGCTGAGCTACGCGATCGAGAATCGAACCATTCTACATTCATCTGTACGACCTTGCGAGGGGCTATTCGGTAAGAAATCTTACGTTATCGGGTGTAATTTCTGAAAAGAACTCAAAAAGGTAGAGATTCTCATACTACCACTTGCAAGTTCAAGCAATGCCATGAACTCGTCCGATAAGAGCAGTGACCGGATACCGCTTTGAGTGGAACTCAAAGCATTCCTAACCAATCTGCGACGGTCGACTCAGAGGATCTAGAGTTGAGCGAACAATGTGGATGCGGCTCGCCGCAAACTGTATACCTATGGATCGATCACGCAATAAAACAACCAAACGACCGATATTCAAAGCAAAATTGAAAGAAATGCTGAATTGGTCTCAACCAACGACCGAGAATAACGCCATGTCCAAAAAAATTACACCTTCTCCAAATCGCGTCGTCCTAGTTAAGGGAGATCATCAATGGAGGTTCGAATGGGAAGATGGGCAAGAACTATCTACGGTCAAGGTAGTAACAGAAATCGCTAAGTCGTCAAAAACTGACTTTGATTGGTTTGATGCTGCGATGGTCTGTCATGAAATGTCAAAAATTACCGCTAAAGCTGCTTAACAAAACTGGATTTTGCTATGAATAAGAATATTGAACAAAACGTACCAATCATAACCTCTTTTCTGAGCTACCTTCTTGATGAACGCGCTTTCAGCGAATATACAGGACGCTGTTACGGTGTAGATCTTCGTCAGTACCTTATTTGGATTACCGAAGAGCAGAATCTCGCTCTTGATATTCCCGCAGAGAGGGATGCGTGGAGTAGGTACTCAAATGGAGAAAAAGAGATTGCTGGACATGTTGGACCAGAAACCATTTCAGAACACATTGTAAATGCTGACACTGAATATCTTCGCAGTTTTTTAGCTTATCTTGCTGACTCAAATTACTCGGCTGCAACAATGGCGAGAAAAATTGCAACTCTTCGGAGTTTCTATAGGTGGCTTGAAAAGAATACTGCAATTGAATCAAATCCGATGACTCTAATCAGAACACCTCGTCAAAAGAAACGTCTTCCAAAAGCAATTGATGTAGAACAAGTTGAAAAACTATTATCCGCACCAAATGATAAGACCTTGCTCGGGGCACGCGATCGAGCGATTATGGAAACTCTTTATTCAACTGGAATCAGAGTTAGTGAACTTGTTGGAATAAACTTTGGCGACATAGATGAAACGGGTCAAGCGATTGTGATCCGAGGTAAAGGACGAAAGGAACGAATCGTACCACTCGGTACTCACGCAATGGCTGCTATTGCTCATTACCTAAATATATTACAGAATAACAATGTTGCTAACGAGTCAGCAGATCCTTTGTTCATTAACAAACATACAACTAGACTTTCTACTCGTTCAGTAAGAAGGAAAGTTTCAAAATATTTGGAACAAGTAGGACTTGATCCATCTATTTCTCCACATACCTTGCGACATAGTTTTGCTACTCATTTGCTAGATAACGGTGCAGATCTTCGAAGTGTTCAAGAACTTCTTGGCCATCAGTCACTTTCTACAACCCAAGTATATACACACCTAACTACAAAGAGAATGCGTGAGTCATACGACCAATCACATCCACGCGCTGAGGCCAGTTAATTACCTGAGTCGGGACTACTTTGCTTGAAGCAACTCGTCTACTTGTTCGAAGTAGCGATTTGCTTCATCGTGTACTCTTGCTGGTACAAACTGGGTATCGGGAACCTCGAACATCACAACAGATGAGTCCTGGTTTTTTTTGTCAATAGGCAAAAGTTGTATAACAAAAAACCAATGCCTTTTATCAAGCTGTTCATTCTGTCTAGGTAATTTGAGAGAACGCGACAATTTCCTGTTTACGTCAATTCTTCCCTGCCTACGATCGATTGCGACTTTATTCTCTGTAACAATCCATCGCTTTCTAGGATCATCTGAAGAATAATCTGGGGTCTTTGCCGATGTTATCATTGATGACCATAAAAGTTCACGATCCACACCTTGCCATGTATGTGTTGGAACAGAACAGCCCATTAACATTAGTAATATTATTAGACAAGAAGTTAATTTCATCAGTTTGACAAGGATTCTTCTGGAATATCCGCATTGGAATATACATTTTGTACATCATCATGGTCTTCAAACGACTCAATTAATCTCATCACCCTAGACCCTATTTCTATAGCACACTCTATTGTGCTTGCAGGAACCATGGTTACTTCTGCTGACATTATTTGAATTTCTGCTATTTCAATTGCTTGTCTTAGTGCAAGAAAATCAACCGGTTCACAAGTGACTTCCCATCCACCATCTCCCTGAATAATGTTTGTTGCACCGGAATCAAGTGCAACCTCCATCAACTGATCTTCAGTTGTCTTGTTTTCTTCTATCAGAATTACCCCCGTACTAGTAAAACCAAATGCTACGGCTCCTGGTTTTGCAAGATTTCCGTTTCCTTTTTCAAATAGTTTTCTCATTTCTGGAGCAGTGCGATTAACGTTATCTGTAAGTACATCAATAATTATGGCAACACCATTAGGACCGTATCCTTCATAACGAACCTCCTCATATCGAATCCCCTCTCCACCTTCTCCGCTTGCTTTTTTGATGGCTTTTTCGATTGTGTCTTTTGCCATATTAACTGACTTAGCGTCTTCAATCGCATAGCGAAGAGTAAGATTTGTTTCTGGGTCTGGTCCTCCGTTTTTTACAGCAACCATGATTGCACGACTACATTTCGACCATGCCTTACCTTTTACCGCATCCTGTCTTGCTTTGCGATGCTTAATATTGGCCCATTTGCTATGACCAGCCATAACGTTAGTCTCCGTTCGTAGAAACTGCAGTGTCAGGGAGTGGGTCCTTTCCTTCTTTAACTGCAGAAAGTTTTTTTATCAATCGGCGTATTAATACGCCGGAGTCCAAATCATACAATCGTTCAGGAGTTGCTACAGATATTCCCCACACAGAATGAGACAATGAACTGAATCCTTCTAGTTCTGCCCTCTTGGTTTCTGCCTCATTGAGAATAGATACCGCTGTCTTCCAAGCGCGAATTGCACTTTCCTTTTGAGAGTTCATCCAATACGCGTCTCCCAAATGATCGTATGTCTCTGGACTTGGGCGATTTGAGCTTCTCAATGCGTTTGAAAGGTAGGTAATTGCCAACTTCTGATCACCCTTCATTGCATACATCCAGCCAACTGTATCCATTATGTATGGGGCAACTGGATCTAATTCTATAGCGCGAAGACAAAGATCTACTACTTGTTCGGTTGGACCTTCTTTGTTCAATCGCAACCATGCCAAGTTATTAAGAGTGAGCGCATCGTTTGGGTTAAGTTCAAGAGATTTTTTATACAACTTTATGGGAGCATCCACTTCGCCAAGTACTGACATAGATTGCGCTGCAATTGATAGAGCTTCAGCAAGTGAAACTGGCTCCATCCAACGTGGGGCAAGAGGAATTGTTTGAGTTTCCCATATTTGTTCATAACATTTCTGTGTATATGATCCATCCCCACCAGAGGCAACTTCTAGTATTGGTAGCGCGGTCAAAATTGTTCCAAGCGCCCTCTGCTTCACATGTGGTGCGCCTGTAATTGCGAGTTTCAATGAATAATCAACAGCATCAATATCTACTAACTGTTGGATAATACTTATCCAATAATCTGAATCACCCATTAAAATCAAGTCGGCTAATGCCTCATTTATAATCTGTTGTTTTGCTTCCTTCAATAAAGCTACAATCTCTTTTTCTCCCGAGCGTTTGAGAACAGATGAGAGTGCTGCATCACGAAGAAGGGCTTCCAGTGGCTTATCATCTTGTTGCAACCAGCGTTTCGATAAATATTGTTGCGCTATTTCTGATCTGCCTAACCGAGCAGCATCTAATCCCAAAACAAGAAGAGCGTCCCCATGGTTTGTATCTCTCTTAAGTACCTCTTTCCATGCTGCTATGGATGCATCTGTTCTTCCAAGTGCAGAAAGTGAAATTGCCATACCAACCCAAGGGGCTGTTGACAAATCATCTAATTCAGAAGATTGCCTGAAATGGGCTAACGCAAATCCATGTTGGTCACTTGCTGCCAGATGCCTGCCAATGATATATTCTTTCGCTGACTCACGAACAGTTGGATACGTTCGTGATTCATGTATTACTCCTGCTATCGTTTCTAATTTGCTCCTTAGTTGTTGGTGGTTTTCGTCGACCGAAAGCAACGAACCAAATACTAATGAAACAATTGCGAAATAACTAATCACTTCTTTTTCGTTTTCTTTTTAGTGCTTTTTTTTGCTACTTTTTTCTTAGAAGTTATCTTCTTAGCGACTTTCTTTTTGGATGTTTTCTTCTTCGCAACTTTCTTTTTGGATGCTTTTTTCTTTGTGGTTTTCTTTTTCTTGTTTGGTTTTACTGCAAAAACAATTTGTTGGGTTTCAACCCAAGAATGTAATCTTGTATGAACGTTGCAAACATCATCACTTTTGACCTGCCTTGACAACCAAGAAGCCGCCTCTGAAACTGTTATGTCTTCGTGAAGCAGGTCATTGTCAACCATCACTGCAAGTGTTCGTTCGTCTATTGGCATTACCGAGACGTCATAGCAAAATGCAATCACCCTATTACAAACAAATGGTGTAATTCCATTAAGAGTTTCAAAGTACTCGCGAACATCTCGTTTTCCAGCACCATCGATACTGTCAACTACTACATCATGTTCTCGTTTGTAAATAGCGTTTAGTACACTCCTAAGTCGCTTTGCACGTTCTTGTGCTCTTGGATAATTTGAACCTATTAAATCTACTGTCTCAAAGATGTGGTTCATCCTAATATCATTTAGATCAACTGCAGAGTTAATCAATTTTTTGTAAGCAGCAGTTGCTTGTTTCTTGTCAGCATTCCAAAGTAGATGTGAGTAAATTACTTCTCCAATAACCCCATCTTCATTTGTAACGACCTCTGCTTGTGGTAGTTTGCGAACAAACTTTTTGAATTTTTTTGCATACTCTGTCGCGTTTTTCACTCAGTCATCCTTCTTTTTCTTTTTTGCCCTTAATTCATCCTCGCATCTTGCTTCTGCAATACGAGAGAGTACTTCTTGTTGACGTTGAATCTGTTCATCCAACTTAAAATAAAATTGAGGCATTCTGCGAAATCTAACTTTATTTGACGCCTGCCTGCGTATCCATTTTGAAGCGGACTGCACTCCATGTAATGAGATCTCTTCATATTTGTGTGGTGTAACAGTACAAAATACCGTTGCGTTTGCCATATCTGCAGACACGTCAATCCTTGTTACCGTAATCATTCCCTGAACACGTGGATCACTCAGACCCTTAGACAGCACGTCTTGAATCGCCCGCTTTAGAGTAGACGCAACCTGTTCAGTACGCTGAGACATTATCATATTTAAAGCTTACGCTTAACCTCCAAGGACTTGTAACATTCTATGACATCGCCAGTTTTTATGTCTGTGTAGCCATCTATGTTCATGCCACACTCTTGGCCTGATTTAACTTCTTTAACATCATCTTTAAAACGCTTCAATTGATCAAGTTTTCTGTCTGCTTCAATTACTATTCCATCCCTTGTTACTCGGATTTGTTTGTGTCTCTCTATTGAACCGTCAGTTACATAACACCCAGCAATCATTCCAACTTTGGAAATCTTAAATACATCACGAACCTCAGCGTGGCCAATAACTTCCAGTTTAATTTCTGGATCAAGCAAACCCTCAAGAGCGTTCGTCAAATCATCGATGAGGTTGTAGATTACATCGTAATATCTGATTTCTACGCCCTTTTGTTCAGCTAAGTGCCTTGCTTTTGAGGTACTTGTTACATTAAATCCAACAATAATTCCGCCGCACGCTTCTGCAAGATTTACATCTGATTCATTAATACCACCAACTGCAGAGTGTTTTATGACAACTGCGGCTTCGTCGTTCCCAATTTTTGCAATTGTACTTCTCAGAGTTTCGATTGAACCTTGAACATCACCTTTTACAATAACTGGGAGTTCCCTCAAATCTGCGATTTTCATTTGATCAAATATATTGTCTAAAGTAACTTTCTCTCGAGATAAACCTGCTTCTCTTTGCTGTTGAACTCTTTCCTTAGCAGATGATTCTGCTTCTTTCATCGACTTTACTACATAAAACTTATCACCTGCCTCAGGCACCTCGTTCAAACCAAGAATTGATATTGGAGTAGAAGGGAGTGCTTCATCTGCATGCTTTCCATGTTCATTTATAAGTGCGCGTATTCGACCATATCCACAACCAGCAACAACGAAATCTCCTTTCTTAAGACACCCCTGCTGAACCAAAATGCTTGCAACCGCACCACGACCTTCTGCTATTTCTGCCTCAATTACAGATCCTTCTGCAGGACCACCAAAGTCAGCTTTAAGTTCTAAGAGTTCAGCCTGATAATCAAGAACTTCAAGTAAATCCTGAATGCCAATATCTTTAATTGCACTTGTGCGAATAACCTCTGTGTCACCACCCCAGTCGATTGGATTTAAATCGTGTTCTGCTAGTTGACCGAGAATTCTCTGTATGTTTTCATCCGTTGCTTGTGCTTTATCAATTTTATTTAGCGCAACAACAATTGGTACTCCCGCACTTTTTGCATGATTAATTGATTCAATAGTCTGCGGCATGACGCCGTCATCTGCCGCAATAACCAAAACAACAATGTCAGTTACTTTTGCCCCTCTTGCGCGCATTTCAGTAAATGCCTCATGTCCGGGAGTATCAATAAACGTCACTAGACGTTCATTATCTCCCGCATGTACGGGTACTCTAAATGCACTAGTTGCTTGAGTAATACCTCCGGCTTCACCTTCTGCAACATTAGCATTTCTTATTCTGTCGAGGAGAGATGTTTTGCCATGATCTACATGACCAAGAATTGTTACAACTGGAGAACGAGATTTCTCGTCAATTGACTCTCTCTCAGTAAACGATTCTACAATTTTTTCTTCAGCCGTCTTTGCCCGAGTAACCACCAGTTCAATTCCCCAATCCATCATCAATTCTACTGCTTGATTTGAATCAACATTGTCATTAACTGTTACCATAACATCAGAAAGAACCAGTTTTTTCAAAATCTCATTTGTCTTTATTCCTGTTGCAGCAGAAAGTTTTTTAATTGAAATCGGTTCGGTTATTGAAATTTTGCCACCTGTCTGAGCAAGAGTCTTGGCTCTTTCTGCTGGTTGATCTGTTCTTTTTTGGCTATCTCTTCGTGCTTGTCGGAAAAACCCACCACTTCGTCTTAGGCGATTTTCTCTCTCGAGAAGGTCCTGTTTTCTCCAGTTTGACTCACTTTTATTTTGAGTCGGATTTGGATTTCTGGATCCACGCTCGGGTTGTTTTGTTTGAGAAGTTCTTCTCTTATTTCTCCTCGTACCTCGACCACTTTCCTCTGCAGGTGGAGGCATTTGTGGTATACGAACTCCAGCACCACCTTGTGTTGATTGGTTAGTTGGTTTACGTTTTTGTTGACGAGGCTGTGGTTCAGGTTCCGGTTCTTCTATACGAATCACTCTTGGGCCAGACATTTTTGCCCTTGTAGGTGTTTCTAATCGTTTTCCAACGGGTTTGACTGACTCATTTTGGTCATTGGATTCGGCCTTTTTGGCTACTTTCTTAGTTGTTTTCTTAGAGGTTTTTTGGGTTGTCTTCTTGGTTTTCTTTTTTTGCTTGGCTTTAACCTTTTTAACGTCAACTTTTTCTGCCGTTTCAACTGCTGATGATTTTTCTCCACCTTCACTAAACCACTCTGTAATAGTGGCTTCGAGACCAGCAGAAACCGCTGACATGTGATTCGTAATGTCAGGAATACCTTCGCTCTTACATTTTGCGACTATATCCTTGGACCCAACTCCAAGTTTCTTAGCCAGTTTATGTACTCTATTTATTGCTACCTTTTTAGCCACGTGTTTGTTCTCCGCAATACTTAAATTGCTTAGTCGGTTTCCTGAATTACTTCTTCAACTTTTTCCTCATCTGAATCTTCAACAGGAAGATCAAGAATCGAGTCAGCCACTGCTTCGGTTGCTTCGTCTGTCATTTCATCAAGAACAGCTGAAGCTGCTGCTTCATCTTCTATGCGTCTTGCCTCTTCCTCAAGTTTGGCTGTTTCTTGCTCAGCAGTAACTTCCTTAGATCTACTAATCGCAACATCGATACAACGATCTGCTACTTGTTTTGGGAACTCTAGATCCTCTTCCAAAACATTCCGACCTATTTCTTCTACATCAAAAATGCTAATTATTCCTAGTGCCGCCATCCGATCAAGCATCTCCTCGGTAACACCATCAACTGGTTTGAGTGCATCCCACAAAATCTCCAAGCCCTTTTGATATTCTTCAGGAGTTAGGATGTCAATATCCCATCCCGTTAATCTTGCCGCAAGACGAACGTTTTGTCCACGCCTTCCGATTGCTAATGACAATTGATCATCACGAACAATTATGGTGGCACGTCCAAGTTCAAAACACAAACTTACTTCATCAACCTCAGCTGGCTTGAGAGCGTTCGAAATCAAAACCTGGCTTGACTCGTTCCAGCGAACAATGTCTATTTTTTCGCCACCAAGTTCTTCAACAATGTTTCTAATCCTACTTCCTCGAATACCTACACACGCTCCAACAGGATCGACTTTTGAATCATTTGAAGTTACTGCAATTTTTGTTCTAAACCCTGGTTCACGAGACATTGCGTGAATTTCAATAACATGTTCTTGTACTTCTGGAACTTCTGCTTCAAACAATCTACGGATAAAGTCGGGGTGACTTCTTGATAAAACAATTTTTACCTGGCTTCCAGTGTCCCTAACATCAATTATGAAACAGCGAACTCGATCACCTGGTCTGAACTGTTCTCCTGAAATTTGCTCAGAACGTGGCATAAAACCTTCGACTCGACCACTCTTGTCAAGTTGAACAATCAATGAACCTCCTTCGTATCTACTGCATACTCCAGTAACCAATTCACCCGCCTTGTCGATATATTCATCAAAGATTCCGGATCGTTCATCTTCACGAAACCTTTGAATCATTACTTGCTTCGCTGTTTGCGCTGGAATACGACCAAGTTCATCCAACGGTATTTCGATTGCACCTTCATCTAAGTGCCGCCAAATACGGATCTCCCCACTAAAGGGATCCATGTTGCAAGAAAACTCTTCGGTGTCTAGTGAGTTAAAGTGTTTTCTAGCTGCACTTACCATCGCTTGTTCAAGATCCGAAATGATGACCTGTTTATCAATCTTTCTCTGTTTAGCGATTGTGTCTATGATTTCAATTGTTTCTCTGTTCATCTTTATTTACCTATTTGTTTGGTTGGTGAGTTGTTAAATTGTCAATTAAAAAACGGGACGCTATGCGAACCCGTGTCCCAACCTGACGGTCGTTTGTGCGAAACACACTAAACTTGATTTAGAAAACACCTAAATCACGATTGAACCTCCATTGCGATATTGGAATACGCTAGGAAATGGTTCAGAGACACGGGTTGACTGCGACTAGCAGTCATAACTTGAAAAAAGTTGTAAGGATTCTGCAAGAATCATTACTACGCTCCTAATTCAAAATCTCTACTGCCTACGCAAGCAGCGTGGAAACGGTACAGGGTATTACCACAGCAACTAAAACGCAACTCTAAACACCACTTCCCCTTACTATGTACAGGTATGAAAATCGCTAAATCCCTGTTATTAACCTATTGCTGCCTGTTTATATGCGAACTAGCTTTCGCACAGCCAAGGATTTTTCACGATTCAAGGGACAAAGTTAGTGTTTCAGTGCATATTAATCCTGAAACCGCTGTCGCTGGGAGTGATGCTGTAATTGCAATTACTCTAAATCATGAAGAGCACTGGCATACACACACCAATGACCCACAAGTTCCAGAAGACCTTGGCGACCCTGAAGATTATATCGCAACCTCGATTGAGTTTGATCTCCCTGATGGCTCACCTCTCACATTGCATGCTGGATATATCCAGTGGCCAACGCCAACTATTGTAGAAGTTGGTTTCACGGGGACACCGGTTGACTATGGTGTTTTTTCTGATGAGGTTGTGATTTATATACCTGTGACAATTTCAAGTGATGCAAAGATTGGAAAAACATCCCTTACTATAAAACCCATCTTTCAAGTTTGTGATGAAACAACTTGCTTAAGGGCAACACCAAGACCTGGTGAAAGTAGTTGGAAAGAATACGGGATAACCGAGTCAATAAATATTGCAAAAAGTGGAAACACAACTACTTCAACAACCAAGAAATTTGAAAACTTTGACGGCTCTGTTTTTTCTGCTATTCACTCGGGAGTTAAAGCACCAATTTTTAACATTATTAAATTTGATGCTTTTGGTATTAAATTTGATATAGACACAAGTGGTCCACTTGGATTACTTTTGTTATTGCTTGTCGCTATGGGTGGTGGTTTTTTGTTGAACTTAACACCCTGTGTTCTTCCAGTAATCCCGATTAAAATAATGGGGCTCAGTGCGAGCGCTGGGAATCGCAGGAAAACACTGTATTTAGGCGTCTGGATGATGCTTGGGGTCATGGCGCTTTGGGTGTTACTTGGCGTTGGGATAGCGTTAGTAACTGGATTTACTGCAATAAATCAACTTTTCCAATACCCAGCGTTCACTATTATTCTTGGTGCGTTTATTGGCATCATGGCAATCGGTATGGGTGGACTCTTTTCAATTCGTTTACCAAACGCTGTCTATAAAGTAAACCCAAAACATGATTCGTGGTTCGGTTCTTTTCTGTTTGGTGTTATGACTGCTGTTTTATCAACGCCATGCACTGCACCGTTTATGGGAGCTGCTGCAGCATGGGCAGCAACACAATCTGCGACCATTACATTAAGTGTGTTTGGTTCAATCGGTTTTGGGATGGCGGTTCCATACTTAATTCTCGCAATGTTTCCTCATCTAGTTGAAAAGATGCCAAGGGCTGGCGCAGCAAGTGAAGTTATTAAACAAGTCATGGGATTACTCATGCTTGCGGCAGCCGCATACTTTTTAGGTGTTGGTTTAAGTGGTGCGATGCAACAAGAAGGCGCACCTCCATCACGCGTTTATCTTTGGATTGTTGCAGCATGCGTAGCTGCCTCTGGAGTTTGGCTTACATGGCGGACCCTTCGGATAGCAAAAACCGCAACAGTTAAATTTATTTTTGTCTTGCTTGGCCTGTGTATTATTGGTGGCGGCATCTTTGGTGGTATACGATTAACCGATAAAGGACCAATCGATTGGGAATATTACACTCCAGAATTGTTGGCCGAGAAACTCGCCGAAGGCGACATCGTAGTACTCGAATTTACAGCAGAATGGTGTTTAAACTGCAAATTGCTTGAGTCAACAGTGTTGCATAGCCCGCGAGTTGTAGATGCATTCGATGCAGACGACGTTTCGCCTATTAAGATTGATTTAACCGGCAACAATGTTTCTGGCAATGAACTCCTTAATGAACTTGGCGGACTTCGCATTCCACTTCTTATCATTATGGGACCAGATGGCGAAGAGGAATTTCGTGGTGATTTTTATACTGTTGATCAAGTGCTAGGGGCAATTAAAAAGTCCAGGGGTACTTCCGGAGGAAATGAATGAAATCCGTTGGCGTCTATTGCGCATCATCACAAAACCTTGAACCATGCTTTCATGATGCTGCAAAAGTTATTGGCAAAGGACTCGCAACAAGAGGGCTTACCCTTGTGTATGGGGGAGGTTGCATTGGATTGATGGGCGAAGTCGCAACAATTGCGGCTAAGCATGGTGGTGAAGTTGTTGGAGTTATTACGCATAAACTTGTTGCTCACGAACAAGCGAATGAAAAGTGCGACGAACTTATTGTGGTGGACACGATGCAAGAACGCAGAACACTGATGATGAATCGTGGCGATGCGTTTATTGTTCTTCCGGGTGGAATTGGAACGTACGAAGAATTTTTTGAGGTCTTGGTTGGTCGGCAACTTGGTGACCACACCAAGCCCATTGGTGTTGTCAATGTTGATGGGTACTTTGACCCTCTCCTTGAAATGCTTGAGCACGGCATTGAACGAAACTTTATGCGACCCGCGCTGCGTCAACTCATGTTCATCGATCCTTGTCCTGATGCTGTGCTTGATTACATTACCTCTGACACAACCGACCAACCATCACCAGAAGACATTTTGCCTATGCATGGCAGGTGACAGCCACAGGGTATAATGCCGAAAATGACCTATAAGAAACCAATCTTGGGCATGATTGCTGGCAATGGCATTTTGCCTGTTCTTGCTGCGAAAGGGGCAAGAGAAGCTGGCTTTCTCGTCTGCTGTGTTGGTTTGCGTAATCAATATGTCCCCGAGTTACCCGAAGCATGTGATGAGTTTTCGATTGCTGGTATGGCTCGTGTTGGACGGTGGATTCGGTTGTTAAAAAAATGGGGCGTAAGCGATACTGTCATGGTTGGAGGCGTTGGAAAGACCGTTATGCACGATCCATTTGGTGTGCTTCGGCTTATGCCCGACATCACGGGTCTACTTCTTTGGTATCGAACGCTGCGCCACGATCGCAGGGATGCTACAGTTCTAACTGCAATCGCAAATGAACTGCAAAAATCAGGAGTTACTCTCATCGATTCAACTACGCACATCCCAAATCACCTAGCAGGAACTGGCGTGTTGGGTAGCGTTTCTCCAAGCACTAAGCAAACTGCTGATATTGCATTTGGATGGCCGCTTCTTACTCAAAGCGCTACCCTGCACATCGGTCAGTCAATTGCTGTGCGTGATGGTGATGTTCTTGCTGTCGAAGCAATTGAAGGAACTGCAGCACTTATTGAACGTGCAGGTTCGTTATGCAAAAAAAGTGGATGGACATTGCTAAAGACCGCCGCAGATGATCACGACATGCGGGCTGATGTTCCTTCAATAGGAACTAAAACTATTGAGCAAGTTGCAGATGCTGGCTGTACGTGTATTGCCCTTGGAAGCGGACGTGTAATTTTGCTTGACTCCACTACCGTCATAGAGGCAGCAAACAAAGCGGGCGTTGCATTAGTCGGCGTTTCAAATGAGTGAAAGCACTTTTGTTTCTCGTGCGGGCTTGAAACTTGAACATGCACTGGAAACATTTCATTTTGATGTCAAGGGGCTCAAGTGTACAGACCTTGGATGTAACATTGGTGGGTTTACCGACTGTCTCTTGCAACGAGACGCCACCCATGTTTTTGCAGTAGATACTGGTTACGGAACGCTTGCTTGGAAATTACGAAGCGACGACCGAGTTACAACTTTGGAGCGTACCAACGCCTTGCATGTCGACCCACCAGAACAAGTTGACCTCGTTGTTATTGATCTTGGGTGGACTCCTCAAAAACTAGCTCTACCTGCTGGTATAAAGTGGACGAAATGTGGACACATTATCACGCTCATTAAACCCCATTATGAACTTACAAAAGAAGAAAAAGACGTCGAAATGGTTGGCGAGGGTCTTTCGGAGGATGCCATTTCGCGCGTTATTTCGCGCGTAAAAACGATGTGCCAAGAAATGTCTCTTGAAATTCTTGGTGAAACACTCTCGCCAATTCGAGGAAAAAAGTCGAGTAAAAAAGGGAGTGGAAATAGTGAGTATTTATTGTTTCTAAAGACCACCTCTTAAGGTTCTAATTATCGAAATGTATTGCATCGTTCTGGTACAATAACCGTTCCAGAAAAGAAACTATGAGCGATACACCAGAACAGAATCCCGAAGCGCAAAACGAAGAAGTTTTTGGCAACATTGGCAATGTTGTTGATCAACTTATTGAGAGCGAATTGCACGACAGTTACTTAACGTATGCGATGTCCACCATCATGGACCGTGCGCTTCCTGACGTGAGAGATGGACTCAAACCATCTCAACGTAGAATTCTCGTAGCAATGCACGATCTAAATCTTTCTCCCGGAAGAAAACATCGTAAGTGTGCAAAAATTGCTGGTGATACTTCGGGTAACTATCATCCGCATGGTGAATCCGTCATCTATCCCACGTTAGTAAACATGGGGCAAAACTGGAAGATGCGAGTCATGCTTGTCGACAAACAAGGCAACTTCGGTTCGATCGATGGTGACCCACCTGCTGCAATGCGGTACACCGAAGCGCGTATGACACACGCTGCGGTTGTGATGCTAGATGACATTAAGTTAGATACTGTTGACTTCAAACCAAACTACGACGAAACACGTCAAGAACCCACCGTACTTCCCGCACGGCTCCCTAACTTACTTGTTAATGGTTCTAGTGGTATCGCCGTTGGCATGTCTTGCTCTATGCCACCACACAACGTCGGTGATATTTGTGACGCGATCATCGCAACAATTGACACTCCTGAAATGGATCTAACTGAACTTCTTGAACTTGTTCCTGGACCCGACTTCCCAACAGGTGGGGTCGTTGTTGGAAAACAAGGGCTCGCAGATGCATACGCAACTGGTCGCGGGAAGTTACAAGTCCGAGGACGTGTACATCACGAAACGATTGGTAAGCGTGAAGCTATTGTCATTGATGAAATTCCTTATCAACTTGTACAAAATAACTTGATTGAAAAAATCGTCGACTGTGCAAAGACCGGACGCATTGCTGAAATATCTGATATTAAAAACTTTTCTGGTAAGAAGTGGAGAACTAGAATTGTTGTCTACTTAAAGCGCGGGGCTGATCCTGAAGTAGTAGAACGACAGTTATATAAATTCACACCACTACAATCGACTGTTTCTATAATTAATATTGCTCTTGTCAATGGTAGACCTCAAACATTAAGTTTACGTGCTCTTATCGATTGCTGGGTAGGTCACAGACAAACCGTAATTCGAAGAAGAACTGAGTACTTGCTAAGAGAAGCCAGCAAAGCAGCACATCGGCTTGAAGGGCTGATCTACGCGGTTTGTGATATTGATGAAGTGATTGCACTAATAAGAGGAAGCAGAACTAGAGAAGAAGCAATTGAAAAGTTGATGGCTAGGGAATTCTGCGTTCCTGAGAATCATGAATACTCCAAGTTCATTGCAAAACGACTGATTGAAAAGGCAAAAGATGGTGTTTCGCTTTCTAAATTTCAAGCAGAAGCAATCGGAGCATTGCGTCTAATACAACTAGTTGGTCTTGAAATTGAAAAACTCACAAGCGAATACGCTGAACTGCTTGAAAAAATTGACGACTACGAAGCAATTCTCTCTGATGAACAACGAATCCTAGACATTATTCGAGAGGACTGCGTTGAACTCAAAGAGAAGTTCGCTACTGATCGGCTAACAGGGTTTGTTGAAAGCGAAGACGAGGACTTTGATTACGGGGCTCTTATCCCTGAACACGACGTTTGCGTCACTATTTCTCACCATGGTTACGTAAAGCGACTACCAATTGACACATTCCGAGAACAGGGACGAGGTGGACGAGGTGTTAAGGGTGGAGAAACAAAAGACGATGACTTTATTGAACACATTTTTGTCGCTTCAACTCATGAGGATTTGCTCTGCTTCACAGATTCTGGCAGGGTATTCCAATTAAAGGTCTATCAAATTCCTGAGGCAACTCGAACTAGCCGAGGTCGAGCGATAGTTAACCTTCTAAACTTAAAGAACGGTGAAAATATAGTCACGTTTAGAAGCATCAAGGACTTTGAGACATGTCAAGATAATCTCGTCTTTGCTACATCAATGGGTCGAGTTAAACGCACTTCTGTTTCAGAATACCGAAACGTAAACCGAGGTGGAATTCATGCTATTAAATTAAATGAAGGTGACACCCTTGTTGATGTTATAAAAACTGATGGGCAAAGTCACATCCTTTTGGGAACATCAACAGGTATGTCGATTCGGTTTGTTGAAACCGATGCACGTTTAATGGGCAGAACTGCTGCTGGGGTCAAGGGGATTAACCTTTCTGCTGGGGACAAGGTTGTTGGGGCTGTACTTGCAGAAGATGACGCCGACTTGATGACAATGACCGAAAATGGATTTGGCAAACGAACACCTATGCTTGACTATCTTGTTCACAGTGAAGATGGCTCCACGAGGGCTCAATCAAGGGGTGGAAAGGGAAGACGAGATATTCAAACGGGTGATCGTAACGGATTTGTGGCGGATATACGCTCTGTTAGAGATAGTGACAGTTTGATGTTTATTACTGCAAACGGAATGTTGGTGCGCATTTCTGCTAGTGATATCAGAACAATAGGCAGAAACACTAAAGGCGTTCGTGTTGTGAATCTGAAAGATGACGATCGTTTAATTGCTGCTGCAAAAGTCGAAGGTGTCGAAGATACTGTATCCTCTCCAACATGACATTAAACCAGTGGGATGACAGCATACTTATTCTTGAACTCTCAGATGAGCCCGACTTTTCTGAAGACACAGATATGACACTTGCTGAATTAAATAAAGCAGAAGATGCGTTTCCACATATCGTCATTGATTTGCAGAACGTCATTAATCTCAATTCTTCCAATCTTGGCGCTTTGATCGAAATAAAGAAACTTCTCAAAATAAAAGACCGTCGAATGATTATTTGCAACGTGTCTGATTCAATTTGGTCAACTATGCTCGCTACGGGCTTAGATCAAGTATTTGAATTCATTGAAGACACAACAATTGCACTTGCTAGTTTGACATTTGAGGAATAATTAAATGCGACCAATACGTCGCACAGAACATGATACGAGGGTTGAGATATTGCCCCTCATTGACGTTGTTTTTTTACTTCTTACCTTTTTTATATATGCAATGGTTTTAATGGTTCGAGCAGAGATTTTACCGGTACCACTTGAATCGTACATTTCTGGAACTACAGCAGAACCAAAGCCGTCTATTGCTGTAACAATTGCTGTTGATGGAAATGTATATGTTGGGAAAAATGTTGTAAGGATTGATGCTGTTGCACAAGCAGTAAAAGAAAAGAAAAAAGAAAAACCTGATGCTGTAGTTTATTTAGTAGTCGAAGATGGTGAAGCAACAGTAGATCGTGGTCCACTTTTAACCGGAACATTCGACCAATTAAGGAACAGCGGTCTAGATATATTCTTAGTAGGCGCTCCAAGAGATAAAGTAGAATCAGATGACTTACCGTGACAATATTATTGTCCTAGTTGCAGTTGCTCTTTCTGCTTTGCTGCATTTTATGCTGCTGCCATTACTTTATTCTGAGCACCCCAATATGAAGTTTTCCCCTCCTGTGAAAGCTACTCATCTAGAAACACCAACTCAAGAAGATAAGATTGAGTTAGGTATTGATAACTCAGAAGTTTCAACCCTTACTTGGATTGGCTATGACGAATATCAAGAGCAACTTGCTCGGTTCGCTGAAGTTGAACAGGCCTCGATGAAAAAAGATGCTCAAACATCTAAGCCTATTCCAACTTTAGAATTTCTAAACGAAGCAGCTAGACCAATGGTAGAAATGGCGATGGAATTCCTAGAATCAATGCGAGGAATTAAAATAACCACCCCCTCTAGAGACCTCCCAACAAAAGAAAAGGTGAAGCAAAAACCAACAAAAGAAAGTGTACACCAAAAACCAACAAAAAATACCGATCCGGTTTCTGTTGAGGAACCCTATGAAGGCAACCCTTCTGATAGAGATTCAGAAGCAACTTCCATCATACATGTCTCTCGAAACATGTGGAAATCAGGAAAACCTCTTGCAGCAGATGGAATTGTTCTAAGGCCTAGGCGACCATCTTTTACTGCAAATCAATTGGCGTCATACGCTCCTAGAGACATTGTTGCATGCCTAACTATTGACAAAAGCGGCAAACCGATTATGGTTTCGATTACTTCGTCCACAGGAAGTAGATCTATCGACCGGTCTTTGTTGTCAAGTTTGTACCGATGGCGAGCTTCGGGTGATAAAATCAAATCTTTAAGGGCTGGAGAAAATGTGAAAATTACAATTCACATAATGTTTTCTAACTGAGACCAATTGTTCTTAATTCTTTTTTTCCTGACATTGTGGTTACTCATTTAGAAACTGTTATTCAGAGAAGCGATCTTCCAAAAAATTCTTTTTGTTATTGTCTGTTAATACATAGTCAAGAGGAGTTACAGTCGCAAATCCCTCATTTAAAGCTTCAACATCACTACCCTCTGATGTATGAGAAAATGCCATTCCATCACCAGCTGCCCAATAGTAAGTCCTACCGTATGGACACTGTCTTTTATCGTAATGACCAAGATCTCCTGCTGAGTTCATATCAACAACTTTGATTTTTGGCATAGGCATATCTGGTTCCTCGCATTTTGGAACATTAATATTAATAACCTCGTGCGGTTCAAGATTGTGTTCAATCACACTGTCTATTATGTTCCTTGCAATTTCTGCTGCCCTGTCGTAACAGATGATATCCCTGTTATCTAAATGAAGGCTAACCGCTATGGCGGGTATTCCCAAAAATGCAGATTCAATTGCTGCTGCAACTGTACCAGAGTAAATAATATTTATTCCTACGTTTGACCCACTATTCATACCGCTTATAGTTAGGTCCGGCTTGGATCCTTCCCCAAACAATTCTTCCCACAACGCTCGCATGGCGAGTTTTACACAATCAGCTGGTCTACCATCTACAGCAATTCCTGACATATTCTGGGTGACATCAACTTTCTGTGTCATAAGTGGCTTGGTGTAAGTGATTCCATGACTTGTTGCTGATTGAACTGTTTCTGGGGCTATTACAACAATCTCTCCCAATCCGCTAAGTGCGTTATGCAAAGCAATAATTCCTGGAGCGCGAATCCCATCGTCATTTGTAAGTAAAATTTTCATTATTGCTTTGGCTCCAAGATATATTCCCTTCCACCCCAACAAATTGGTGTTCTGCTTTTCAGCATTAATGCCGACTCAATAAATAACTTTGCAACAATAACTGATCCGATTGGAGCAAAAACTGCAAAAAACATCGGCGCATTATTAATCTTATACAACCAACAAATGGTAAGAATACATGCTATCAGTGACGAAACTGATAACCACATTAACAAAGTCGACCACTCTATGCCTATAAAAATTCCAGCAATACTCACTGCTGGAAGGATGACTCCAACTATTATCGCCAGAAGTGCCGATCTCATAAGCCTACTTACATTCCTAGCACTCGCTTCAATATAAATTCTCTTCCATCCAGTTTTAAATGCCTCATAAGTTGGGTACATTGAACATTTCAACAACCCGTCTGCGAAGAGAAGTTGGACACGACCTAGATTTCTGTGTCCAATGTAATTTGCAAACGCTATGTCTTCTAACAAATCGTCTTTAACCGCATCGTGTCCACCAATTTGTTCATATATTTCCCGTGAAAACAGCAAAAACTGACCATTCGCAAATGGTCTAGGGTTGCGTTTTCGGTTAACTCGATCAACTGGATATTGTCTTACCAAGAATGTGCTAGCTATTGGTTGGGCCACACGTTCGAATGCTTTTGATATTGTAAGTGTGCTGAGAATGCTAAGCAGAGATGCCTCTCTTTTGATTGCAGAAGCAACAGCACATCTAACTAATTCTTCATCAAACTGTGTATCTGCGTCTGTAAAAATCAACCATTCTCCAGTTGCTTTTTCTGATCCCAATTTTGCTGCATTGCATTTACCTGCCCAATCATCGGGGCAGTGTTGGTTTTCTATTATGCAAACTCTCACATCTTCATCTGCGTGTCTCTGAAGAATTTCAAGCGTGTTATCAGTACACCTATCAAGAACAAAAATTATCTGAATGTTTTTGTGAGATTGTTTCCTAAGCGCAGTTGCACATTTATCAATAACTCTTTCTTCGTTATGGGCTGGAACAACTATACTCACAGATGATTCGATTGGATTTGGTAGTGATAGTCCCTCTCGAATAGTTGGCTTCGTCCTATGCATCATCCAAAGCCGATACAAAACACCAAGCCATAAGCATAAAGAGCCAAAAACTACAATCCCAAAAATCAATGAAATTACCTCAACTACTGCCATGAGCATGTATTTTACCTGAGTTATCATGCTCAAACTATGTATGATCCAATAAACAGTCAACTATATGTTTTTTCTAGAGAAGGATTAAGAACAGTTGACAACTTTGCCACAAACAAATACGGAATTCCCAGTATCGTTCTAATGGAAAATGCCGCAAGAAGCGCAGTAAATATAATCACTGAGTCAATCGATAGAGATTTACGATCGAATATTGTCATTGTTTGTGGACCCGGCAACAACGGTGGAGATGGGTATGCAATTGCAAGACACCTAGTAAATAATGGTTGTGGAGTAAACATCCTTAAACTTGATGAGCCAAAAACAAGCGACTCCACTACCAACGCTGCCATATCTTTGAAAATGGGAATTCAAATAAGCAAGTGGTCGCCAGAATTGTTAGGAAAACCATCACTAATCATTGATTCAATTTTTGGTACTGGACTCGATAGATCATTGGAAGGTCCTTATTCCGGAGCAATAGAAACAATCAATTCCTGCTCAACTGACTGTATTGCTATCGATATCCCTTCTGGTTTGGACTGTGATACTGGGAAACCTCATGGGTGTAGCATTGAGGCAGCAATGACTGTTTCTTTTGTTGGTATGAAACAAGGGTTCTTGAATGATATTGCTAAAACGTATGTTGGAGAAGTGGTTATTGCAGATATTGGATGTCCAAACGAATTACTTGAAAAGTACGCATTAACCTCCACTGAGTACGATGTATAACTCATGTATCAAACTCTTCTAACAACAAGATACTTAACCAGTCGAGTCATTCCATTGATAGCGATGGCTGCAGTTGCTCTCTGCGTAGCACTTGTCATTGTGGTCGTCTCTGTAATGACAGGTTTCCTTGATAAGATTCAAGAAGCTGGCAAAACACTTATGGGTGATGTAATTGTTTCATACGGTATTTCGGGTATCCCTCATTATGAAGAACTAACTTATTCGCTTGAAGAAAACCCAAATATACTTGCAGCAACACCAATAGTTGATGGCTGGGGTCTGTTAAGAATGCCATATCCAAATGCAAATGCTAAACAGAGTGAAACCGTACAGGTTTGGGGAATCGAACCAGATTCTTTTACAAAAGTAACTGACTTTGACAAATCAATTCATTGGAACAATCCTACTGAAAACCAACGTGACTGGCTATTACTAGATGCTATTACAAATAATGCCAGTTCAATTCGAGATTTAATGGACGATGAAAAGTGGAATCAATTTGTTGAAGTTGTCAACAGTTCTTCGAATGATCTAAATTATGAACCAATTAATCTTTGGGATAAGGTTAGGAACATTCTCAACGATGAACTGTGGAAGATCATTCTTAATTTTGATGATCGATTAACTAAAAAAGATATCCTCACAGCTCAGGCACTGTCTCTTTCCAGAAACGGTAAGGATGGAATAGTCCTTGGGCTACATGTTTCCGATGGAAACAGGCGGCAAAAAGATGGTTCATATCGGGTTGAACGAAACGACTATTGGTGGGCACCAAGATTTGAAGGCACGTTAACCATGCTACCAATTGACTCAGAAGGTGGAATTGTTGATCCCGAGTCAATCATCATGCCCTTTGTCAATGAATATCAATCGGGTGTTTTCATGATAGATGAATCAAGGATTTTTATTCACATAGATGTAGCCCAAGAACTTCTGCATATTGATGAAGCTGAGATTATAGATATGGACGATCCGACTTCTGTAATTGGAGTCGACCCAGCAAGAGTAACTAGCATCTTAATTCGAGGTGTTGAAGGTATTTCTGTAGACGAATTAAGAAAAGAAGTACAAACAATTTACGATGAATTTCATGCAAAAGTCAGAAGCGATTCTCTTGTGCAACCTCCGTCAAGAGGAGACCCCGGTCTAACAATAAATACTTGGGAAGAGCAACAAAAAAGTTTTACAGGTCCAGTTGAAAAAGAGCGAGAATTAATGAGAACTCTATTTTCAATTGTGTACTTAGTTGTTGCAGCCCTCATTCTCTCTATCTTCTGGTCAATCGTGTTTGAAAAAACAAGGGATATTGGAATCTTGCGTTCAATCGGAGCTTCAAGAGCAAGTATAATCTGGATTTTTCTGCAATATAGTGCTGTTATCGGTGTAGTTGGATCTGCCCTTGGGTTGCTATTTGGATGGATTATCACCAATAATATCAATTCAATTCACGAAGCTATGGGAAATCCGCCACTAATAATCGCTATTGTTGCTTTTGCTGTAGCGTGTTGTCTTGGCATATTCACAATCGTTATGATCAGAGCAGGCCAAATGCTCCCTATCGTGTTGGGAATAATTGGTTTTGTAACTCTTTGTGCAATAGGTGTTTTAATTTTATATGTCCGGCATATTGGGGGGTTGGTTGTTTGGGATGCATCTGTCTATTACTTCGCAATTATCCCAAATAGTTTGGATTGGGCTTCAAGTATCTTCACTGCGTTTGGTGCAATCCTGTTCTGCTTATTAGGTGCGCTTATTCCTGCTGCAAAAGCAGCTGACACTGATCCGGTAAAGGCGCTTAGACATGAGTAATTCAACTGTACCAATCTTAGAGGCATGTAATCTTAAAAAAACCTATCAACTTGGCAGATTAAGCGTACCGGTACTTTGTGGAGCTTCATTGAAATTACACGAAAGACAATGGACGACAATTCTTGGATCTAGCGGATGTGGTAAATCAACATTGCTCCATCTTCTTGGCGGTCTGGATAGACCTGATAAGGGTGGTGGTGACGTTTTATTCAAGGGAGAATCGGTCTGGAGCAGATCTAATCACAGGATTAACCAGTACCGTAATACTAATGTTGGTTTTGTTTTTCAGTTTTATCATCTTCTTCCAGAGTTAACTGTTCTTGAAAATACAGTGCTGCCAACTATGATTGGCGGATTACTCTCATTTAAATCTGATTCAAAAGAACGTGCTAGCAATTTACTTGAGCAGTTTGGCCTTAGCCATCGACTTTCACACAGACCTCGTGAACTTTCTGGGGGTGAACGTCAACGTGTTGCAATCGCACGTGCTCTTGTAAACAACCCTAGCGTTTTACTTGCAGATGAGCCAACAGGAAACCTAGACGAAGATACTGGTAATGAAATTCTTGATGTTCTGGAAAATCTACACAACCAAGGGCTGACAATTGTGATGGTTACTCACAATGTTGAGATTGCAAATCGTGGAGATGTTGTTGTTCATCTTCGCGGTGGACATATTGTTGAGACAGCCACTTTGGCACAGTAGTTCTAAAAGATTGCCAAAAACTACGAAGTGATGGTATTTAAAACACGTTTTAAGAAGAATCTGACAATTTATTAGTTTTTTGGGATATGTCTTAAAATGGAACGCCAGTTGCACCGATTGTAATTAAAGAGGGTTCTTTTTATCACACCCTCTAGAAGCATATCCCGCATATCATGCGGGGCTGGAGAAATGACTTATGTTTGAACGTTTAACAGATCGCGCTAGAAAAGTAATGGCTCTTGCAAATCAAGAAGCGCAACGCTTTAACCATGAATACATTGGTACTGAGCACATCCTTCTTGGACTAGTTAAGGAGGGTTCTGGTGTTGGTGCAAATGTACTTAAACACTTAGAAATCGATTTACGCAAAGTACGCCTAGAGGTTGAAAAACTTGTAAAAAGTGGTCCAGATATGGTCACAATGGGCAAATTGCCACAGACCCCTCGTGCTAAAAAGGTAATCGAATACGCAATCGAAGAGGCACGTTCATTAAACCATAACTACGTTGGCACGGAACATTTACTTCTTGGTTTGCTTAGAGAACAAGATGGGGTTGCTGCGCAGGTTCTTATGAATCTTGGTTTGAAACTTGAAGATGTTCGTGAAGAAGTATTAAACCTTCTCGGTGCTGGTGTTGGCCAGATTGAAGAGCTTGATGATGAGGGAATGGATTCTCCAGGCGAAACACCTAGTCCATCTCCGAGACGTGGAAAAAGTAAGACACCCGCACTTGATAGTTTTGGCCGCGACTTGACCGAACTTGCAAAGAAAGATGAACTTGATCCAGTAATTGGAAGACACAAAGAAATAGAACGTCTAGTACAAATCCTTTGCCGAAGAACGAAAAACAATCCTGTTCTCCTTGGCGAGGCTGGCGTAGGAAAAACTGCTATTATTGAGGGTCTTGCTCAACGAATAATTAATAACGATGTTCCTGATTTACTTCATGGACGACGGGTAGTTGTACTTGACCTAGCAATGATGGTGGCTGGAACAAAATATCGAGGGCAGTTTGAAGAACGAATAAAAGCAGTTATGAACGAAGTAAAACGTGCTAAGAATATTCTTTTGTTCATTGATGAATTGCATACTCTTGTTGGAGCAGGTGGTGCTGAGGGTGCTATTGATGCTTCAAACGTTCTCAAACCGGCACTTTCACGCGGAGAAATTCAGTGTATAGGAGCAACTACTTTTGATGAATATCGAAAGTATATTGAGAAAGATAATGCTCTTGAGCGAAGATTCCAGTCAATAATTGTAAATCCACCTAGTACAGAAGATACTATCGAAATATTGAAGGGGCTTCGAGAAAGATACGAACAGCACCATCGGGTTAAGTTCACTGACAGTGCAATACATGCTGCTGTTGAACTTTCCAATCGATATATTTCTGACCGTGTTCAACCAGATAAGTCCATCGACGTTATCGATGAAGCGGGTGCTCGCGTTCGCTTAAAATCAATGACCAAGCCCCCTTCAATGGCTGATCTTGAAGAACAACTTGAAATGCTAAAAGTTAAAAAGGACGAAGCTGTAAAAAACGCTGACTACGAAACTGCTGCAAGTCTTCGAGATGAGGCGGAACAACTTCGAACTAAGAAGGATGACTTGCAAAAAGAATGGCGAGAACAAATGAACGAAATTACCAGCGAGGTAGATGACAACATCATCGCTGAGGTTGTTTCAAGTATGACGGGCGTCCCTCTAACTCGACTTGAAGAAGCTGAGTCACAGAGACTATTACAACTTGAAGACGAGTTACACAAAACAGTTATTAGTCAACACGATGGAATTACTCAAATTGCAAAAGCAATTAGAAAATCTCGTTCAGGTTTGAAAGATCCTAACAGACCCATGGGGTCATTCTTATTCCTTGGTCCAACTGGAGTAGGAAAAACGCTTCTAGCAAAAGCACTTGCTGAATTTATGTTCGGCGACTCTGATTCTCTTGTTTATCTTGACATGTCTGAGTACATGGAGAAGCACACTGTCTCTCGATTAGTTGGCGCACCTCCAGGATACGTTGGATACGAAGAAGGTGGTCAACTCACAGAAAAGATTCGTCGTAAACCATACGCTGTCGTTCTTTTTGATGAAGTAGAAAAGGCACATGTTGATGTGTTCAACATGCTTCTACAAATTATGGAAGAAGGACGCTTAACCGATTCATTTGGTCGGCATGTCGACTTCAGAAATACTGTCATCATTTTGACTTCAAACATTGGATCTGACCTTATCAAGGGTGGACAGTCATTCGGATTTGGTAAGCGTGAAGAAACAATTGATTATGACAATCTTAAAAAACAACTTCTGAGCGAAACAGAAAAATTCTTCCGACCTGAATTTATCAACCGACTAGATGATGTTATCGTCTTCAAATCACTTACTAAGGATGATTTATACGAAATCATTGATATTGAACTTGCAAAAATCGTATCTCGCCTTGAGAGCAAGGGATTGACTATGGAACTTAATCAGTTAGCCAAGGATTTCCTAATTGACAAGGGATATAACCCAGACTTTGGCGCAAGACCACTTCGCAGAGCTCTTGGGTCATACATTGAAGATCCTCTAGCAGAATCACTCCTTAGAGGTGATTACTCCTCTGGCGACCACCTTGATGTCACCCACAAGGAGGGTGACGATCATCTTTTCTTCAGTGCGTCGAAAAAAGAAGAAAAGAACGAACCAGAGCCAGAACCATCTGGCGCGAACAGTTAATTACCCTATTGCAGTCTCGGATAACGGCTCCACAATTAATTGACCCGCGGGTCATTTTTCAGAATGGGCAGGTTGCTGTAAATGCAAGGGTTTCGTTTGAATAGGGGTGTGCAATAGTTAGGGTTTTGGCATGTAGCATCAAGCGGTTTGCCATGGATTGTATTTTTGGTGGCGCATAAAGGTCGTCACCGAGGATTGGATGGCCAAATTCTTTTAAATGAAGACGCAATTGATGGGATCGACCTGTAACTGGTCTCAATTCCACCCTAGTGCAGTTTTCATAACGTTCCAAAACCCTCCAGTTAGTATGAGAGGGTTTCCCCTGTTCGTAATCAACACATTGTCTGGGTGGATTGTCTATATCTTTGCGGATTGGTAAATCTATCTCTCCACTCTCATCTTCAATAGCCCCGTCTACAACTGCAATATACGATTTTTCCACTTCTCGATCTTGGAATTGCCTGCTTAATTCTCGATGTGTATCAGCATCTCTGGCCATCACAATTACCCCAGAAGTATCCATGTCTAGGCGATGAACAATTCTCGCACCCTCAATTGCAGAGGCAACCCTAACCTCTAAACAGTCAATTTTGTCGGGACCTATCCCCTTCACACTTAATAGCCCAGATGGCTTATCCAGAACCACTAAGTAATCATCGTGATAAACAACCTCAACTTGGTGCGGAAAATACTCAGGAGGCGTATGATGTGTAGTTCGATCATTCATAAGGAGACATAAATTGATTACACATTGTATGGCACTATTACTTTCATTTCTTCTACAAACTGCCCCTTTGCATGATGGAGAAATTGGAAAAATTGGAAAACCAATTATGCTTACAGACCCTTCTGTGTTCCTAAAAGCAGGAGAATCCTATTTTGACCCAGCAACTGGGAGAGTTATATTTCAAGCAATTGAACATCCAGAAGAAGGCAAGGAACCAGAAGATGAATATGGAATGTACCTTGGTGATCTTATTTTTGATCAGGATGGATCAATAACTGGATTAACAAACATTAAACTTTTAAGTAACAAGGGCTCAGCAAATACGTGTGGGTGGTTTCATCCAACTGACGAGTCCCTTGTTATGTTTGCAACAACAACTACGCCACTAGTTGAGGGTGATGTCCCTGGATACCAGCGTGGATCTGGAAGATATCGATGGGCGTTCCCTCCAAAAATGAACATTGTTTCTCTAAACCTCAATGACCAGACAGTAACACCTCTTGTAACCGATGAGAACAACTATTTAGCAGAAGGTTCTTGGAGTCCAGACGGGAGACATATACTTTACTGCTCTCTTGAGTCAGGTTCGGGTGACATCTATATAACTGACACGAAGACAGGAGAATCACGACTGATTGTTGGCGACGATGGATACGATGGAGGCCCATTCTTTTCTCCTGATGGCAAACGAATTACTTACCGATCTGATAGGCGCGGCAATGATCTATTACAGTTATATGTTGCCGAGTTAAAATTCGATGAAGACGGCTCAATTGTAGGAATCGAAAAAGAATACCAATTGACAGACAACGAACATGTTAATTGGGGACCATTTTGGCATCCAAACAACCGTTTCTTAATATACGCAACAAGTGAAGTAAGCCATCGAAATTATGAATTGTTTGTCTGTGATGCTGACAGTGGTGAGACAAGCGGAACGACAAGGTATGGTCTTAGAAGAAGAAGGGTTACCCACGCAGATGGATTTGACGGACTACCTGTCTTTGATGAATCAGGACAATGGCTGATGTGGACAAGTAAACGTGAAACTGGTACAAGCCAATTGTGGGTTGCTCCATTTTTATTTGATCTTGATGAAGGACCAATGGTAGCAGGACATTAACTATCTATATTAAATTGCTTATCGTTGTCTTTGTTGTTACTGTTGGGTGTGATACTCAACGAGTTGAATATCGCAATAGACCATTTTGGCAACAATCAATGGCTAACCAACTTCCAAGTGAAGGAGTTCGTGATGACGGGACAGTTATGAAATTTTCAACCGACTCATCTTCAACAACTGACACAGTAGTGGATTATCTTAATACCGTTAAACTTGAAGAAAAGGATGAACTAACTGGAGAAATAACTCTTCGAGCAGTACTTCCTGAACATCTGTTATCACAAACTCTCACCTGCCTTAGAGATAGGGACTGGGTTTTGCTGTTCGAACAAGTGCTAAGTGAACAAATCCAGTCCTACTACAACCAGCGAGAGTTTGGTTACGAAGAATTTGAAGATTTTTTTTCTACGAACAGAAGAGATCTTGCTATGACATTTCAACGAATGATTCAAGGTAGATCAATTGGAGATGTTATCGAAAATCAAAAAGGCAATAAACTTTTTTTAACTTTTTCTAGACGAGTTAAAACGAAATACAAGTTCAATCAAATCACATTGGTTCGCCAAGGGGAATACCTTAAACTTTATTCAATCGAGTGATTGGTTTTCTCGAAACAAGGTCAAACAAGCGGTGTGTCCATGAAGAAATGACTTCCCTCCAATAGGTCCTATTTCACCAGCTGCAAAGAAACCTGCAATTGGTACTTCGCCTAATCGCTCTCGAATAATTGTCAAATCGTGATCTTCTTCATGGAATAAACTTCTCCCCCTTCCATTACAAGTAACCAACAGCCCAGCGAATGGCTGGGCGCCTAAGTGCTGGGCATCCAAAAGAAGTTGCAGATCCTCAACTGCTGCCTGTGCGTCCCTTACGTGAAACTGAACTGTCTTTCCGAGACGATAAAACTCCCCTGCTGCAATCCCCTTTCGTTTTCGATCAATTCCCAAAACAGATCTGATTAAAAAATCGCCTCGGCCGAAATGATCTCGGTGTTCATCAATCACACTTCCTAGCAAAAGTCCACACTCAAGAAGGGATCTATCATTTGGATTTGATTCTCTTGCCAATTGATTCAAAACGTCTAAAGCAGGCATTCCCCCAAGTTCTAACACTACATTCCCGTCTATTTTTGTCACTCTCATTGGTTTTCCAATCGGACGGCATCCTTGACTGACAATACACTCAAAATTAATATCCCCAGAAATAGTTATTCCAACCCCACCACTTCGCATTCCATAATCATCTAAGAAAATCCGGTTATATTTTGCCTGTGATGCTCCAGAAGCCATACCTCCAATAATAGGGAGCGGATTACTTTCTCCCCTACACCCAACAAGCGCCGGGAGTAGGCGAGTTATTGGGGTCGAAAATGGATCTGCAAACATAAAAACTGCTTGCGTGTCATCTTGCAATCCAATCCACTCTGGTATTTCTTCTGGACGTGAAATGGGGACTGGATTCTTTGGTGACGTTGTCCAGGTTTTCAGGTTAACGTTTGGCAGTTGGAGAGCAATAGCAGACATTCCTGCAACACCCTCAAGTTCCAAGTCGCATCCAACTACGGACTCCGTTGTTAAACCAATAATTGTCTTAGGGGATACTGTTTGTCGAATATCTGCTATCGCTTCTTCAAGAGTTTCACGATGGTGAAAACTAGCAAAAACAAAAACCAAATCTGTTGAGCCATCCATTGCCTGCCCCAGCAGACCCGCTACTTCTATCGCAGCAGTACGAGTATCAAGGTGTTCACTTATTGCTGCAGCACTGCGCAATTTATTACCTACACTGTTGCTACCATTTGCTGAACCGCATCTCTGGTTCGAGATAGTAATTGGTTCGCATCATCAATAGTCATTATCAATGGAAGACGGAATCGAACTGATTGAACTCCACAAGGCAAGGCGAGTACCGACTCGTTAAAGAATGCCTTTAGCATTGCATTGCGATGATCTTGGCTTTGCATTGTGAAAGCAATTAAAGATCCTCTACCTCGAACACTCGTAAATAGACCTGATTCACTCGCAATATTTCTTAATTCAGCAATGATGTAATTACCTACTTTGGTTACTAGGTCAGCAATTTCATCACGCTCAATAATCTTAATGAACTGCGTACATCTAACCATATCAACTAGATTGCCACCCCAAGTAGAATTAATCCTGCTTGACAATTTAAAGACGTTATCCACTATTTCATCAACTCGTCTACTTACATAAATCCCACATGTTTGTGTTTTTTTGCCAAAACACACAATATCTGGGCGAACAGTTGTGTGCTGCCAGAACCACGTCTTACCTGAGCCATAGAATCCAGTTTGAACCTCATCAAAAATAAGCAACGCTTCTCGTTCGTCAGCGTACTGACGTAATTTTTCAAAGAATTCATCGCGAAAATGATTATCCCCACCCTCACCCTGCATTGGTTCAATAATAATTGCAGCTATGCGGTTTGAGTGTTCCTCAAATGCACGTTCAATTTCTTCGCATGCTTTTGCTTCAGCAGCTTCAATGTCATTGCATATTTTTCCCTCGTTATCAAACTCACAGAATGGATTTGAAACACGTGGCCAAGCAAATTTAGGGAACAGTCCAATCTTGTCTGGTAGAGTGTTTGTCAAACTCATCGTGTATCCACTACGACCATGAAACGCTTGTTCAAAATGTAATATTACAAGGTCGTTTACATCATCATGAAAATTAGTTCGTCCGAGTTTTCTTGCTTTCCAATCGAATGCTGTTTTCAACGCGTTCTCTACAGCTAGCGCGCCACCAGAAACCCAAAAGTGATGTGGAAAATCCTCTGGTGTTACCTTTGAACCAAACTCTTCAACAAAGGTTGCGAGTTCTGTTGTGTATAAATCTGAATTAGCAATCTTGTTACGAGAGGCCTTTAAAATCTCCTCATTAAAAGGACCCCCCATCAATTCTGGGTGATTGAATCCAAGAGGCCAAGAGGCAAAACACGTAAATGCGTCAAGAAATTCCCTTCCTGTTGATGAATCGTGAATCCAACATCCATGAGATTTTTCCAAATCAACTACTAAGTCATATCCATCAGCAAGCTGATATTTGCTAAGAACTGAATGTACATCAGACGGGGCTACTGCCATGGGGATTGCCTTTCTAAAAGATTAGGCGACACTATAAACCAATCGCCGCAACATATCATGATAGCATGGCAAGCCAAAACAGTCACAGGCGTACAACAATGCCCTGTGATACAGGCATTCGGTGATTAAGAATACTTGAATACTTAAAACAGTCACAGGTGTATAACAATGCCCTGTGATACAGACATTCGGTGATTAAGAATACTTGAATACTTAAAACAGTCACAGGTGTATAACAATGCCCTGTGATAGCATACAAACATGATCGACACTATCAATTTATTACTTTCTCACAACACTATAAGATCGTTCAAAAATGATCCCATACCCAAAGAGGATATTGAAAGAGCGGTTCGTTGTGGACAAAAAGCAGCGACAAGTTCATTCATTCAGGCATATTGTGCCTTCAATATTAATGACCCTGATATCAAAAAAAAGTTTGTAGAACTTTCTGGAGGACAAAGGGTTGTAGAAAACGCGCCACACTTTATGGTAATTTGTGGAGACACTAAACGACATCGTTTATTAGTTGAACGAAATGATTATTGCTATGAATCAAATTTTGAAAGCTTACTGCTTTCAATTATAGATGCCTCTATATTTGCACAAAATATTGTTATAGGTTTTGAAGCAATGGGCTATGGAACTTGTTACGTTGGAGGAATTCGCAACGACATACCAGCAGTCGCGGAATTATTATCACTTCCAATTGGTGTGTATCCTCTTTTTGGTCTTTGTATAGGGAAACCAGCAGAACACCCGATTCCAAGACCACGACTACCAATTGAAGCTGTGGTTTTTGATGGTTGTTATCCAGATGACGACTCTATGATTTCCATGATTAAGGATTATGACAAAACAGTATCCACATACTATGAGGAGAGAGGAGGTTCAATAAATACTTGGTCAGAACCAATCATAAAAACTTTTTCGACTCCCAGAAGGAAAAAAACCGCTTTTTGGTACCAGAAACTGGGGGCAATCACAGAATGAACTTGACGCGCGGGCAAGAACAAAAGACACTGCCCATTCATATCAAACGGGACTTTTGTTAAGTCCTACAAATTAGGTCGTGTTCGGTATTTCCGCACTCGATTATTGGAGAGTACCACTATGGCTATTCGTAGCGGCGCTGGAACAGGCGTCATCGTATCTTTGGTTGTTTTTGTTCTTACTACTGTTTTTCTTTTGGTTTTAAGTATTGTCTTCTACGCTGGTAGTAGAGAGCACGCTCAATCGGTTGATAAGATCGAAGAACAGTTTAGGGTCTATGCAAAACAATCTGAACGTGGAGATGACGATGTTCAAAATATTGTTTCGCTTTCTAAAGCAAGTAACCTATCCGCTGTTAAATATTTGCAAAATCAAATTATTGAGCGCAACAATATTTTAACTGGTAACAGAACAGCAGAACTAGAAGAAATCAAAACTGAACTAGCAAAACACTTCTCAAATGGAAGCCCTCTTGCAATTACAATTAAGAATCTAGAAAGGCAGATTGCTTCCAGACAAACAGAAATTGAGTCAACACAAACCAAACTAGCTAATGCATTAGATCAAATAAAATCCCTCGAAGATCAACTTGATGATCAAGTACGTGATTCTGAAACAACTGTTCAAACAGTCAAGGATCAGTGGATAGAAATTCAAGAAAAATCTAAACAGTTAAATACCAGAGTAGACAACCTGTTTGCAAACAGATACGATCAACTCGCAGAAGTAAAACTTGAAAATATTGGACGCATAGAATTACTTGAGAGGAACATCGATCGATTGCGAGAAGAAAACTCTCGACTTGAGGGAGCAGTTGAGGATCTGCGAGATAGAGTTGAATCTGGTCGTATGAATGCTGTCAAGCCAGCCGAATTGGTAGATGGACGAGTGCTGGATGTAAGTACCGGAAATGTGGTCTTTATTGATCGTGGCTCAAACGATCGAATTGTACATGGAATGACCTTTGAAGTATACGACTCTGAATCCCAACTTCGAGTTGGTGAAAACGGAGATTTTCCCAGAGGTAAAGCAAGCATTGAAGTAGTCAAGGTTGGCGAGACAACATCAACAGCAAAGATTACTAGATCAACGTCAAGCCAACCAGTTGTTAGGGATAACATAATAGTAAACGCTATTTATGATCCAAACTATGAATATTCATTTTTAGTTCATGGATATTTCGACGCAGATGGTGACGGGAATCCAGAACCAAGCAACAAATTTATCGTTAACCAAATCGAGAGTTGGGGAGGAGAGGTTGTCGAAGACACGGGGTCCCTCCCTGGCGATTTAGATTTCCTCGTTTTGGGTATTGCTCCGAAAGAACCGCGGCCGCTAGGAAAAAATCCTTCAAAAGCAATGGAAGATGCATACATAAGACAAAAAGCCGCATACGTAGATTACGAAGAATTGCTTAATCAGGCTCACAAGCAGCAAGTTCCTGTGCTTAATACAAATCGTCTATTCATCCTAACTGGACAAGGTACAAGGTAACTGCAACTTTCCGGTTGCTGAACCTCAATGGCACCCCAGCAGTCCGTATTTACTCAGTGGTCACAATATCTCCCGCTGCGCGCGCTCGCATCTGTTGTTGGGTGCTGTCCAATGGGTCTGAACATGCAAACAAGTAAATACATTGGAACTCTTTTTTATCGTTTTGATTCTCAAAGGCGTGAACGTGCTCTGTCTAATATCCGCGCGAGTTTTCCAGATTTGTCAGAAGATTGTGCAGTCAAGTTAACAAAAAAATCTATGGAGCATATGTTTCAGTTATTTATTGCTGAGAGCGTACAAATGCCGTCACTTATAACCCCATCAACAGTACATAAACATGTTAAATTCAAAGGCATAGATAAAATTGTTGATCGATTATCTCATAAACAGCCAACAATTTTCATCACAGGCCATTGCGGCAATTGGGAATTGCTCGGTTATGTTTTGTCTGTTCTTGGATATCCAATAGCTGCACTGGCAAGACCACTTGACAATCCACTTATTAACGATTGGATTCTTGGAATTAGAGAAAAATATGGGTTAAAAATTGTAACCAAATGGGGTGGAGTACCTGTCATTCAAGAACTTATCGAAAGTAATACAAGCGTTGGGTTTATCGCAGATCAAAATGCAGGCGACAGAGGAGTGTTTGTACCCTTCTTTGGACGACTCGCTTCTACTTACAAGTCAATCGGATTAATTGCTATGCGTTATAAAATCCCAATTGCCGCAGTACACGCAAAGAGAGTAGATGGTAATTTCCAATACGAAGTTAATGTCTTCGATTTCATTGAACCATCTGACTGGGAGTCACAAAGTGACCCGTTGTACTACATTACGGCAAGATATAACCGAGCTATTGAGATGATGATTCGCAATGCCCCTGAACAATATTTATGGCTCCATCGTAGATGGAAAAGTCGACCTTCTTTTGAACTTGAAGGAAAGCAAATACCCTCAAAAATGATCCGTCAACTCGAATCGCTACCTTGGATGACGGATAATGAAATCACAAAACTAACTTCTTGTTACCATCCATCATAATGTCACGTCTAAGTGGATACACAATTCTAATTGTTGATGACGATCTTGATATTCTTGAGTCAATAGATTTGGCAATGCGTGCAGAGGGTGCGAACACTCTTACTGCTGAAAATGGAACCGATGCGGTGTCGGTTGCAACTTCTAACAATCTCGATGCCATTATATTGGACATGATGTTACCCAAACGGTCTGGATTCTTAGTCCTTGAAGAAATTCAGAATATGCAATCTCCTCCAATCGTGATTATGGTGACTGCAAATCAGGGAAAACGGCACATGGCATACGCGAAATCACTTGGTGTTTCAGCTTATCTAATAAAGCCCGTAGGACTCGACCGACTCATTGATACTGTATCCTGCCTACTTCAAGAAGAAAATAAATCATGAGTAAGCAATTTGTTATCCAATCAAGAACCGCCGATTCCGATGGAAAACGCACCCCGCTGGGAAGTAAATCTGAAATAGTTGATTCGCTCTCTAGGTTTAATACTATGTCTGAGATTGAAGGTGACAACACTCTCTGGGGACCTGGTATAAAAATCGAATTACCTCCAGAAGAAGATCCCATAAATCAAATGTTGTTGTTTATCATTGAAGAAGAAATTGCATGGCTACCAATTGTTCGACTAGCAAAACATTTTGACTGGTCTGTAATGGACATTGATACAGGTCGAGAACTACAGCCATAACTACCTTGACATTGAACCCAAAGAAATCAAAACTTCTTCCATTGTTGCATCAAACCGATTAGGTCCATGGTTGAAACACACGTGTTCTACCCCTTGGGCTGCTATAGCAGTTACATACATAGATGCTGCGTTAGTAGGAAGACCAACAACTCTTAGGTTGCCACAATCTTCAATACATGAATTTGCTGCTTGAATTGCTTGATCACAATCGGTAAACAACATTGCTACGGGGATGTCTTCTTCAAACATAATCCAAGGGACTGGGCATTCACGCCTTCCACACTGAACAAAGTAGATTTTTTGCATGGAATTTATGTAATTCCACACCAAACGTTTTGTTTGGCCTGTTCTGTCATTCGTATATTGTTTTACTATCTGGTTGAAAGTATTTTTTTTTATTCGTACCATTTTGGGCTCCTGCCTATATTTCGATAACCATCCAAGCCATCGTTCCCCTTAAATTGACTGAGTAACTTGGAAGCTGAGGATCGGGGGTTCGAATCAGCCCAATGCTCTTTGTCCAAGTTACTTAGTTCTATACTTACAACCCAAACAGTGATCGATTCCTTTCAGTTCTCGGACGTTTTTATTAACTCAAATCAACGCGACTTTCCGCTTTCAAAGTGACAGTCACATTCACAACCTGTTGTGGTTGCAGTGGTTAAGCAGTGCTATTTTTCTATTGGGAATACCCAGTAGATAGAACTGGCCTGCATTCAAGTAGATGCCTTGTGTACTCGTTCTTGGGTGTCATTAGAACTTCACCAGACCTACCTGATTCCACAATTGTTCCTCCCTTCATAACACAAACGTACTCTGCGACTGCTGAAACTAACCCGAGATCGTGAGTTATAAAAAGCACACTCATTCCATGACTAATTTTCACTTGGTTGATTAGTTCAACTATCTGTTTTGAAGTTGAAGCATCTAGCGCAGTAGTTGGTTCATCCGCTATTAGAAGAGATGGCTCTGATGCAAGAGCCATCGCTATCATAACTCTCTGTCGCATTCCTCCAGAAAATTCGTGAGGATATGCTCGAACGCGATCACTTGAAATCCCCACCTCATTCAACCGTTCAATTGTTATTGAGCGTACTTCTTTTTTTGAAACATCGTGGTGCTGTCGTACTACTTCTTCAATTTGTTCCCCAATTGTAAAAACTGGATTTAGTGAAGTCATCGGTTCTTGAAAAACCATGGCAACTTGGCGTCCACGAATTGATTTGTAATTATTGTTTTCTACAATTTCGTTGTTTTCAAACCATATCTTTCCAGTAACGTTTGCTGCCTTGGACAACAGTCCAAGTATAGACATCGCCGTAACACTTTTTCCGCTTCCAGATTCACCAACTAAAGCAACTGTTTTTTCTCTGGGAATATCGAAGGAAATTCCATTCACGGCAACTTGTGAACCGAATGATACTCTTAAGTTTTGTATTTGTAAGATATTCTCCTGCATCTAGGTTGTAGTGCTCCTTGGGTCCATGCGCTTTTTCAACGTTTGACCAAACCAATTCAGTGTCACAAGTGTAATTGCAATACAAAAACATGGCCAAAACAAAAGCCACCATCTCGAATGGACTGGATTTAATTGACTCAACCCATCTGCTGCAAGATTTCCCCAACTTGGAAGCGGTTCGCGAATCCCAATCCCGAGAAAACTTAGAAACGCTTCGGATAAAATTGCTGTTGGCACTGTTAATGTTGCATATACAATAATTGTCCCAAGAAGAGGTGGAAACAAATGGTGCGTAAAGGTTCGAATTGGACCAACACCAATAACTTTACACGCTTCTATTTCTGGTCGTGCGATAATACTACGCACTTGTCCACGTATCACACGAGATACTGTAAGCCAACTCACAACACCTATTGCAATCAAAAGCGCAACCACGTTTACTATTTCTTGTACTACTGGCGATATGAGCGAACTACTTAAAACACCGTTCACTGCAAGAGTAATCAATACAACTAGCATAATTGACGGAAAACCATACAAAACATCAACTACTCTCATCATTGTTGTATCCACCCTACCACCGTAAATACCCGCGATAGTCCCCCAAGCAGTACCAAGAAACACCGCAATACAAGCAGCGAATAATCCTACGCTTATGCTTATGGCTCCGCCAACTATGCATCTAGATAACAAATCTCTTCCAAGTTGATCTGTTCCGAGTATGGCTACTGTTCCATCATTTGACCACCAAGTTGGTGATATCAAAGCATGCTCAACGTTAGTTCGTTCAAAACGTCTTCCACTACCGTTATCAGAGATTGACCAAATGAATCCACTAACTAGAGATACAAAAACAATAAGTACTAAAAATTGCTTTATTGGCTTGTGTAAATTTTTTGTTGTCACTATGCGAACATAGTAAAGAATTCAATCAACTAATTGCGTTGAATCATTTGATTCTTTTGGCTTTTCCTTGTAATCCCCGCTGAGAAGATGATTGACTCTTTCTTCTACAATCTCGTCAAATCTAATTGTTGTATCTTCTAATCGTCCACGAAGTCCCTCTAGGTGGTGTTCCAATCGCTCAATATAAAGTGACTGGACACGTATTGACAATCCCATCTTCGCACGAACGAGTCCCCGCAAGTTTGCAAGATGACCTTGGATTGACGAATCGTTTACATCTTTTCCTCGTAGTTCATCTGCAAGATGAAAAATTTCTGCATCGGTTTTAAGTTCAGCAACTTTTACTTCAAATAATTCAGGGTCTGAATCACGAAGACGAATAAACGAACCCATGCGGCGACCTTGTCGTCGAACTATCTTTTCAAATGCATCTGGGTCCTTCTCGCAAATAGAAGAAAGTTGTTCAGCAAGTTCAGGATCAACCTCTTTTGCAACAGCCATAACATGTTCAATCATGTTTTGTGTCATAGGTCGATCTGCGCCTGGACCTCTGCCGTCTACGGGTGGCTTGTCGCCACGCATCTTGCGGTCAGGTCTGGCCCTATCAATCATCTGTGGGTGATTTCCACTGTTACGCTCTGGCAAAGGAGAGTCCTGCTGCAAAAGCATCGCGATACATTGCGATGAGCATTCAATACCATAAGTAGATGAACTAACGTGCTGAGTCATGCCAAGTCCAAAATAAATTAGAGTAAAAAATGCACCAATAATTATTATGCATTTCATCGTTGTTCTCCGTACATCACGATTTGTTACTCTGTAAACAAACCATGCTGCCACAATTCAATGTCGTCTCGAAGCGAGTTAAAACTCTCAGTAACATCAGCAAAGGCTAGTTCTCTAGTATCTGCGAGATATGTGTATTCACTAAGGTTTAAGTCCTCAAGAAGTAAGCCCTCTTCTTCAACACTGAGTACTTCATTACTCGCAACCGTTTTATTGTCAAATGTGGTTGGTTGCGATTGTGTGCCAAGTCGTATTGCAACTAATGCCGCAAATACAAGACAAGCAGCAAGGGCTACCTGATACCACCTTGATTTCTCTTCAATTGGTGTAATAACTGCAATCGGTTCGTTTTCAACCTGTAATGAGGAAACCGATGCTTTAAAACATCGATCGGCTAGACCAGTTCTTTCTGGGATAGCGCAGGCAACCTCAAGTTGGTCATTCAATTTATCGTTCAACGAATCGAGAGATGCGTTAGCAATTCGTTCTGAAAGTCCTTCAGGAGCAACTACTTTCAACGCGACATCAAGAAGTTCACTAAGTTGTTGATCTTCTGGCGTCATCTCTTCAAAATGTCTGTTCTCATGTTCCATAACGAGCTCCTATTCAACGATTATCTCCTTCATTAATTGCCCCTTTATTTGAGGACTTTTGAAGATTGCCGTCACAATCCATATATCCTCTCAATTTTTTCAATGCACGGTGCTGTCGAGCTAATACAGTGCCCAACGGCTCTCCAAGGGCCTCAGCAATCTGTTTGTAACTCATTCCAGCCGAATGTCGCATATGAATGATGTCCTGATCAGAACTTGATAGCTGCCTTATTGCCGCTCTGAGCCGCTGTATTTCAATTGCGACCTCATCATCCTCTTGTACGTCCGATATACCGCTTGAGAGAACTCCTATCATCTCATTCTCCATCGGTACTGCGTGGCGCTTGCGACGCCTCATCTCGTCTCTCATGCGGTTCATAGCGATTCTGAAGAGCCATGCTTCAAATTTGCCTGTTTCAGTGTAATCTTGCAATTTTTGGGCAACAGTGCAAAAGGTAGATTGTGTGATTTCCTCAGCTAAATCTTCATTAGCACACTTTGATCGTATCAAGGCGAAAACCCTATTTGCGTATGAGTCAACGATAAATCTCCAAGAAATCTCGTCACCATTTGCTGCTGCAATGATGTGGTCATGAAGTTTTTGTTTATC
>JASMLG010000025.1 GCA_030748805.1 Phycisphaerales bacterium | reverse complement strand
ACGGTTACGTCCCCGCCACCAGCAGGTAGAGCAAAAGAGTAATCGCTTGAGTCGATACTCATTGCGGGAATGCGAGTATCAAAAATAATTCCTGTTGCATCGGTATAGAAAGTTGGCCCAGTTCCATCTTCGCCATGATTGCATTTTGCAAAAAGTTTTCCGGGTTCATCAGCATAATAACCTTCTGCAGGATCGCCAACACCACCAAGAGCGTGTACAACTTGGTCGCCAGTAAAGTCAAGAGCGTTGCCATCATCATCAAATGCTTCGACTAGCAAGATGCAGTTACGCACAGTAACGCCGGTTGGAAGATGGTGTCCAACACCATTGTTAAAGACATCAACTTCAACCTGTAGTTCACCATCAACAACTTCTGCACCAACGAGAAGTTCAGCAGAGTTATCAAGGTACGTCGCAGTTGAACCAAGAATCATATGCGAACGCAACGTTCCCGGTTCTCGTTCAAGTGGTGGGTACAAAACTTCGCAAGCATTCGTAGAATCGTTTGGAAGCATGTGACAGTCAAGGCACGTTGCGTACATGCCAGAGTTCGGATCACCATAAGGTGATTCAACCCATTCAATGTAGGTTGGTTCAGAAATAATGCCATCAAATGACTCATCTTCGTGTGGATCGTTTTTATCTTGGTGGCAAGTACCGCAAACTTCAGCAACAAGTTGTGGCTGATAAGAAGGACCCATCATTGGGTTGTGATACGTAGCATCGCCAAGCAACCCGTATTGCACTTGATCGTCATAGGGTCTAGTAAATGTTACTGCCCCAGGGTAAATGCCAGGGTGGTTAATTTTGTCTACATCGACATCTGCAACTTTATGGCAGACATCGCAAGAGATGCCGTGTGTAGCGTGAGCGGACGGGTAGCCAGGATCATCTGGGCCTTCAAGAGCAGTAAATGGTTCAGGAATCCATGATTCAGGTTGGTGACACGATGAACATTCAGAAGCAGGGTTTGACTCGGCCCAAACGGAATCGCGCAAATACACAAAACCACCCATGCCACCAGGCGAACCATTGCCTGCGTAAATGTCATGCACCCATGTATTGATTCCCGCCTTTTGCATTGGCGAGTTTTCCCAGTCGCTTAATTGTTCTGGGTGGCACATCCCACAGCTTGTTGGATCCAATAAGCTGTAATAATCATTGTCGTATTGTGGAACTGGTTCAATATTGATATTTAGTCCAGTAGGAGAACCATCGAAAGTTGTTGGTGTATTGAAGTATCCCTTGCTTGCTGCAACGATTATCGAACCAGCGTCACCTGGAATAGTTAATTCGTAATATCCCTTTTGGTTGGTGGTGGTTCTTGTTGAAGTTGCTTGCAATGTGACTAGTGCGCCCTCGACAGGGGAGTTGTCTGAATAATCACGAACAACTCCTGAAACGGTGACATCAGCAAACGCTACTGTAGAAATAGATGTCGTTAAACAATAAACAAGTACATTTTTCATATATTGATAATTCTTCCGTAACAAAATCTCTCTCAGAACAATATAAATCTATCCTCTATTCGCCCAAATGCAAGGACGGTTTCACAAACTTATTGGTTTATTAGGCAGAAAAACGGGTATAAATCTCATGTTTTCATTTATTTTGACACTCCAGAGGGTTGCCACCAGATAAACTTTACCGAGAGGTTGTTTTTGCTTTATGTACGCCCTCTACAATGCTTGAATGCCTTTCTATGAATTTGAGGGAATCAGGCCAGTTGTTGATAAAACCGCTTTTGTTCACCCAACGGCGGTACTGATAGGCGATGTAATTGTTGGTCCTCAATGTTTTGTTGGTCCTTGCGCAGTTATGCGGGGCGATATTGGTCGCTTAATCCTAGAGCGGGGGAGTAATTTGCAAGACACGTGTGTAGTACATAGTTTTCCTGGCGATGACACAATTGTGCAAGAGAATGGTCATATTGGACACGGTGCAGTTTTACATGGATGCACGATTAAGAAAAATGCGTTGGTCGGAATGAATGCTGTTGTTATGGACAATGCAACTATTGGAGAAAACAGTTTTGTGGCTGCAATGGCATTTGTTAAAGCAGGCACACAAGTCCCAGACAATGTAATTGTTGCTGGATGCCCTGCGAAAGTTATCAAAGAACTAAGCGAACAAGAAATTTCGTGGAAGGGTAATGGAACAAGTACATATCAATATCTTGCAGATAGACACAATGCAACTAGTAAAGAGTGCGAACCGCTTTTGGAAATGGAACCAAACAGAAAGCGTGTTCCCCAAACAGACCATGTTTCTAAAAAAGATTTTGATGGCTAATCGCGTTCAAACAATGTCGCAAGACCTTGCCCAACTCCTACGCACAATGTAGCGATACCTTTTGATGCGTTAGACCGTTGCATTTCGTGAATCAAGGTAACGGCGATTCGTGCGCCACTGCATCCAAGAGGATGCCCCATTGCAATTGCACCGCCATTAACATTAACTTTATTCGCATCAAGTTCTAATCCATTGATACAAGCAAGAGATTGTGCTGAGAACGCTTCGTTCAATTCAAACACATCGATGTCATCCGCCTTTAAGTTGGTGCGGCTGAGTAATTTTTCTACAGCATGAATTGGACCGATGCCCATGATTGCTGGGTCAACGCCTGCTGAAGCAGAACTCCCAACAAAACCGAGTATTGTGAGCCCAAGTTCGCGAGCTTTTGATTCTTCTACGAGAACTAGTGCCGCTGCACCATCGTTGATTCCACTGCTATTTCCTGCAGTAACTGTTGCATCATTCTCTTTGGAGAAGCACGGCTTAAGCGTGCTTAGTTTTTCAAGTGTTACCTCTGGTCTAGGATGTTCGTCGGTATCTACGACTACTGCTTCACCCTTGCGCTGTGGAACATTTACCGGAACAATTTCATCATTCCACTTTCCTGACTCAAAAGCGGCTTTCCACTTCTGTTGGCTATTCCATGCAAACTCATCTTGCGCTTCACGAGAAATGGACCACTGCTTTGCTACATGTTCCGCCGTTTCGCCCATTCCATAAGGGTGGTGTATCTTTGCAAGTTTTGGGTTTGTAAATCGCCAGCCGATAGTGGAGTCGTACATTTCGCAGTTGCGATCAAATGCTGATTTTCCTTTTGCCATCACAAAAGGGGCGCGGCTCATCGATTCAACTCCTCCTGCAACCATAACATCGCCGCATCCAGATTCAATCATTCTAGCAGCAATATTTATTGCCTCTAAGCCGGAAGCGCAAAGTCGGTTAACAGTTGCGCCAGCGACCGTCAAAGGAAGACCTGCAAGTAGTGCAGCCATTCGTGCAACATTTCGACTGTCTTCGCCAGCTTGGTTTGTAGCACCAAGGTACACATCATCAATG
>JASMLG010000024.1 GCA_030748805.1 Phycisphaerales bacterium | reverse complement strand
ATTGTCAACGCTTCCGAATAAATCTTAGAGTTGGGATTGGATCAACTAATGTGGGCAGACCACATTCGAATACACTATTATTCGAAAATGAAACGATTCCTTTCTGCGACAGCCTTCTTACTCCTTCTTTGTGGCTATGGGTGCCAAAGTAACAACGCGGTCATCACCGACCAACTGCCAGACTTTATCCCAAAAGAGCAAACGCACTCAACCGTCATGCTTACTGTGGGCGAAGAGCATGGAGACCAATTCGGAGGTAGTGCGATAATATTAACTGACACCAAACTGATTACCAACAGACACGTGTGGACAAACAGTGATGAATGGTGGAACATTGAACCAAAGAAAGAACAGAAACTCGGTTTTTTCTACACGTGCAAGAAATGTGACAAATTACATTATAATTCTGAAATCTTTGAATTCATTGCAATGGGTGAAATTAATACCAAACTTGATACTGACAGTTCAGAGTTCCTAATAGAAAGAAACCGGTCCGACTGGGTATTAATTGAAACAAAGAAACCGTTCTGGGATAGTTTGCTAGGTGCTCCAATTTATCTCCCCTCTCTCTATCCTGATTGGCACGCTCCAAATGGTACAAATCTTTACGTCTTAGGATTCTCCAGCATCTTTAAAAATGATGAAAAACAAAGTGCTTTTATACAGAACGGACCGTACACGATTGCAGGCAAAGCGATTGAGGCCGGGGAATTGCACGCACTTCAATACAACATTAATTGGCCAACACCACTAGGTCATTCAGGGGGTGGTGTCTATATTTGGAATGAAGATACTAAACAACTTGAACTCATTGGTGTCTTCCATTCACAATCTAACGCATCAATTTTACTTCGTCTCTTTAAGATGAAAGTACTTTTATACTCTCCGATTGCTGAGCCATTTCAGCACTTGCTATATAAAAATAATTGAATATTCTTTTGATTCTACGATTTTGTAGTTTTGCTACTTCCAATCTTAGTTTGTCGATGAAACTTTATTGAATACCAATCCAAAAAAAGAATTAATTCCTTATGACTGAGAAACAATCGTCTTCGCAATAACTGCGTTGTCGGCGCCGCAGCACAGCGCGATAGGAAGCGTTTCGGAGGTGCAACCTGATAGTTGTGAGTGTTCTAAATCAATGACCGTAAAATCAGCAAGTTTTCCTACTTCGATTTTTCCTGCTGGAATGCCTAAGCAGCGAGCACCGTTCTTTGTTGCTGCGTCAAACAAGTAACTCGCTATTGACCCATCACGATCTACACAAACGCCCCGTTCTTCTCTGTGAAGCCGCTGGGCATATTCCATCCAGCGCATTTCTTCTAACATAGAAATTCTCGCATTCGAATCCGTGCCAATAGAAACACACCCGCCCTGCTTTACGATGCGGTGCAGATCGCAAACACCATCAGCAAGATTCGCCTCGGTAAGTGGACACAAACAGACATTCCCTCCAGAAGAAATCCACTGTTCCATATCCGCCTGAGCAGTATGCGTGCAGTGGACCGCGGTACTCATAGGTGAGACATCAATTGCATCATTCAATAGTGCCATAGGAGTTACACCATGCTCTTCAAGGCACGCTTCAATTTCTTGGCGCTGTTCTTCAACGTGAATGTGCATAGGCATACCGCGATGTAATGCTCCCGCTGCAATCTCCTTGATTGTTTCAATGTCAACAGCGCGAACTGAATGCGCAACAGTCCCGATTCGTTGTAACGAGCCATCACAAATTTCTACAAGTGAATCAATGTGTTGCCACCAAGCGTCGATGCTCTGCGTACTGAATCTCATTTGTCCACCAGAAAGTGTTTTTCCAAATCCGCCATGCTTGTAAAACGCAATAAGTAACACAAGTCGAATACCCACTTCGTCCGCTGCCTCAAGGACTGCCCTGTCCATTGCAAAATCGTTTTCTTTATCATGGTGAAAATAATGAAACTCGCCAACCGTTGTAATTCCGGCTTGTCGCATTTCAGAAAAACTTTGCACGCACAACCCCCGGAATTGGTCAACCGATAACTCGTCAACAAGTTTGTACATCTCTTCTCGCCAACCCCAGAATGAATCACCGCCTGATACAAAAGTTTCACCTCTACCGCGAAGCCCCCGTTGAAACGCATGGCTATGTGCGTTTACAAAGCCCGGGATAAACGCACCCTTATCAGAACCATCTCCCTCTCCGATTTTTGTAATCACTCCATCGGCAACAGTAATTGACTTTCGGGGGTGGAACTCGCCATCAATCCAAACAAGTTCTGGATTAAATACAGTCATTGGGTCGCTCCGCAAAAATGCTTGACGGCAGCATCAATCGTTTGCACGCACGTGTTCATTTCACTGATTGAAACATATTCATCTGGCTTGTGTGCAACCGCAATGTCACCCGCCCCGTACAAGACACACTCATATCCCGCCTTGGACAAATATCCACCGTCTGTGCCGTAAGAAACACCGATGCTTCCTTCTTGTCCAATGTGTTTACACAACCACTCGTTCAATGGCGCACTTTCAGATGTAAGCATCGTTGGGTTATCGCCAAGTTCAGAAAGTGTCCAAGGCAAATCGCAAACCCCCGAAATTGTTTCTCTGATTTGCGAAACAACTTTTGCCTTATCCTGATCAGGCAATAATCGCATACCGACACCAATAGAACAATAATCTGGTACCACGTTTATAGCGGTTCCACTCCTTTTAGTAGATACCGTCAAAACAGGAAACTTTGCTACTTCAGCAAAAAACTCGCTTGTAGGTGTTCTGACTTCTACGTATTCGTTTGAGAGTTCACTCAGAGCAGTAACGACTTTCGCACCTTC
>JASMLG010000023.1 GCA_030748805.1 Phycisphaerales bacterium | reverse complement strand
AAAGATGCGGTTGCAATGCCTTGGGGAATTAGAGCGGTCGGAGTTCCCGAACATCGGCTTGAGGACTTACGAAACCATGCTCATTCCATGGGAGCAAATCGCTGGTGGGTTAGTAATTGATTGTACTCAGTCGTTTAATTTCCTGAAATATCATAGACCCGCAGTGATTGAAGTTTTGGTTTCCAATCGGTGACGAAGCCAACGTGGCTTGGGTGTTTCACGTACGCTTTATAGTCATCTAGTGAATCAAACGCAAAATAAATACCGACATCGTAATCAGTTTTTACGGTATCTCTCCCTGCAGGAACATGAGTACCGCAAAAGTAATCCTTAACGGTTGGAATCGTTGCAAGTCGTGCGTTGCTATCTTCGATTAGAGCAGTCGCTTGCGATGGATCGTTCAACTCAATAAAAACCATGTGATTAATTGCGTGTGGTTTTGAAGTGCAGCTTGCCAAAAACAACAGAAGGAATGGAAGATATCTCATGTCATCATCGTAACTTATTTAAGTTGCAGATGTTTAATTAACATGACAAAGCAACCTTACTTATTGAGATGCTCAATCCAGTTATTGCGCGCTCGTGAATACTCTTTCATAGTCCTTGTGACATCTTGTGAATTAGGATATCTAGACATGCACTCCTCTAAGATGAGCAGTCCATTATCTAAACTGAGAATCCCCGCATCATTTTGACTATTCATAATTAGGTACTTCGCTAGAAAATAATGTGCCCATGCTAAATCGATTTCGTACGTTAAAGAGGGATTGTTTTTCGCTATTGCTTCGTACAACCCTACCGCTTCACGCTGTGTTTCAACTGCTTCAATTAAGTTAGACTGCTTGGACTGCACACTTGCAAGCCGTTGCAATCGATTAGCCAATCTTCTTTCTGTAGCGGAATCTTGAGGCGATGTATTAAAATCTTCTCGTGCTTTATCAACGAATTCTTCAGCAAGCAAATAGGCTTCGTCTAAGCGATTTGATTTTTCATAGACATCAAAGAGATTACTCTTAGCTTTAGACAACCACTCTCGATTTTTGATTGAGTCACCTTGCAAGTGCCCGATGGCATCGTGATACGATTGCATTGCAATGTCGTATTCACCCATCAGTTTGTGCAAGTCACCAATACGAACCAAGACAATACCCGTATCTTCTGGATATTCTTTCAGACCTGTAGCAATGGTTAATGCTTCTGCGTACATCTTGAGTGCATTCTCTTTTTGTACTTCCGACATGTTTGGGCTCGTTTTATACCAACGACCAAGATGTTGATAAGTAAGCCCAATGGCATGGCTTAACGTTGATGAATCTCCAAGTTCATTTTGCAATGTTTCTAATTGAACAATTCTTTCATCAAGGATACTCTTCATTGAATCCCGAGTAGGATTGAGCGTATTGCCTGACTCTTGTAACAGAAGTCCTAACACCTGCTCTGACGCTGCCCGTTGCAGGGTTGCCTCTTTCCAGCCAACTATTGCGACAGCCAACCCAACAACTAGCGCAAACAATACAAATACTGATGTAGCATAGGCACCTTTGTTGCGTTTAAGTGATTTTTGAAATTTATACAATACTGATTCGGGACCAGCTTCAAGAGGATCGCCTTTTAAGTATCTACGAATATCATCCGCCATACTCTTTGCAGAGTCGTATCGATCACTACGTTGTTTACGCAGCGCCATCAATGGAATCCACTCCAACTCCTTGCGTAACAAACCAGCGAGTGCCTTCACGTGTGTTTTGTGGGCATCTGCAATCTTCCTCGCTTCATCAGCGTCAAGAGACGAGAGTTGAGTACTTGGTCTAGGAGGTGGTTGAGAACGAATAATCTCCCGCATCTTCTCGATACCTGCGCTACTGAGTGTTTGAGGGTCAAAGGGCTGAACCCCAGATAGAACCTCGTAGGTAATTACACCCAAAGCATACACATCCGTTCGAGTATCGATGTCTAATGATTTCAAATCAGCCTGCTCGGGCGACATGTACGCAGGCGTACCAACAAAGCGACCAATTTGAGTCACTAGGGTTTTGTCAGTGAGTTGTTGAGAAGTAGCTTTTGCTACACCAAAGTCAATAATTTTCGGTTCAAGCACATCTCTGTCACTAATTGATACCAAAATATTGGTTGGCTTCAAGTCTCGATGAATAATGCCCTTAGTGTGGGCATGTTGCACTGCGTCGCAAACTTTCGCGAGTAACAGAAGACGCTCTGCAGTATCGAGTTTGTATTCGTCACATGCTTCAGTAATTGGCATTCCCTTAATATACTCAAGGACAAAATACGGCCTGCCTTCATCCGTAGCTCCAGCTTCGTATACTTTTGAAATACCGGGATGGTTCATCAATGCAAGCGCTTGCCTTTCGGCTTCAAAGCGCGCAATGATTTGCTTAGTGTCCATGCCCGCCTTAATAACTTTCAATGCAACTCTGCGTTTCACAGGCTTGTTTTGCTCGGCTAGATAGACGATACCCATACCGCCCTCTCCAAGGACGCTAATGATTTTGAACTTGCCAATCATATCCCCCGTGCTGTAGTCTAGATTGGCAGAACCCAACTGCCGTTTTTCCACAACAGTATTGGCTTGTGTAAAGTGGTGTTCTAAAAGAGATTCAATTTCTGCTCGAAGACCATCGTCGTTGCCACATTCTTTATCAAGATAGGGTTCTCTTTCTGCTGATGGCAATTCCATCACTGCATCAAATAGTTCCTTGACTTGTTGTGCATTATTTGTCATAAGGCGTCATCCTAGAAGTCGCTACAAATGACAGCATAGCACAATCACTCTCTATCCTTCTGTCTCTTTACGTACAAGGCCCCCAATTTGCAATCAAGATGAGAAGGTCATGCACATTTACCATGTTGTCTGCGTTTAAATCAGAACTGCAACCTTGGCATTCGCCCCAAGCAGCGATCATGATGAGTAAGTCCTGAATTTTTACTTCGCCATCATTATTGAAATCGCCATCGCATGTATTGACACTCTCTTGCGTATTTTCACGTGTTGCAATTACTGAATTCGATTCACCTCTGAATGTACTTGCTTCACTTACTGTTACCAAGTCAATTAATCCATCACCATCCATATCGCCATGGTCGACCATCGCTGGATTTTCACCTGAACCAAGTTCGGTTGCTGATGCAAAAATTAGATCTTCAAAGCCAGTTAAGTCCAAGTCATTCCGAAGAACTTGCACAACTCGATCACCAGAAGTATTTGTGGCAACGAGGGCGATATCTTGATCTCCATCGTTATCAAAATCGACCGCAGCCAAAGATAGCGGCGAATCGCCTACCGGCAGTGCAACTTGTGGCAAGAAATCAGTCGCTCCATCTGCAAGCAAAATACTCACCGTATTGTC
>JASMLG010000022.1 GCA_030748805.1 Phycisphaerales bacterium | reverse complement strand
CACAAGCGAAGAACCTTACACAGTGTTTATGAACGGAGAAGTTTGGGCTGGTGGTATGATGAAAATGCAATGGGAAGGACAGCCTGCATGGCTTGGCTACATAAGTGTTGCAAGTGTCGATGAGACAACCGCGAAAGCAGCCGAACTTGGTGCAACCATAATCTGCGAACCAGCAGACATTCCTGGAATCGGTAGGTTTTCTGTCTTTACAGATGCAGCTGGAGCAGCAATAGCCGTCTTTACCGGACTTTCTGAGCGTTGTAGTGATGATTGTGGGTGTTCCTAGTGATAATTCATGGCTAAATTCTTGACAAAAGCATTGAAATCAACATACTTGGAGAGATGAGGAATCACGTCTTACTTTTAGCGTGCGTTTTATTAATTGCAAATTTTTCCTTTGGTGACTTACGATTTCAGAATGTCGCTCAATATCAAACTGGTGGAATGTCTACTGGAATCTTTCCTGCAGATTTTGATGGTGATTTAGATATTGATATAGCGGTGGCGAACCGTTCTTCAGATTCTGTAACGGTGTTGTATAACAACGGCGCAGGAATATTTGAAAGCAGCATTGATTTTCAAACAGGTGCTCATCCGAGGTACGTTGAAGGCGCAGATTTTGATGGTGATGGAGACATCGATTTGTGTACCGCCGACTTTGATGGCATGTCAATCACAGTGTTAGCAAATGATGGAATTGGTAGTTATTCTATCCAGCACCAATTCAATTTATTTACACCTTCTTTTCTTTGGATTGAAGATCTAGATTCAGATGGAAACAAAGATATCGCTACGCTGCATTGGGATGGAAGTGTAAAAAACCCAGAACAAAGTAATGGCTTCATGACGCCACTCTACAGCAATGGAGATGGAACATTTACGGTTGGATCTTCTGCAACAGTGGGTGTTCAACCACGTGGTGGCGCATCGGCAGATTTGAACGGGGACGGTTTTATTGACGTTGTTGTTGCTGACATTTACTCTCGTACAATTTCGATTGTATTGTCGAGCGGCCCAAGAACGTGGCAACCGAGTGTTCAAATTTCTATGTGGCCAGGGACTCCAAGGTACATTGCATTAGGCGATTTAGATGGTGATGGAGATATTGACATTGCATCGCTTGATAAACTTTTTGATAAATTTTGGGTGCTTTTCAATGATGGTCAAGCCAACTTTACACTTGGCGAAACAGTTCCTGTCCAAGGATCGCCACATTCGATGGTTCTGGAAGATATCGATGCTGATGGTGATTTAGATTTTATTGTTGTCCACGTTGGTTCTACTGTTCAGTATATTCTGCATAACGATGGAACTGGGCATGTAGATTCAATTCAGTCAATCAACATCCCTGGTGGTGCTGCCGAAGTAAAAATAGCTGATTTGAATGGTGATGCAATGTTTGACATTATGACTGCAAACGTGAATGGCTCGCATCTGGGTTCAAGTGTGTTATTACAAAAAGAATGTCTCCCATGTCTCAGAAAAACTACTTTTAGAAGCGGCGGTGTTTGCCCCCCAGTGTCTTACGATTTAGAATTTGTTGCAAGTTTATATGAAGAATTAAGTATGCAACTTGTCGGGGAAACCTTCACGGGAAATTCGCTTGAGTATGTCATTTCTTCTTTGCCCAATGAAGGTGTGCTTCGGGAGCCAAGCGGTTTGGAAATAAATTATGTTCCTTATTATTTGTCGAATGATTCACTTCGATATTACCCATCGAATGGATATGTCGGAGACGATTTCTTTTTTTACCATGTGAACGATTGCGAACAATCGAGCGAATCACTTGTTTCTATACAAGTGAATCCACCGTTCCCAGATGAATGCAGTGCTTCATGGGATGTTGCAAATGGTTTTTTAGATATTTCGAATTTTCAAGCAACAGATTCTGTGGATAGTTTTGACCCAACTCAATGTAGCACAAGCAACTTTGGTGGAATGCGAAATGACTTGTGGTTGCGTTATGTAGCATGCAACGCTGGAGAACTGCTCATTGATGCGTGTGGATTAAATTTTGACTCAGATATCGTAGTGTATGAAGGCAACTGTTGCAACTTGTCACAAATCGATTGCAATGGAGATGATAGTGGTTGCAACGGAGGTTCTTCAATCATTGTGTATTCGATTGAGTTAGGGGAGGATTATTTTATTCGAATTGGTGGGGCGACTGAATTTTCGTTTGGCGATGGAACTATATACATCGAAGGGCCAGAGGGCACCTGTGTAACTTCATGTTTCGCAGATGCAACGAATGATGGGATTGTGGATATTTCGGATTTCCTAATGATTGTTGGGGCTTGGGGGCAAACCTGCGGTCCTGCTGATTTAAATTCTGACGGTTTGGTTGATGTTGTGGATCTTTTGGCTGTTATCGGAACGTGGGGGCCATGTGAAGTTTAAGCAACCACTTGCTTTTTTAGAAGAAAAGAAATGATTATGTTTTGAGTTCAAACATTAATGATTTAGAATTCTACTTATGAATAGAACAGTATTACTATATCTCCTCTTATTAATGGTTAGCGCATTTGCCTCTGGTGCTGTACCTTTTGAGCCATTGCGGCATTATCAAACTGGACTCTATTCCACTGGTGTTTTTCCTGCTGATGTTGATGGTGATGGTGATGTAGATTTAGTAGTTGCAAATCGTGGTACGAATGACGTATCAGTTATGTACAACGATGGGAGTGGCATCTTCCAAAACAGAATAAACTTCCCAACCGGCATCAACCCTAGATATGTACACGGAGCAGATTTCGATGGTGATGGCGATATAGATCTTTGCACTCCTGATTTTACTGGTATGACAGAAACAGTTCTTGAAAATGATGGAACTGGAGCTTTCACCATAGTTGCTCAGTTTTCCCTTGAGACTCCTGCGTTTTCATGGGTAGATGATATTGACAGTGATGGTTTCCCAGACATATTGGTCACCCATTGGGATGTAGATGCATCACCTCCAAGTCAAAACCCTGCCAAGTTTACTCCTTTGATTAATAATGGCGATGGCACATTTGTTGCGTATCCATCTACTCAAATAGGTGTGCAGCCTCGCGGAGGAGCATCGGCAGATTTGAACGGAGATGGACATAAAGATGTGGTTGTTGCAAACTACGTTTCAAGTTCGCTATCGATATTGCTGGGGATGGGAAAGCGACAGTGGGCTGATGAGATTTCGATTCAGCTTACAGGTGCGCCGAGATATGTGGTTCTAGGTGATTTTGATAACGACTCTGATGTGGATATTGCTGCAGTTGATAAGAATGAAGACCGTTTATGGATATTTCACAATGATGGTGGCGCGAACTTTACACTTGTAGCAACATGGACAACAAATTTAATTCCTCATTCCATTGATGCAGGTGATGTAGATTTAGATGGCGATTTAGATTTGATTGTTTCTCATGTTGGAGCACCTCAACAACTATTGTTTATCAATGAGGGAGGTGGTTTGTTTTCGACTGTAGAGACCGTGGAGATGGGAGGCGGAACAGCGGAGGTCAAGTTCGCAGATCTAAATAACGATGGCGATCTTGATATTATGACTGCAAATGTAAATTGGGAAGAAAAAGGGCTTGGTGTTCGACTACAAGGGCTCTGTGATGGCTTTGACTGCAATGGGAACGGGATTGGAGACATTTGCGAATTGCCAGATTGTAATTTGAATGGCATGCCTGATGACTGCGACATTTCTCTTGGTAATTCCCTAGATTATGATGGGGACGGTGTACCAGATGAATGTCAAGTTGACTGTAACGACAATTTAATTCCTGATACCTATGAAATTTCGCAGGGCCTGGTGACTGATTGTAATGAAAATGAAATCCCAGATGATTGCGATTGGGTTGTACTTGGAGATTGCGATGAAGATGGCATTCTCGATGGGTGTGAAGAAGATATAAATGAGGATTGGGTGCCAGATGATTGTCAATGTATTGCTGATTTTTCTTCTGATGGTGAAGTAGGTGTGCAGGATGTTATTACTTTGATTGCAGCATGGGGCGAGAACCCTATACCCCATGGCGATCCAGTTGATGAGGATCTAAATGTAGATAATGTTGTTGATGTAGAAGATTTACTAATACTTATTATTTCTTGGGGTGAGTGTTCTGTGTATACATTGCCAGATGTAACTGGGGCATGTTGCGTTCAGTTTCAACAGTGTTCTGAACTGCATGAAGTCGGGTGTGCTGTTAAGAACGGTGAATATTTTGGGGACAATACAATTTGCGACCTTGTTGATTGCGCTGCACCTTAACGGAGCAATTTTTCAATTGCAAGAATATCTTGTGCAGGTGATCGGTCGCAATTTCGTTCTGGAACAACTTCGCGGACTTTAGAATATAAATGTTCGACTGCATCGCCACTTTTAAGAGGTCTGTGATGGTCAAGAGCATCGCAACCAACCAATAATTCAATAGCTATGACACTCCGGCACAGGTTGATAGATTGACGAAGCATCAGTGCAGAAGTTGCACCCATGGAGTTGTAATCTTCAATCCCTCCTGAAGTCGAAATATTTGAAACACTCGCTGGCATCGAAAGCGTTCTTAACTCTGCACAGCACGCAGCAGCAGTGTATTGGGCAATCATGAGCCCGCTTTCTAATCCTGGGTCGCATGCGCAAAAGGCGGGTAAATCATTGTGTATACAACGACCAGATAAAATCCATTCAATACGCCTTTCAGCAATGCCTGCAATGTGACAGAGTGCTATGCGCAATTCATCCATGGCAATTGCAAGAGGCATTCCGTGGAAGTTGCCTCCGGAAATAATCGCATTGTCCTTCGGAAAGACTAAAGGGTTATCCGTGACAGCACCAAGTTCAGCAGAAACAACACCAGTTACTTTTGCGATAGCTTCTATCGCTGCACCGAGAACTTGAGGAGAGCAACGGAAACTGTACGGGTCTTGTACCCGTTGATCATCTTCTTGATGCGATGTAAGTATTGTTGAGTTAACTAAGTGAGCTCGAAGAGTACTAGCAACAGTCTGTTGTCCACTTTGAATCCGTGCTGCATGTAGCCGTTGGTCGAGGAAAGAATCAGTAGCTTTTGCCGCGTCAATCGACATCGCAGTTGCGATTACTGCGACTTCGCAGAGAACAGCAATATCAGCTAATGCCAATGCAGAAATGGAAGCCATGAGATGCGTGCCATTGATAAGTGCAAGCCCTTCCTTTGCAGAAGGTACTATTGGAGTAATTCCAGCTGCAGTCATCGCTGCTTTGCCAGGCATTACTTTTTCACCAAGGGTGGCCTTGCCTTCTCCGCAAAGTACGAGTGCAAGGTGAGCAAGTGGGGCAAGGTCGCCAGAGGCACCAACTGATCCCCGAGATGGAATGGTGGGTGTCACTCCAGCATTTAGCATCTCCACAAGGGTGTGTACTACAACTGGTCGAACACCGCTATGTCCACGGGACAAACTTGCAGCAAGGAGAATCATCATGCCACGAACTATTTCTTCTTCTAGTGGTTCGCCTACACCTGCGGAGTGGGAACGTAGAAGGTTCATCTGTAAATCTGCGAGTTTCCCATTTTCAATGCAAGTAGTTGATAGCGCCCCAAAACCAGTATTCACTCCGTATACAGCCGCATCAGATGAGGCGGCTTCCGCAACGACTGCATGTGCAGACTCCATGAGTTCAATTGCAAGCGTGCTAACATCTACTTGCACTCCATTTCGAGCTACTCCAACAACCTGTGGTCCTGAAAGTGGTCCTCCATCTAAAACTAGAACTTCTTGATTCATCCTTACATCTTACAACGCAAGGATACCTCGCGGGGCACTAGCCCTAGTCAGCGAGTATTATGTGCCGATGGACACATGGATTCGAAGCATAATCGTACTCTTGGCAACTGGGTTTGTTGGTTTTTTTGGTGCTTGGCAAGCTTCAGCGCTGGTTTCTACTCGTGGTGTTTTAGGTCCAACAATCTTCCAATCAATCTCGCCAATTTCTTCGATGCTCGCAGTGGCACTGACAATTGGAGTGGCATCTGTAGTTGCTGGTTTTGTAGCAAAATGTACTACTTCAACAACAGGAATGTTTATTCTTGGTTTTTCACTATTTGCCATGGCAATGAAACTTGAAGGGATGCAAGAACTTGTCATGAATAACGGCAATTTCAATGTGCTTGCTCTTGAAGCGGCATTTATTAGTGTTCTTGTCTTGTTAGGAACTTTAGTTGTGTTCGCATTGGGTGGCCCCCTGAAATGCGTGAGCAAGCCAATGGAAGACGAAAATACAGCTAAACAACTTGGAATTTCCATCTGTCTTTCACTTGCCATTCTGCCAGTAATTTGGTTCATTGCATCTACGCCTGCAAAAGGTCAAGTTCTCGGAGCATCTGCAGTTGGTGGAGTTCTAATTGGCATTTTGTCAAGACAATTTCTTCGTTCTATGCAACCAATCATATTGTTTGCATTACCGATCGCTTGTGGTGGGCTTGGGTACCTAATCGGTTTACTGCTTAGTGACACAAGCCCTGCCTCTTTTGCTCAGCAAAAAATTTCATCACTACTCTTCCCAATGCCAATTGAATATGCCGCTGGCATTATTATTGGTCTCGCATTAGGGCTTGGCTGGACTTCCTCTCATGATGAAAATACGGTGCCTGAAATAGACAAAAAAGTTGCTCCGTAGGGGTATCATGCACGCTCTATGGCACGTTTACATGAATACCAAGGTAAGCAACTTTTAGCAGCGGCAGGTCTTTCGATTCCTCGCGGCAGAGTTGCCAATTCACCAGAACAAGTTTTTGAAATAGCAAATGAACTTGGCGGCAACGTTGTTGTAAAAGTCCAAGCATGGGTAACAGGTCGCAAGGCACTTGGTGGAGTGGCGCTTGTACACTCTGCTCAAGAAGCAAAAGAGTCCGCTGAAAAAATGTTTTCACTGCAATTTGGCAACTTTCCAGTTGAAGAACTGTTAGTCGAAGAATTGCTCGACATTAAAGATGAGTTTTTTGTGTCGCTAACGATAGACGATGCAAATCAAGCGCCGCTTCTTTTACTAGATTGTCAAGGTGGTAGTGGTATCGAAGATAGGGCGGACACCGTTGCAAGAATACCAGTGACTGCAGATGGTGAGATTTCAAAAGAAACATTACTTGAAGTTACAAAAGACGAAGCCGTTGTCGATGCCATTGTAAAAATTGTTTTGGCAGCACGAACACACGAAGCACGATCAATGGAAGTCAATCCACTTGTTCGCTTAACAGATGGCTCTATCGTTGCCGCTGACTGCAGGGTAACCATCGACGATTACGCTGTCTTTAGGCATGATGATTTAGGCATTGGAATTGCCCGCGAACTTGATCACCCGCCAACAAAACTTGAACAACTTGCGTACGAAATTGAACAGGAAGATCATCGAGGAACGTTTTACTTTGCAAAATTACCAACCTCTGGTTGGGAAAATACAAAGGGATTGATTGCTTTCCACGGGGCAGGCGGTGGCGGCTCAATGATGTCAATGGACGCGGTTTCAAACGAGGGTTTTACCCTTGCGAACTTTACTGATACGAGTGGTAATCCTTCGGTTGCCAAGGTCTATCAGGCAGCGCGCATAATTTTATCTCAACCAAATCTAAGCGGTTACTTTGGGAGTGGATCGGGAGTCGCTTCCCAAGAACAGTATCACTCAGCGTATGGTCTTGCAAAAGCATTCATCGAAATGAAGATTGAAGTACCAGCAGTCATTCGCTTGGGCGGAAACAGTGAAGACAGAGCAGTTGATATTCTTGAGGATTCGTGCAGTAATTTGCCTGCACAGGTCCGGGGCTTCAAGAAAGATGACACGCCCGGAAAGTGCGCTGAAGTTTTTGCGAAATTGGTTGAAGAAACGAGTGCAACAAATGACTCAATGGCTAGGCACGTCCCCGATTTTGTGGGAAGTGAAGACGCTTCAAGTTTTCCAATTAAGTACGGCGCACTTTGGATTGACAATGTCCAACCGGAAGTTGCAGAAATAGTTGTGCGCGAGAGTAATGGCCTCCTAACTATTGGCGATTCCGGTCAACCAGAACCAACTGAAGATATTACTGATAAAGATAGCGATTTAATCGCTTGTGAAATAGAATGTTTGCGAGCAGGACACAATGTTGTCTTTGTAGATATGCCTGTGAAAGGACTTGATTAATGGCAGTCATTATTGATCAAAATAAACGTGTCATGGTGCAGGGCATCACTGGCCGAGAGGGCAGGGCACGGACTCGGCTTATGAAGGAGTTTGGCACGAACATAGTAGGCGGTTGCACGCCCGGAAAGGGCGGACAAGAAGTTGAAGGCATCGCAGTACACGACACGGTTGCTGAAGTTATTGAGTCCTCTGGGGGTAACATAGATATTTCAGTTGTCTTTGTCCCAGCACGTCTTGTGAAGCACGCTGCTATCGAAGCAATTGACGCTGGCGTGAAACTTGTTGTACTTGTTCCAGACCGCGTTCCTGTTTGGGATGCAATGGCAATTGCTGCAAGAGCAAAAGAAGCGGGTGCAAACTTTGTTGGTCCAAACACTCTTGGAATTATTAGCCCAGGCAAGGCAGTTCTTGGAATGATTGGCGGCAAAGCAGAGTCAGCCCGCAAATGGTTCACCCCCCCGAAAGCTCCCGAAAGTAATGGCACGACGCTTGGAGTGATTTCGCGTTCGGGTGGCATGACAAGTTCTTGTGGGTATTACCTTGCACAAGCTGGTTTTGGTTTAAGCACACTTTGCCATGTTGGTGGTGATAGCGTTATTGGATTACCAATTCCCGACGTAGCACTGATGATGGAAGATGATGACGAGACAGATGGCATAGTTATCTTTGGCGAAATCGGAGGTAGCCAAGAAGAGCGATTAGCAAAGCACATGAAGGATGGAAGAATCACAAAACCAGTCATCGCCTATATCGGCGGTAAAGCAGCCAAAGAAGGCACACGCTTTAGCCATGCAGGCGCAATTATCGAAGGTGGTCGTGGAACGCACGATGGCAAAGTGAAAGCAATTACAGAAGCGGGCGGCGTTGTCGTCGATGCCTTTGGTGACTTGCCAGAAGCAGCGCTTGCAACATTTTCCCTTGAGAGGATTAACGCATGAGTGACTCGTGGAAGACAGCAATCACCGAAATCGAGCCAAACGCAGTACGCGTTCGCGGGTACGACATTGCTGACTTAATGGGCAACAGTTCATTTGGACAGATGGTCTATCTCATTCTTCGCGGTGAAATGCCAGATGAACCAACAGGTAAGTTGATGGAAGCAATTATTGTCTCAAGTATTGATCATGGTGCAACGCCGCCATCAGTACTTGCAGCAAGAACCGTTGCATCAACTGGTGCAACGCTGAGCGCCTCAGTTGCCGCTGGCATTATGTCAATAAATAAACACCACGGCGGTGCTATTACAAACTGTGCAAAACAACTTGGCGAAATAATTGCAAAATCAGATGGCGGGGACTTGCATTTAGCCGCGGAAACATGTCTTGCAGAATGGAAACAATCTGGTGTGCGTATGAGTGGCTTCGGTCATCGTATACACTCTGCTGACCCCCGAACCAAACGCCTTATGGATTTGGCTGAAGATGCAAACGTTTGCGGAAAGTATATTGAAGCAGCACGCGCAGTTGCGCAGGTCTTTGCTGATGCTGGGAAGAAATTGCCAATTAATGTTGACGGAGCAATTGCTGCACTTCTAGCAGACCTTGGCTTTGAACCAGAAGTCATGAATGGTTTATTTATGATTGCAAGAACACCCGGATTAGTCGCGCACGTGCGCGAAGAACAAACACGCATGAAGCCAATGCGAAAAATCATCCCCGGAAATCACGAATACGACGGCCCATCCGAAAGAAAACTCAAATGACATATACAACAGATAATATCGCAGAACTTTTTCCAAACATCATGGATATCCAAGACGAATCACTGCGCGATGCAGTTGCTGCGACTTGGAATGAAGCAATAACTACAGGTTGCGGAGGCAATGGCTGGACATTCGATGAATTGCGTGCAGTAAAATTCACATTGCTTGCTGGCGACATTGATATGACTTTTATTGCGCATCTCAATTCGTGCGTTCGACAATGCATTGCAATTGCAGATGTTCTTGAATCAGCGTTCGCGTGCGATATTCCAATCAATCGGGATTACCTCATTGCTGGTTCACTTCTAGCCGACTGTGGTAAACCACTTGAGTTTGACAAAGATGAAAACGGCAATGTCATCAAGGGCTCCTACGGCGAATGTTTACGCCACCCATTTTCAGGGGTTGCGATGGCTTACA
>JASMLG010000021.1 GCA_030748805.1 Phycisphaerales bacterium | reverse complement strand
CAAGGAAAAAAGCGGAGGCGAGATGGAAGTCATGCTAATGCCTCACGAGCGCCGTGACCATATGGGTAACTTTCTTGATGCAATTCGAAATGGCGATGAGCTTGCATGCAATGTTGATCTTGGCTGCTCGACAATGGTTGGCATTAAAATGGCTGTTGATGCCTTGCAGCAAGATAAAGTGCTGCGTTGGAATGGGGAAGATGAAAAAGTTGTTTCGTCCTCTGAATCACCAAAACAAATTCTTGCTGGGCTAGCGCTACCATCATTTGCGTGTTGATATGAAAAGTTAAGCCCAAGTCACCCATGAATCTATGGTAAACTCCCCGTTCACGAGACGAGGATTTTTAGTCTCTGTTGACACTTTTGTTGTCACGTAGGCAGAAATCCCTCTGGACAGGTGGCCGAGCGGCTGAAGGCACCGGTTTGCTAAACCGGCGTACTGGTTATACCGGTACCGCGGGTTCGAATCCCGCCCTCTAAACTGCGTTTAGAGTCGCCGCTGACGCGGCTCATGCCCATCTGCTGAATATATCTATCTATTGACACCCCCTAGTAACGATAGGAGTTACTGCTTTGTATAATGTGCGTCCTATGAAACACATTTTTTCAACATGGTTACTTACAGCCGTACTTGTTAGCGTTGCTTCTTCACAAGAAACTTCAACAACTCCAACACTTGAACAACGTCTTGAACATCTTGTCGAAAAACTTGAAGCAAAGCGAGTCGAGTACAACATTCCAGGGATGGCACTGGCAGTTGTTCTCGATGACAAGGTGATTCTTGAACAGTCATTTGGGCATTCAAATCTCGATGAAGAAATTTCCGTCACCCCAGACACTCTGTTTGCAATCGGTTCAGTTACGAAATCTTTCACGTCAGCAGCTGTGGCAGTGCTTGTGGATGCTGGAAAGATGCGATGGGATGCTCCTATTACTGATTATCTTCCGTGGTTTGAGTTGCCGATTAATCGGGGTGATGAGGTTGATGAAGACACAGCAGTACTTGTCAGTGATTTATTGAGTCACCAAACTGGATTTACTCGGATGCACTTCCTTGCAGTTAATAACTCGATCAGCAGAAAAGATACATTGCGTGCTGCAGTGCTTGCAGAACCATGGGAAGAGTTTCGTTCAGAGTTTCTCTATAACAATGTGCAATACCTCGCCTCTGGCTATGCCGCTGGAGTAGTTGATGGTACTGATTGGAACACAGTTGTAGAAGAACGATTATTTAAACCAATTGGGATGAAACAAACATACACGTCAAGGGTCCGCGCCCCGAATGAAGAGATGATTACCTTGGGGTACCAGTGGGACGAAGAGGCAGAAGAGTTTGACGCGTATCCTCTTCGCACAATTGATAATATTGGACCAGCGGGTTCAATCATTTCGACTGCAGGCGATATGGCTCGATGGATTCAGTTTCATCTTGGAAACGGTGTAATTAATGGGGAGCGAGTGCTTAGCAAGGAACAACACGACGAATTGTGGGCAACACACATTGAAATGGCTCCTGGGACAGGGTATGGCTTTGGGTGGATGTTGCATGAGGATGAAGGTGTTGTCGAGCACGGTGGAAATGTTCGTGGTGGATGTGCTGAACTTGGAATGTTTCCTGAAGAACAACTCGGCTTTGTGTTATTGATGAATGTTTCTGCAAGTATTTTGCAACAAGAATCGATTTCAATTGTTCGCGACTCGATCCTTGGTGATATTAGTGGAGAATCCAAAAACGATCTCGATTTAAGCCCTTACATCGGAAAGTACGATGCGAATTTTGGCCCGTTTCAAGATGCGACATTTGAAGTAAAAGACAAAGATGGTGCCCTTGCTGTCAATGTGCCCGGACAAATGTTGTACGAACTGAAGCCGCCAGATGTTGAGGGTAAATGGTACTTCTCGCTGACTAGCGAGATTTCGATTTCGTTTGATATGAACGAAAATGAGCAAGTCATCGGAATGAAAATGTACCAAGCGGGTATGACATTTGAATTACCCAGAGAAGGAGTGGAAATTGAACCCGACATTCCACTGATTGATCTGCAGAAATATCTGGGTGAATATTACAACGAAGAAAAAGATGCAAAGCCCACAGTTGTTATACAAAATAATCGGCTCGCGGTCGATGTGCCTGGCCAAATGGTCTTTGAGTTATACCCGCCAAACGAGGAGGGTATTTGGATTTGTCGAGTTACTGATAAAGTACAACTTCGATTTATTGAAGACGAACAACATCTCATAACGGGGTTTGAATTTCTAGAGGGCGAAGATTCCCTTGCGTTCAATCGGGTTTCAGGATTCTCCGGAGAAAATCCACAAACAGCAGAGAGTATTCTTGCTGCATTTGATTTGCAACAACGTGGCGAAACACTTGATTCTCTCGGAACTTTTAGGTTTGATGGAACGTTGTATTTGAAACAATCTGGTCTTTATGGAACGGATTCTATTTTAATAGACACGTCGGGTCGATTTCTCACTGAATCAGATTTTGGAAAATCCTTTTGGTTGCGTTTGAATGTAGTGGGAGATGAAGGAACAATGGATGCATCTTTTATTGAACCGGAAGATTTAGACGCTGACCAACGGAAGATGATCCAAAGCCAATCACCACTAGCGTGGGCTGGAAATTGGCCAAGTCAATGTAGTGGTATCCGTTTGCTTGATGAAGAAGAATTCGAAGGCAAAGCTGCGTGGACATTACTGCTGGACTACGGTGACGACCCAGCAAAGACAATTGCAATTGATCAGAAGACCGGTGATGTACTTGTCGTAAGGTCTAAAAATGCTATTCCTGAGATTGGTGGATTCTTACCGTACAAACTCGTTTACCGAGACTTTAAAGAGATTGATGGCGTTCGCGTTCCAACAAGAATTACAGAACAAAATGAAATGACTGGAGCAAGCGAAAGTACATACGTTACGATTGAAAGTGGAATTGAGGCTACAGATGACGCTTTCAAAATCGAACCACGTGAGCGACCAACACCTTGGATTGCAGGCGCTGATAACGAATAATCTTCTTATTGCTCGAGACTATGAAACCCTCCATTCCAGAGCCACCACCTAATTTTTCACTACGCTGAATTACCAATGAAACTGTGGTAAACTTCCACCTCACGAAACGAGTTTCTGTTGACACTTTTGTCACAGTTAGTCAGTTTTCCCTCTGGACAGGTGGCCGAGCGGCTGAAGGCACCGGTTTGCTAAACCGGCGTACTGGTTATACCGGTACCGCGGGTTCGAATCCCGCCCTGTCCGTTTTTAGGGTCATGTCGCGACA
>JASMLG010000020.1 GCA_030748805.1 Phycisphaerales bacterium | reverse complement strand
TCTAGTGGGCGTTGGTGATGTGCTAGCGTTGGTTGATTCTTGTGTTATTAGCCTATGATGTGCTAACTTGGTTGATTCTTGGAGTATTTGCCCATAAAAAAATGTTTTTTGCATTAAATTCTTGCAAAAAGTAGTATCATGAGCCATTATAAATTTCCGAGTTGGCGTATTTGATGATCTGGAGTGCCCCATGTTTTTGACAACAATCCTTTCGTTTGCACTAGCGGCCTTACCACAAGAAGTATCGATTTCAAAAATCGAAGAAACACCGAGGGAGGTTGCCCAGTTTGGCGGGGTTACCGTAGAGATAAATCAAAGTGAATTGCAAAATGTTCAAGTGGGTGAAATGGCGATTGTCAGAGATTTTCCGCTTGGTGAAGATGCGCAAGTAGTGTTGCGATTGCAACGGTTTGAAGTGCTTACCGAAGATGCTGAAATTGTAACGGCTGCTGTGAACATGAATGGTGAAGTATTGCAACGACAATTCGATCGACCAAATGTTGTCTTGTTAAAAGGTGCAATCGAAGGTGATCCAAGTTCAAGAGTTTTTCTTGCGTTGGGCGAACATACGACAAATGGCTTAATCGAGAGCAACGGAAAGACATACGTACTTGCAAAAGATAGCAATAAGGGTTGGACTACTGTATATGACTTAACAAATGTTGATTCAGAGAAGATGAACTGGGTAGATTTTGCATGTGGTGTTGAGGATGCAACCGACCCAATTATTAAGAAAGCAAAATCGCAATCACGAAATATTGTCGTAGGATGCCAAGAATTACAAATAGCCGTGGAAACGGATTGGCAATTCACAAGCACAACCTTTGGTGGAAATGGTTTAGCAAGTGCCGAGTATGTGGTGACGTTGCTTGGTGCGGTTTCTACAATTTTTCAAGCAAACACAGGAGTAGAACTCCAGTTGTCATATCTTCGCTTGTGGGAGACAGGGGCAGATATTTGGGATGCAACAACTACAAGTGATCAGTTGCAAGAATTTAGAAATCATTGGCAACTAGAAATGACTGATGTAGATAGACATCTTGCACATTTTATAAGTGGAAAATTTCTTGGTGGTGGGATCGCTTGGGTATCGGGGGTGTGTACAAGCTTTGGGTACGCAGTCTCTGCAAATATGCGTGGATCTTTCCCATTACCCCTTGAAGATAATCATTGGAACAATTGGGATGTTTTGGTTGTGGCACATGAATTAGGTCACAATTGTGGTACATGGCATACGCACGATTACGATCCACCCATAGATAACTGTGGAAACGGGGATTGCTCGTCTGCCTTTGGTGGAACGATTATGAGTTACTGTCATACTTGCAGTGGTGGCATGACTAATATTGTGTTGGACTATGACTCGAGTGTGCAAGCAACTATGATTGATTATCTAAATGACGATAACACATGCTCTCTTGATTGTGATCAATTTCTAACTGGTGCATGTTGCATTGATTCTATGGTTCCATGTCTTGAAATCACTGAAGCTGAATGCGATGAAGTACACGGCCTCTTTTTAGGAATTGGTTCACTGTGCAGTATGGGTGGATGTGAACCGTTGGAACCAGGCGCTTGCTGTAGAGGGTCAGATGGCGAGTGTAACCTACTTGATGAAGCTGTCTGTGTTGATTCAGGTGGTACCTTCTTAGGTGTTGAGGTTACTTGTGATATGGAGTGGTGTGCACCCGATGCTCAGTTTGCATGTTGCTTTGGAACTTCCTGCTCGGAATTATCATCCTCCGAATGTGCTAAACAAGGTGGATATTGGTTAGGAATCGGAACTTTTTGTGAACCTGCCCCGTGTAATCCTTTACCAAATGACTTTTGCGACACTGCATTTCAAGTGTATACAGGTGTCTATGACTTTACAAGCCTTGGTGCATTTGATTCAGACCTTCCAATAGATGACGAAATGTGTCCAGGTCAATATGCTGGAGTGATAATGTTCTCAGACGTTTGGTTTGCGTATACAGCGTGTGAGACTGGTCAGTTACTTGTGAGTACTTGCGGTCTTGTCGATTTTGATTCAACGATTGTTGTTTATACAGGAACATGTGAAGACACTCTTGATACGTTAGTCCAGGTGGCGTGTAATGGAGATTATGGTACCTGTAGTGGTTTTACATCAGAACTTTCGATGTCGGTTGTTTTGGATGAAACCTACTTCATACGAGTTGGAGGTTTTTATGCCGAAAGCTCTGGCGTTGGCCAACTCGTCATTGGAGGGCAAAATTGTCAAGATGTTCCATGTGTAGGCGACGCAACAGATGATGGAGTCGTTGATATTCAAGATTTACTCTTAATCATCGATCACTGGGGTGAGGACTCCATTCAATACGATATTGATGAAGATGGAATCGTAGGGCTTGGAGATATATTATTTATTCTAAGCAACTGGGGGCACTGCCAATAGGAACAATTAATTGACATTTTAGGTTCTAAATTCCCCCCAAATTAACAATCTTGCACTTTTTTCTTGGGATTGCTTGCATATTAGTAGCAACCTGCAACTATTAGATGCGGTATATATTATTGTAAATATACTTTAATTGGAGAGGAACCTAAAAGTTATGCATTTAAATCACATTTTGGCCTTGTCGGTCACATCACTTCTTGCTGCCACAGCAAGTTTCGCCGCATCAGGAAATATCTCAGCTGCATCAGTTGAGGCAATGCGTCAAATCAGAATCGATCATCCGAATTTAATGACTGTTAACAGGTCTGGAAAAATTCATAAGATTCTTCATAAAGAACTCGCAACTGGCAGAACGCCAAAAGCCTCTGCTGAAAATTTCATTAAGGGTTTTTCAACAGCGCTTGATGTTGATGCAAATGAATTTATTGAGAGAGGTCCGTTTCCAAATCAACAAACAGAACTTGAATTGATGTACAACCCAGATACAGGTAATCATAAGTTTACTGGTGTCTACTACATGCAAACAGCAGATGGGTTACCTGTCTATGGTTCTCGCTTAATGGTGCTTGCCCGAAACATTACAAACTATCCCGCAGTTAGTGCAACAACTGTTTTGTTTGACGTCAAGGG
>JASMLG010000019.1 GCA_030748805.1 Phycisphaerales bacterium | reverse complement strand
CTGGCATCCAAAGAGTGGCATCCCCATTCATTCGACGCCAACGAATCAGAATATCTTGTAATGTCCCATCAAGAGCATGTCCAAGGTGCAATGCCGACGTTACATTGGGTGGAGGAATGAGAATGCAATAGGGCATGCCTTCTGAGTCGGTCTCGCAATGGCCTATATTTCTTTTATTCCATTTTGCAATAATGCCTGCCTCAACGTCAGATGGAGCGTATGATTTAGGAATGGACTCTTTCGATATTGTAAAATCTGTCATGCATAGCATGATACCTTCCGTCATCGTTATTGCCATGTTTGGTGGCTGTAAGAATGATAAAACACCTGAAGAAGTCACTATAACTCCTGATCAAAGACACTCTGCTATTGATAGTGCAATGTCACTTCTGGATGCAGGTAGAAACTCGGATGCTCTGGCTATAACTACGAATCTGGTCTTAAAAGATCATAGCTCACCTGAATCACAAGAATCACACGCTCTTGTTCTAATTGCTTACGCTGATCAACTTGAGCGAGATGGAGAGGTGGACTTAGCAAACAGGAGTCGTTTTGATGCACTCAAGGCATATAAGACCGCATGCAAGGAAAGTTCTGAGCCGGGGCTGCTTTTGCTTTCAACTGCACAACTTGCTCAGATGCTTGGTGATAGTAGTTCAATCAATTATTACAAACAGGCACATGAACAAGTTCCAAGCGACCCACGCGCATCCTTCTTCATTGCACAAAAATATATGTTTGATGAAGATTGGGTTAATGCAAAACATTGGATTGACCAATGTCTAACTCGAAATCCAAATGAACCATTTGCATTACTTTCCTCTGGTCTTATTGAAGCACATCTTGGTAATTACAAAATTGCAAAACAACTTGCCACCAAAGGATGCCTAATTTTCCCTGAAGATCACAGTTTGAGATTTATCCAGGCACGAATTATGCGGTTGTCTGGACAACCAAATTTCGCGTTGGAAATTATTTCTAGTTTACCAATTTTATATCAAAATAAACCACTGATTATTGAAGAGCGCAACTTATGTTTTATTGATATTGAAAGTAAACCACATCAATGAGCAATTTACTTCCATTACTTCTTATAGTCGCAGCTTTACTGCTTCTAATCGGTGTTCTAGGCATTGTTGCAATCGTTCTAGTAGCAAAAAAATGTAGCTGTAGACCCGATAATAAAAATAATGACATGGTTGGAAATTCTGACCAACTTGACCCTTGGTCAGAGGCAGGAAATCGTTTAAACAACGAAAACAGTGAACATGGCTAGAGATATTCCATAATATTGATTAAAACTGTTTACGGATCCCTCAAGGTGGCAGTTAAAAATGCCGATTTCTGTGAAATAATCGCCGCTTTACTACTAAGGATTAGAAATATATGAATCACTACAGATTTGCACTTTCAACAGTCGCAACGTTACTCATTTCTCTATTGTTTAATTCGGGTGCATTCTCTCAAGTTCCAACAACTGCGGAGTGGTCAACAAAAATTTGGTCTGCAGCTTCAGATGGTAACTGGAGTTCTGTCAATTCATTACTAAATGAAATCCCCGACGGTGAGGATTATCCACTTGTTTCTTTTAGAAAACAACTAGACGATTATAGGTCTCATCGAGCAACTGAAATCCAATTAGCACAAACTGCTAGAGACGCAGCAATTGTTGAAATGAACAAACACCTACAAGAGGGAAACACTGTAAAAGCAATGAGAAGTGCTGTTGAAGCGCAAACACTTAGCAAGAATCTTGATGATGTTCTGTTTAACGAAGATGTCCAGAGAGTATTAACTCAAACTCAGAAAGAGATTAATTCACTAACAAAGAACGGGGATATGCTAACTGCGCAAAACCTTCTGTATTCTTTAAGGACATTTTACGAAGACACTTCAAGACGTGACTTATATGAGAGGTGGAATGATCAACTTGAAAAAGTTGCTTTACACGTTTCTCTACTTAGACAATATGCCCCAAAACATTTGCACACTCTATTTGCAGATCTTGCGGTAATAAGAGGGGACGAGCCAATTGAAGAATTCAATGAACAAGCAAGTGACAACTGGAAAGAGCGAATAGATGGTATTGACAAAAACATGGTTATTCGGTCTCTTGATATTGCAATCAATGAACATGTCGATGGGATTACTTGGGAATCCCTAATAAAAGGTGGACTTGAAGCAGTAAGAAAACTAGGCGAAGTGCCTGTTATTTCAGAGACATTTGAAAAAGCAGGGGACTCTGGTTGTAGAACTTTCTGGCTAGAATCTATAGACGAGGAACTTCAAACTTATCCACAATATCTCAAGCATATCCATGGCAAGAGAGTCCTTATTCAAATATTAGACCGAATTCTAAGTAATAATAAAAATTCAATGCAATTGCCTGAAGGTGTTGTGCTTAGGGAATTTGGTGATGGTGCAATGGGCGAATTGGATAAGTACAGTTCAATAATATGGCCTGACGAATCTAGAAGATTCAACCAACAAACTGAAGGTAGATTCGTAGGTGTAGGAATCGTCATAAAAGAGAATAACAGAGGTGAAATAATTGTCGTTAATCCTATCGAGGGATCACCTGCTTATTACGGTGGGATGCAACCCGATGATGTAATTATTGCAGTAAATGGCAAGTCCTCTAGTGGCTGGTCACTAAACGATGCTGTAGACCGAATTACAGGTCCAAAGGGAACAGCAGTCACGATTACAGTACGAAGAACAACTTCAGAAAAACCTGTTGACGTATTCCTTACAAGAGATAGTGTTAAACTTCATTCGGTTCAAGGGTGGTGGAAAAAAGAACTAGACGATGACGGACAACCAATATGGGACTGGTTTATTGACGAAGATAATAGAATTGGTTACTTAAAACTGTCCGGTTTCTCTGAAGAGTCCTATACAGATATGCTTGCTGCGATTAGAGAAATGCAAACTGAAGGACAACCAAATGGTTTAATCCTTGATCTCAGATATAACCCTGGTGGCTTACTCCCAACTGCTAGACGCATTGCTAACTTGTTTGTTAATTCAGGTACAATTGTTAGTGGAGAAACTGCAAACGGGGAGGAGTTATTTAAAATGCGAGCTCTCCCAAGCAGGGCATATCTTTCTGACTGGCCCGTTATAATTTTAATCAACAAGGGGTCTGCAAGTGCGAGCGAAATCGTTGCAGGATGTGTTCAAGCACACGATGCTGGAATAGTCGTTGGACAACAAAGTTGGGGCAAAGGAAGTGTTCAGACAGTTCATCAGATTTCCAAAGTTGCCAACTTAAAGTTAACAACTCAATTCTATAGATTGCCGTCATCTGATGGCGGAGTCACTCCGGGACGATTAGTCCACAAGCGTCGTGGCTCGAATGACTGGGGAATAATCCCTGATGTTGAGGTTTCGATGTCTCCAGATCAAATAACACAAAGTAATGAACTCCGACAAAAAGCGGATATGCTGCTTATTGACTCGGAAGATAATCGTCCTGATATTAATAAGTTAATTTCTGATGGACTTGACCCTCAACTTGAAACAGCGTTACTTATTCTAAGAGCAAACGCCATTTCCAGATTAGTAACTGATCATCGTCAAGCACAACTAAACTAAATCATCTGCTTTTCGTTATCATTCTGGGATGTTTATACCAACAATTGCATTATTAGTTGCTGCAGTAGCAGTTCCTTCACCTCATCATAAGTTTGGTCTTACTGAAGCAATGCCACGAATTGATGGAACCATACGAGTTGCTTCATACAACATGCTCAACTTTTTTGACCAAGTAAACGACCCTTTACTTGAAGGCAAATACGATGATTATGGAGATAATCCTGGTCCAACATCACTAGAAAGATGTGAAGAACTTGCAAAAGTAATTCGAAAACTTGATGCAGACATATTAGCACTTCAAGAAGTAGAATCGCTTGATGCTTTAGAGTGGTTCAATGAAAAGTTTTTGCCGAACATGGGTTATCAATGCTATTCTGAAGATGTCGGTTATTACAGGGGAATTGAACAAAGTGTATTAACTCGCTTTCCAATTAAGGAAACTCTAACTTGGAAAGATGCTGACTTAACAAAGATAGAGCGAACTGGAGGAGGGTGGACTGATATTCCTGCAGATCGCCACGAAATCTCATTCCAAAGGAGCCCTCTTTGTGCCACTGTAGAAACCCCATCTGGATACGAATTAACCTTATTTATCGTTCACCAAAAATCAGGCAGAAATGCTTGGCATCGTGAACTTGAAGCGCTGCAAATAATGCAATACATAAAGGAGATGAATAAGAAGAATCCAAATAGAAATATTATGGTTTTAGGCGACTTCAATGCTCAGCCATGGGATAGATCACTTAGGGTTTACTTTCGTGACGGGATGACAGACGCTTTATCAATTCGTTCACTTAATATGGAATGGGACGATCTTTCGCCACTGAGAAAAACTCATACATCAGACAGAATGCTAGATTACATGCTTTTGAATCCAGCAGTAATGGATGAATACGTTATTGACAGCGGTTTTGTACTAGGTTCTTCAGCCGAAGATTACAACTGGATGGAGCAACCACCACCTGCTGGGTATGCTTCCGATCACTGTGCTGTATCGATAGATTTAGTTCCGATTAATGGTATGGGCACTTCAGTTAAAGCCAGTAAATGGCCAGAAAGTGTTACTAAAACTGCACTAAATGCAATTCCAACTGTGCCAAAGAAACCAACTGTAACAACACCAAGCAACTCGCCAGAACCCGCTGCACCTGACACAGCACCATTTTTAGCTTCGAAACGGAGTAAGGTTTTTCACAAATCAAGTTGTGGTAATGCTAAACGAATAAGCGAGAAAAACCTCACTGGATACTCAACTTTCAGTGACGCATCTAATTCTGGTAGAAATCCAGCAAAATGCTGTAAACCAACTGAATAACTTCTTGGTAAATTATTGTATGCCGTTGCAGTTTATTAACTAACTGTGTGTTATTAATCTCTTGATAATAAACGCTGGACTTCCTCTACGTCTTTATCACCTCTGCCAGATAAATTAATAAGTAAATGTTCATCTTTTGACATTTTTGCTGCAACCTTCATTGCTCCAGCAACTGCATGTGATGATTCAAGTGCTGGAATAATTCCTTCAGTTTCACACAATGTTTTGAATGCAACAAGGGCTTCCTTGTCATTTATTATTTGATACTCCACACGTCCCGTGTCTTTCCAGTAGGAATGTTCTGGACCAACTCCCGGATAATCCAGACCTGCTGAACATGAATGCACATTCTGTGTCTGCCCATCCTGATCTTGCAAAACATAACTCAAAGAACCATGCAAAACACCTGGACTTCCGAGACAAAGTGGAGCAGCATGCTCCCCAATCAAGAGTCCAGTACCACCCGCTTCCACGCCAATTAATTTAACTTCTTTGTCAGAAACAAATGCTGAAAAAATACCAGCAGCATTAGAGCCACCACCAACACAAGCAACAATGCAATCGGGGAGTTTACCGATTGAAGATAAGCATTGCTCTCTGGCCTCTCTCCCAATCACCGACTGTAGGTCACGAACAATTAGAGGAAATGGATGAGGTCCAACTACTGAGCCAAGAATGTAATGTGTTGTCTCAACAGAGCCCATCCAATCACGCATTGCTTCGTTAGTTGCATCTTTAAGCGTCTTAGAACCGGACTCCACAACGTTGACTGTTGCACCGAGTAGTTCCATGCGAAACACATTCAATGCTTGCCTTCTAGCATCTTCAGCTCCCATGTATATCTCACATGACAATCCCAATTTCGCGCATGCAGTTGCAGTTGCAACACCATGTTGCCCAGCACCTGTCTCAGCTATAACTCTTCGTTTACCCATTCTTTTTGCTAAAAGACCTTGTCCAATTGTATTATTAATCTTGTGTGCGCCAGTATGAGCAAGATCCTCTCGTTTTAACCAGATGTGCGCACCGCCAACTTTCTTTGACAACATAGGTGCGGATGTAACAGGGGTTGGTCGTGCAACGTAATCACTTAACAGTTCTGAAAGTTCTATATCAAACAATGTGTCATTTGAACATTCCTTCCAAACAGCATCAAGTTGTTCAAGAGCATTTACCAATGTTTCTGGAACGAATCTTCCACCAAACTGTCCATACCATCCATCAATTTGGGTTGTTGTCACTTTTCTTGCTCCTGCTTAACTTGAAGATGTTGAGCAACAAACTCAACTTGAATTTCTTTCACTAATGACGACTGTCTACCAAATCCAACATGCTCATAGGGTGCTCCAGTGCGGTCAAAAGCAACTAATTCGACTAAGTTTTTGTCATCATACCTTGCTCTAAGAGAATCGATGAACTCTTGTTCGCATTTATATGGAACCCACTCATCATGCTTACTATGAAATGCTAAAAGAGGTATCTCTTTCCAATATTCAATATTATTAGTCGGATTCCTCTTTTCAAATTCCTCATTACTCAATCCAGAAAACATTGGGTGTTCCCTCTGCGAACTCCATGAACCCATGGTTGATTCTAGAACAGCCACCTTAAAATTGTGAGGTCGAAGCAATCTTATGATTGCTGCCAAGCCACCTGCAGACATCCCTCCAATAGCTGTCCTATTTAAGTCAAAACCCCATAAAACCGACAAACCATCAATTAATGAGTCAATTTCATCAGCCATTTTCGTAACAACTGAGAGAGCATTTCGAGGTTCTTGTAAAGAATCATCAAAACGTTGACCATGACCTGGAAGATCAACAGCGCAAACATTAATTCCACGACGAACATACCTTAAATATCTGCCAGAGTCTAATTCTTTGTCTGCTGTCCTGCCATGCAACCAAAGGATAAATGGCCTAGAAAGTCTGTCTTTTCTAATCAGAAGAGACGGAACACCAAATATTTCTGTCACAACTGAGACCTGTTTTAAGCGATTTGGCAGCGAATCGAATCTACTCTCCATCACCATATATTACATTGTGTCTGACTATATGTATCCTATGCGTTGTGTTAAAAATATTAGGTGGACAATTAAGGTCAAGAAAACTCAAAACACCACACGGAAACAACTTAACTCGGCCATGGACTGGACGAGCGAGAGAATCTGTGATGAATAAACTAAGAGGTCATCTTCAAGATAGTGTTGTGCTTGATCTTTTTGCTGGTGTAGGAACAATGGGTCTTGAAGCAATTAGTAGGGGAGCTAAGACAGTGGTTATGGTTGAGAAGGATAAAAAAATCTTTTCAATACTTCAGGAAAATATCGAAGCAATTACCTCTGACGAAATAGCAATTCCTATTCAAGGCGACGCACTGTCTTCAATTCCTATTCTTCGCATCGCAAAGCCAGTTGATATTGTTTTTATCGATCCACCATACAAAATGATGATGAATGAAGCTTCAAGAAATCGAGTTCTTGAACAAGTAAATAAAATCGGTCTTATTTTAGACACTGAGGGGTTTATTGTTCTTCGAACGCCTGTTAACCCCAACACCACAAACCATGCAGTAGATTCATTAGGTGGACCAGAAATTAGCAAAGAGGGTACGGGAATGTGGATTCTGTTCTACTGTATACAACCACAATGAACCAACTTTGTCCAAATGAATGCCGACTTGGCGCAATAGATATTCTCACTACACTTCGAGAGAATGGATTCGAAGCTTATTTTGCTGGAGGTTGCGTCCGAGATCGCCTTATGCAAATAACACCTGCCGAATACGACATTGCCACATCTGCAAGACCAAATGATATAAAGAAAATTTTCCCAAAAGCTCGAAGCGTTGGAGAACACTTTGGAGTTATGCTTGTGGTTAGAAATGAGTTCTCATACGACGTTGCAACATTCAGAAGTGACGGGCCATACTCAGATTGCAGACATCCTGACAAGATTCAATTCAGTGATGCCAAACACGATGCAATGCGCAGGGACTTTACGATAAATGGCATGTTTGAAGATCCAATTGAAGAGAAGATTATTGATTACGTAGATGGACAAATGGACTTAGACAACCGACTTGTAAGATCAATAGGAAATCCACACAATAGGATTAGCGAGGATCACTTACGCATGTTACGAGGGATACGCTTTGCCGCCCGATTTGAATTTTCCATTGAAGAAGAAACTGGCAATGCGATAAGGGAACTTGCAAATGAGTTGTCTGGGATTTCAAGAGAAAGAATTGGCGATGAGATCAAAAAAATGCTGGAAGACCAAAATCGAGGTGTTGCTGCTTGGGAACTCCAATACCTTGGACTCGACAGAATCATATTCGCTGAACAGTCATGTATGAAAGCGCCTACTCGATTAGGTAGATTGCCTGCTTCTTCTACATTCTCAACTGCTCTTGCTGCTTGGATCATTGATCGAAATGGTAGCGACGCTGACTTACATGCAATTGCAAAACATTGGAGAAGTCAATTATTGCTATCGAACAAAGTATTTAATGAATTAGAAACTATTCTTGTGTTACATCAACAGCTATTTGCTTGGGATACTCTAGGTACTGCAAAACAGAAAAGGGTTGCTTCATCTGAGCATAGAACTTCCGCACTCTCAATTATTCAAGGTGAGGATAGGGCAGCATTCGTATATATCAAAAGACGAATAACTGAACTTGAAAAAACGGGACTTGCCCCAAAACGTTTTATTAATGGGAATGATCTTATTTCTGCAGGAATAAAGCCCCCAACAATCATAGGATCTGTTCTTGAAGCCGTATACGACGCCCAACTGGAAGGGGCAATTACTACTAGAGAAGAAGCAATAACGCTTGCTTTAGGTATTTATCGTGATTTTCAATCATCGTGATTATTTCAAAGGTATACTAAGCACATGGCACGAATATTATTTACTTTAATAGTTATACAATTTTCAATCACATTTTCTATACAAGAAGCATCAGCTCTTCAACCGACGCCTGAAACGAATTGGACTGACTCAGTAGTTAAAACAGAGGGTAATGGCCCAGGAATTTTAATCATTCCAATGAATGGTCAAATGCATACTGACATCCGTCATAATGTGTATGAAGATTTGGTTGATAGAATCAAGGAAACAAAACCTGACTTAATTCTTGTAGAAATGCTCAGCAGGGACTGGAGAAACAGTTTTCATAATCTGATGGGGTGGGGCGATCGTCAAGAATTCAGCGCTTATGATAAAACCGATCTAGTCAAATTAGCTGAAGTTTTTCATGTATCTCTTGGAGATTTAAACCAAGTAATCTGGGTAAAGGACGCATCTGGAACGAGTTCTGTTTTGGCTCTATCTTGGCCAACAATGTACATGTCTCATGACGGGTATCTGCATGCAACCATGGGTGTTTCAAGAATGTTCGACTACATAGAGGCAGAAGATACATACGGTAAAATTAGAGAAGCCGCAGTTGCTCACTCAAAAGCATTTGCAACTTACGGCAATAGAAGCCCAGCGCTTCTTCGTGCTTTTGTAGACCCAGAAGTGTCTCTCTCGGGAACTTGGAAAGGCAAAAAAGTAGAATGGGAAGAAAGCACAGATGGGGATTTTGTAGTCGATCCAGGTGAAGAACTTATGCCTCACTTAAGTGCATCGATTGCGAATGAAGTAGGAATCAGTGAGGGTAATGTACACACACGTAACGACGTTCTTCTAGCTAGAGGAATACGTGAATATCACTTAGTAGGCGAAGATATCACCGAAGATATCAATTCATACATAGACGCATGGCGAGAGAGTTTCAAAAAAGCTTGTGAATTTTGGCTTGATTCTCAACAGTACCAAGGATGGGCAGTAGGAGATGAACAAGCAATGTACTTACGTAAACAACTTACATGTCTGAAGAAATTACTTCGTTTAATGCAGGACTCTGATCCTGTTAAAATGAGAGTTGGCTGGAAATACCGAATAAACGAGCGATTTGTTAAACAATCAATCGAAGAAATTGAGGAGATATTACGATCACTTCGTGAAGAAGGCGGTAGTGGTGGTAGAAGTGGTGGAGGCGGTGGTCCAATTGGTGGGGGAGGAGGATAAACATGAAATTCATCTCTTACTTAGCATGTTTTACGTTAGCAATTTGCTCCGCCATATATGCAGAACCAGTTGAACTCCAGTTAGAAAATGGTACAACTTGGAGTGGCGAAATAGGGGAGGTTGTAACTGTAAACATCAATTCAAAAAATGGCACAAAGACAATTGAAGGCGCGATAACACGAGCTACAAATAGTTACATAGTTGTTGATACCGAATTCATATTCATCGATAAGATAATTTCCATTTCTGGTGGAAGTGACAATAAAGAAGAAGAAGAAACACCTGACAATACAAATCCCTCTATCAAGCAAGATGTTACTGATGATTCATCAAACACCAAGAAACCAATTGGAACGAAAGGTGAGTTACCAAAAGGAGTATTCCTATTACCAATGCATGAAATGGTTGGTACATATTTCAGACCAACTGAGATTACAAAGTTAGTTGATTACATTGACGAAAATTATGGTCCTGGCCAAATTATCGTTATGGAGATTAACTCTGGTGGAGGATCTGTAAAAAAATGGTCTGAACTGCGAGATGTTGTATTTGAAGCAAGAAAAAGACACCGTTTTATTGCGTGGATAACACACGCTATTTCTGGAGCTGCTGCCACTGGATTCCTTTGTGATGAAGTTTACTACAAGACACAGGGAGAACTTGGTTCGATAACTATGTACTCTGGAGATATCAATAATGTTGCTCCGGACTGGCAACTGTATGGATGGATTCGTGAACTCGCTGGAGTCCTTGCCAAGACAAGCCACACTCCACTTGTAGCAGGTTGCATGGTAAAGGTTAAGGAAAACTTTTCTTATGACAAGGATCCAGTAACTGGAAAAATTACATACTACGCAAATGCAAACGGTGAAGTTGTGCTGAGTAAGCCAGGAAGAAACTTGACATTAGGAGCACAAGAAGCTTTGGACTCTGGATTGTGTGATGGAATTGCGGATACTAAGGATGACTTGGCGAAGTTCTTAGATTTGGATGAGTGGGTGGAGATTGATCAATATGGTGTTGAAATCGCTGAAAAGTGGTGGGCAACTCTTAAGGAATTCGAAGAAGAAGGACCAAAATTAAGAAGTCAACTAGATGGGGACGTTCAAGGAAATACCCTCAAAAAGCGATTAGCAAACAGAATCAAAGCAGGTAAGGAACTGTTGAGTTGGGCTAAGAAACTTGGTGAAACAGCAGAATTCATGGGACTAGACGAAGATAATCTTGACATGCTCAAAAGACATATCAAAGATTTAGAGCATCAGAAACAAAGAGCAGATGATTAAACTAGATTCCTGAATCATAAAATTTTAATACTGCTGGACCAATCACAACCTGAAGACCGTCCTCCACTCGAACTGAATCAATCTTTTCTTGGTCAACGAAAGTTCCACAAGTTGATCCGGCATCTGCTAAAACAAGACCACCGTTTTCATCTACTTCTATAGTGCAGTGCTCGCGAGAAACAACCGGCGACTTGATACGGATGTCACAATCCGAATCCCTGCCAATAATAAGTTCTTCAAGGTCACCGATAGCAAACTTTCTAAGAACCTTACCGCTACCGCGAGTGCAAATATGTAATTCCATCATAAGTTTGTTGTCTCTCTTTTGGCAACCATACAGTTGGTTTATTGTGACACGTAAATGCACATAATGCCACTATAACATTCGATAAATATAAAAGAAAGTTCCCGTTTTATCGGAAGGTGTTACGCTTTAAAGCACTGAAGATACACTACGCAAGTGTTTCTACTAGTAGACATTGCTTATTTGATTGCACTTCCGGCTGTCATAGTCCATGCTCTGTTATCACGTTTGAAAGGGCATCCAAGGAGAAAAGACCTTCGTGGGCGTCTAGGATTCGGAAAAAATCTTCCAATACAGCCAAAACGGATACTTATTCACGCTGTATCAGTTGGAGAAGTTAATTCTCTAAGAACAATCGTTCCGTTATTAATTGAAAACAATTACGACGTTGTGATATGTGTGACTACTGATACAGGCATAAGAAGGGCAAACGAGCTTTTTTCAGAAAGTTGCATAATTGAGCGATTCCCATTCGATTTTAGCTTTTCTATTCGGAAATTTTTAAAACGAATTAAACCAACGATAGTAGCATTAGTCGAACTAGAAGTATGGCCTAACTTCATAAGTAGATGTTCTAAAATTTCCGTTCCTGTTTTAATTATTAACGGTCGTCTATCGCAAAGAAGTTTCGAAAGATACAAATTAGTAAAACCCCTTCTCAAAAAAACTTTCTCGCGCATTTCTGCAATTGGAATGCAAACCGTAGATTACTCCAATAGAGTAAAAGATCTTGGTGGTATGAACGTTTGTGTTCTGGGGACTATGAAATGGGACAATGTTGACATTGCTTTTCAATGTGTGAATGGAGTTCAACAATTTATTGCTGACTTGGGAATTGATCCTGAAAAACCACTAGTAGTCGGAGCATCTACCGCTCCTGAGGAACATTCGATTCTTCGTAATGCTCTTCCAGAAGGCGTGCAATTATTATGTGCTCCAAGAAAACCAGAATGGTTTGATAATGCTGAAGAAGTACTTGCCCCTTGTAACAGAAGAACTTGTAAACAACGTTGCGAAACTAATTATTTCTTGCTCGACACTATTGGTGAATTAGACAAAGCATACCTCTACGCTGACATAGTTGTAATTGGACGTAGTTTTGTCCCGATGTATGGCTCTGATCCTGTGCCACCAATAGCTTTTGGCAAAACTACTTTCATTGGACCAAATTATGGTGATTTCAAAGAAATGGTCGATTTGTTCATCAAAGAAAGTGCAATAGTAGTTTGTGATGAGAAAGAACTTGCTGATTGCATCCAACTGTACCTTGAAGATCCCGAATTACTCAAAGCCCCTGGTCTCGCTGGTCAAATGGTAATTAAGAAACAGCAAGGTGCCTCGAAAAAATACTTCGATTTAATTGTGGAGAACACTCCAAGTGGATGAATGCACTTTATTAAAAACTATCTATTCAACATCAACACTCAAGCCACCAATAACCATCGGACCTGGAGATGATATGGGTGAATTGGTTGTAGGAAAAGAAAATATACTATGCGCTGTTGACCAATTAGTAGTTTCTGTACATGTTCATCAAGACACTTCTCCAGAACTAATAGGTCGTAAAGCAGTTGGAAGATGTTTTAGTGATATTGCTGCAATGGCTGCTGAACCAATTGCATCTTTGATGACTGCTTGTGTTCCAGTTGAAACTCCCAACCAATGGTGTGAGAAAGTATTTTCTGGAGCAAAAGAAGTTGCTCAAAAGTGGGGGGGACCAATTATTGGTGGAGACATATCATCAGGAAAAGGAACTTCTGTTTTCACTGTCACCGCTATTGCAAGACCCAAACTTAAATCTATTTTACGTACTGGTGCCAAAGAGGGCGATTACGTTTGCGTTACAGGAGAACTTGGTAATTCTATTGCAGGTCACCATCTGTCTTTTACACCTCGGATATCTGAGTCGCAAGAATTGCTACAAACTCTTGGAGACAATCTACATTCTATGATTGACATAAGTGATGGTCTTGGAATAGATGCTTCCCGTTTATCAAGTAGAGAACTGCAACTTGAAATTGACACATGTCTTCTACCACTAAGAAATGGAGCAACTATCGAGAATGCCATAAGCGATGGTGAAGATTATGAACTATTGTTTACAAGTGCAATCAAACCTCCAAAAGAACTCGCTACTGTAATTGGAACCGTTAAACAAGGCAACAATAAAGTCATCACAACTGATGGAACTGTCATTGCAAATTGTGGGTGGAACCACGAATGACAACGACGAGAAGCGAACAAGAAACAATTGACTTTGCAAAGCAATTTGCACTAGATATAACGCCCCCATCAGTAATACTTTTAGATGGCGAACTAGGTACAGGGAAAACGTGTTTTACGCGGGGTTTATGCGAAGGACTAGGCGGGGATCCAAGACAAGTAAGTAGTCCGACCTTTGCGATTATGCAAGAGTACGATATTGCAAACAATAAGCGACTCGTGCATATAGATGCGTACCGCCTTTCTGGAGAAGACGAACTTGAATCCATTGGTTGGGACGAATTGCTTCAAGATAAAAACGCGATAATCGCTATTGAATGGGCATCAAGAATAAAAAACGCTATTCAAAGCAACGCTACCTCTATTCACATTACTCATCTTGGCATTCAGTCACGTGAAATATCCATCTCTTAGTGCCTGTCCATAGAAATCCGACCGTTAATTAACCGCGGGTCAATTAATTCTTGCACGCTACGAGGTAATTAATCGCCATTAAAGTGTAAATTAATTAACCCGCGGTTAATTAATTCGACGTGACTGTCACAAAGAGAGAGTCCGCGAGCGAAAGGGGCTGTCATTAGAAATCTAAGAAATCACTCGGCTTCTGGCGACAAAGCGTAAATCACGACTCGGTGCCCAACTGGTTCCCAGCCGTGTTCTTTGCAGATTGCATCACGCCAACCGACAAGTTCGCTTGATGAAAATTCGATGCGTTTGCCAGTACGCATGCAGACAATCGCATCGATTGGATTGCGTCCATAAATTAGTTGATAATGTGATTGCTTACCGTCAATCATCACTTCTTGAATGATGCCTGCTTCGCGCAACAATTTTACCGTGCGATAGAGCGTTGCTTTCGAAACGTTGTAGCCACCAAGGCGCATACTATCCATCAACGTTTCGGCTTCAAACAAACCGTCTTCCTCAATGATAGCATTTAATATGTCCGCTCTTTCGGGGGTGTACTTTAAATCTTGCGACCGTAAGTACCGCCGAAAGACAGAACAAAGTGGTGCCATAACATCTTGACTCATAAAAGTATCTTACCATGTACCGATGGCATCCATTCTCGCATTTGAATCGTTTGATGGCGGTTCGCATAAACAGTTTAGAGAAACCATCACAAAGCGCTCTTCGCACGAATGGTCGTGGATAACTAGACCACCTCGCTCTTGGAAGTGGCGCATGGCAGTTAGTGCTTTGGAGATGGTGGATGAAGCAAAACAACAGGGGATAAGCAAGCCAGACATTCTATTTTGCACATCGCTAACTGATGTCGCAGCGCTTCGCAGTGCTTTACCACCAAATTGGCGGGGCATTCCTCTGGTTCTTTATATGCATGAAAACCAAGTTGCATACCCAACAAAAGACGCTCGGGATGCATCGTTTGCATTTACCAATTTGCAAAGCGTGCTAACTGCGGACCTCACGATCTTCAACAGCAAGTGGAACCTTGATTCGTTTATTTCTGGGATAGAAAGGTTGTTTGAAAAGTCATGGGACAAAACGATTGACAACATCGGGGAGCGAATTCGCGCTAATTCAACTGTCGCATGGGTGCCAGTAGAACATCCACCAGATGAATTGGTCGAATCGAGAGTTTTACATAACTCCGATAACGAAGGACGTAGCAGGCCTGTCAAAATTGTATGGCCACACCGCTGGGAACACGACAAAGGTCCCGAACAACTGCTTACTCTTGCAAGAAAGCATACTCAAGCACTTAACTTGCGCTGGATTATTCTTGGCGAGCAATTCAAAGAAGTGCCACCGGCATTAACGCAGTTCAGTTCTGAATTCAAAGACAACATCGAACACATTGGGCATGTCGAGTCAAAAGGGGAGTATTGGAAGTGGCTCCACAAAGCAGATTGGGTACTTTCTACAGCAAAACACGAGTTCTACGGTATTGCTGTTGTCGAAGCCCTCTTTGCCGGCTGCTTACCTTGGCTACCAGATGAACTCAGTTATAAAGAACTTCTTCCTGCTTGCGCAAGGGGGCTTACCCCAGCAACACACGCCAAGAAGATTCCATCCGCTGAAATCTTAAATCAAATCAAAAACCACCTCACCATGGCACAAGCTGAGCCCGCCACAAAACGCATTGACTCCATTATTTCCAGTTTATTATGACAGTTTAAGCAGTTTAAATGCAACTTTACCTGACAATTACTCGAATAAACCTTTGTTAATTGCCCTTCAAGTGCTATATTGGAATTTTACTAGAAGACATCAGAAAACAACTGTTTGGAGACAGATATGAGATTTACTGCTTTATTGAATTTTGCAACTTGTTCACTCGCATTCCTTTCAACAACTGTAATGGCAGAAAGGATGGATGTCCGTGTTATAGAAGACACCGGAACCGCCATCACACTTCAATACAATTTTCCTGCGTACAAGTTAAACGAAATAGAAGTGAACGGTCGTATCTACCATCAACCAGAACTTGAAGGCGAAAACCATACGCTGCAAGCAGGTTTTCCAGCACTTCCAGATGTTTCAAGAGCAATTGTTATACCAGACACTGGTCAGATGAAAGTAGAAATAATTGATTCTAGATGGCACAATGTTGCTGACATTCAAATCGCGCCAAGCAAAGGCAATCTCATTCGCAATGTCGACCCTGCGACGGTTCCATTTACCTTTGCTCCAATATATAAACAAGATACATTTTGGCCCACAAATAGTGCTTCACTTAGGAAGCCACATATCATCAGGGATGTACGCGGACTTGTTGTTGACGTTTACCCGTTCCAGTACAACCCTGTACAAAAAACACTTAGAGTAATTGACTCACTAACAGTAACTGTCTACGTTGCAAATCAAGGTGGGGTAAACACAATTAACCAAAGTGCACTTAAACATAGCATTGGCTCATCTTATTCTGCATTACTTGAACGTCACTTTTTAAACTATGATGGTGATTTAAGATACGACCCTCTTTCAGATGACGGTGATCTGCTAGTAATTTGCTACGATGATTTCCTTGGAAATATTCAACCGTATGTTGATCACAAAAACTCGATTGGAATTAATACGACAGTCGTACCTGTCTCTTCAATTGGCAACAACGATGCTGCAATCGATGAGTACATAGAAAATGTATATAACTCCAGTGACCTTGGGTTTGTCCTTCTTGTTGGCGATGCTTTCCAAATCGATTACCCTGTTGCTTCCTTCGAAAGCGGTGCTGGGGATCCTATGTACGGACAAATATCAGGAAACGACCACTACCCAGAAGTCATCGTCGGAAGGTTTTCAGCAGAAAACGGTTCCCACGTTGACACTCAAGTACAAAGAACTATCGAATTTGAGACGGGGCAATCAACCCAGCAAGCTTGGTACAAAAAAGCAACTGGTCTTGCTTCAGCCGAAGGAAGTGGTATAGGCGATGATGGCGAATCCGATTTTGAACATGAAGACAACATCCGTCTTGACCTACTTAATTATGGCTATACAGAAGTAGACCAGTTTTACGATACAAATGGCGCAACTTCTACAATGGTTACAAATGCAGTAAACGAAGGACGTGGCTTAATGAATTACACTGGCCACGGTTCAACCAATGCGTGGTCTACGACTGGCTTTAGTAGTTCTCACGTCGATGCACTTACAAACAATGGCTCACTACCTTGGATTGTTTCGGTTGCTTGTGTAAACGGTGAATACCATGGCCCAACTTGTTTTGCTGAATCATGGTTAAGAGCAACCCATAATGGACAGCCATCTGGAGCAATTCTTGCTTACATGTCTTCTGTTAATCAATCATGGGCGCCGCCAATGAGCGCCCAAGATGAAATTGTTGATCTTCTCGTTGCAGAGTCATACACTAAGTGCGGCGTACTATGCATGGCTGGTTCTTGTCTAATGATTGATGAGTACGGAACCGGCGGAGAAGAAATGATGGATACATGGATTGTGTTTGGTGACCCAACGCTCTGTGTAGTGGGAACCACTGAACCAGCGGATCCATGCGATGCTCCTGTTGGTTTCTGTCCACAAGATATTGATGAAAATTATTCTGTCGATGTTGTTGACCTTCTTGCGGTTATCGACACATTCACAAATTGCGGAGACGGCACATTTAAACCTGCCGGCGACGTAGATGGAGATTGCTGCGTTGGAGTTAGCGATCTTTTATCTGTTGTCGATGCTTGGGGCAATGACTGTACACCAGTTGGCGCTTGCTGCTTGCCAGAAGGTGGCTGCTTAGAAGCCGAAACTGAAGTCGACTGTTTAGAAGCGGGCGGTGATTACAAGGGTGATAATTCGACCTGTGATTTTTCAGGATGTCCTGCTCCCGGCGCATGCTGTATCGATGACGGCTCTTGCGTATTTGTCATGCCAAGTGAGTGCGTCAATTTAGGCGGCGGCTTCCAAGGAGATGGTAGTAACTGCGAATCAACCGAATGTCCAATTGCTGGTGCTGGCGATGAGTGTTCAGGTCCACTAATTGCGCAAAATGGAGCAAACGAATTTGAAACGTTAACCGCTACCCCAAGTGACAATCCACCAAATGATGCACAGTGCTCTGGCACGTATCTTGATTGGGGTAATTCACCAGACATCTGGTTCCTCTACACACCAACGGCGTCTGGTTCTGTCCACTTCACCACTTGTGATAGCACAAGTTACGATACTTCAATGGCTCTTTATGAGGGCTCTTGCGATAATCAAGTTGCATGCAATGGCGATGGCTATACCGATACTGGATGCCAGATCTACCATTCCGAAATTGACTATACAGTTGAAGCTGGTAATACCTATTACATACGCATCGGTGGATGGCAAGAAGCAACAGGAACAGGTACGCTTACGATTAATTAACCACGATTTCTATTTAATGGTAATATTTATGCTATGAAGCAAATTGTTTGCACGTTTTTACTTTGTACGGGAAGTGTGTATGCAGGTACTATCTTTGTACCAAAGGAAATGCCAACTATTAGTGCAGCGATAAACGTTGCAAGTGACGGGGACACTGTACTTGTTGCTCCCGGTGTGTATAACGAAACAGTTAACCTTCGTGGCAAAGCGATTACTGTCGCCTCAACAAAAGGTCGTGATTCAACTATTATTGATGCTCAAGGACTTTCAACTTGCGTGATGTTCACCATGGGCGAAACAAATAAAACCGTTCTTCGCGGTTTTACCTTAACAGGCGGTATAGGTGCTTTGCATGAAGGTGGTAGGTTTGGTGGCGGCATCTTTTTGCACGGAAGCAACCCAATAATAGAAAATTGCGCAATCGTCAACAATACAGCAGAGTGGGGCGGGGGACTTCACAATTTACAAAGTAGTCCTCATCTCATTAACTGTCATTTTGAAGGCAATACTGCAACTTACAATGGCGGGGGGATGCGCAGCCACGATTGGAGTGAGCCAATTATTGAAAGTTGTACTTTTAATAATAACTTTGCACAGTTTGGCGGCGCTATGGATTACGCACTTGACAGTGTTCCATTGATTGTAGATTGCGAACTTGTTTCTAACGGTGCTTATTTTCAAGCAGGAGCAATTTATGTGGGATGCGATTGTTCCTCTCCGAACGTAACAGGGACGACAATTTGTTGGAATGTTCCAGAACATATTGTTGGCGGCTGGAACGACAACGGCGGTAACGAGGTATGTGAAGTTTGCGAAGCAGATATCACGCGTGACGGGTTTGTTGATGTCATGGATTTGTTAGAGATTATCGATGCTTGGGGTGCTTGTGCTTGTGTTCAGGATATTACTGGCGAAGGCGGCGTTGATGTAAATGATTTACTTATCGTTGTTGGTTCTTGGGGTGCTTGCCAATAAAAACCACAAACAATTAATTCGGTTCAGAGCCGAATTAATTGAACTTAAACATTCCCGCGTGATTGTTTTTGCTACAACTGATCGCTAATAATGTCGGTATACGTCTTTGCATCAAGCAAACAGTTTTCAACAGCTGGAAGCGCCCAGTTATCTTGCTGCACAAAGAACAGGCGATCGTCCATCGTTGGCCTACGCACTTCTTCGCAGGTTCCATTTGCAATTAATCCCTGCGCATGAATTGGCATTGCGTGTCCCCACCGTGTCATGCGTACTTGTTTCACCTTTGTATCTGGAATGTCTAGCAACTTAAGTATTTTGCGTACTTGCGGGGCAAGCATCTTGGAATAATTATTCCAGTTCGCTTCATGAAGCAAAGTCCAACGACCAAAATCAAATGGCAACGGCCAGTACAAAGTTAGCGCATTGCTCATTCCGTGTTGAAGTGAGCCAGCTGCGTAATTACCATCCACTACATCACAAACAAAACGATCGTCTTCAGCAGCACTTTGGTCCATTGGATAGATACCATCACCAAGAAGGAAGATGTCATAAAAGTCAAGTTTAACTGGTGCATCGAGAAGAACGTTTGCAACAAGATAACCACGGTATTCAAGTGAATCCATCGCGTCATACTTTGCAACATCCTCAACAATAAGTCCATTAATGATGCCTTTGCAAATGAACTTTGGACACGCCATCACAACTTTTTTCGCGAGCAAGGCGCGGCATCTTCCATCGGTTCCTACCCAAGTAACTTGCGATTTGTTTCCCGGTCCTGAAACAGGTCGCACATCAACAACTCGGCATCCACCACGTATGTGGTACGGTCGGCATGGCTCTGGCACGTTGTCATCGAGTTGTTTAAGCGCTTCCCACATTTTTTGAGCCATAAAACTGTTACCGCCAGGACAAACCCAGCGCCCGAATTCTTCGGCGGCTAAAAAGTTCCAACCGCCTGCTGCAGAAATTTCTTCCCAGCCAGCGGCAAATGAAGAGTAACAATATGACTGAATAGCAGCAGCAAGCACATCAGGAATTGGCATCCCCATGCGATCTTGAATGTCTTGCTTCAAAGTTTTTTGATCGAGTTCATATACCCAATCATCTTCGCTGCCACCGATAAGTGGTATGACTGGGTAATCGATGTTTGCCATCTGTGTAACAATTTTTCGGTACTTTGCTATTGCAAGAGCCGTATTAAAGTCAACACCTTGTCCATCAAAAAAACCTTCAAGTACTTTCCCTTCTAATTCAACTGGACTTTGGCTTGAATCAACACGAACAACTTCGTTCATGCCTAGTTCTTGATAGATGTCTTCTAAAAAAGTTCCCGAATCTGGCGTGATAACATAAGCGTTACCAAGGGAGTAGGGGACTCCTTTCCATTGTTCACCTCGGGCAGCTCCTCCGAACTGATTGTGCATTTCAAAAATAACAGGGTTGTGCTGACGAAGTAGATACGCAGAAGTTAATCCCGAGATTCCACCTCCAACAACAGCAACATCAATTTCTTCGCTTATTGGCGGGGGAGTTCCATCAAAACAGTTTGGGTTTGGCATTGGATGATGGAGTCCCGGAAAGTCATCACCGGTGTACCAAGAAGCAAACGGAAGACCGTCGACAAGTTGCGTTGGCACGTTACCA
>JASMLG010000018.1 GCA_030748805.1 Phycisphaerales bacterium | reverse complement strand
TCGTACTACAATCGAAATGCCAAGTAAAGGAATTATTCCGGGGGCTGGTATTTCAATTTCAATCATTCCAAAATCGTTTGGGTCCATGCCATAAGGGAAAATTGTGGTCTGGGTATATCTAGAAGCAAGCCAAAACGCTTCGTTCCAATTTTCTAATCCAAATAGATTTGCACCAGATAAATCAGCATAAAACACATTCGCACTTTGTATGTTAGCGCCTTGTAAATCGGCGCCAATAAAATTAGTGAATGCAAGATCGGCGTGCTCTAGGTTTGTATTTGTGAGATTGGCGTGAGCTAAATTTGCATTTGAGATATTTGCATATTGAAGATTTGCATTTTGCAAATCAGCCCACCAGAGCAGTTCATTACTTAAATTGCTAAATGGTTCAGCAATCGATGAGCTCAACCAAAGCGAACCATCACCGTCGCCGTCATACCATTGGTAAATATCTGCCGAAGCGGATTTGGCGTACATTATGAAAACTATTGCTACAATCAATCTCAATCAAATACCCTCAATTAAAACACACAAACAGAAGTTTTATTTATCGAATATTTAAGAGTGTTTTCAGCAGGTTTTTTAAGGCGTAAATGCAGTTAGATTTTCTTTTGCAAAAGTTTTCGTCCCTCTTACATCTGAAACAGTTGCAAAAACGAGTTCGCCATGGCTAGCAGAGGATTTAATTGAGATTTCAGCATACCGTTCGCACCTCCCACGCAAATTGCCAGTCTTTTCATCTTTCTTCTCAATCATCACTTGTACTTGCTTGCCTAGAAGTTTTGTTCGGTACGCAAGGGATAGTTCATCATCGAGAGTGAGCAATCTTTGTACTCGTTCTTGCACAACTTCTGGTGGTAATTGTTTCCAGCGAGCTGCGGCGGTTCCCGTGCGAATCGAGTAAGGGAAAACATGCATGTGCAAATAGCCAACGCTCGAAGCCACTGCTATGGTTTGTTCAAAGTCATCTTCTGTTTCTGTTGGGAACCCGCAAATCACATCGGTCGTAATTGCAGGTGGGAGCCCGTCACCGGTAAGGCGTTCATTAACCAGTGCGATCATCTCCATGTAATGCGAAATGTTATATTGCCGATTCATCTTTTGCAAAACAGCATCGCTTCCCGACTGCAATGGCAAATGTAAGTGCGGTGCTACTATTGGTTGGTTCGCAATCATCGCATCGAGTAACGCGGGGGTTACATCACCCGGTTCCATTGAACTTATACGCAATCGTTTCAGTCCGCTGATTTGTGCAACTGCATCAAGTAAGTCAGCAAGATGTTCACTGTCTTGTGATGTTTGTTTTCTTCGTAGAGCTGTTTCATGACCATACGCACCAATGAAAACACCCGTCAAGACAATTTCTTTATGTCCTAGTTCTACTAAACGCGTTGCTTCTCTGACAGTATCTTGAATTGTTTTAGATCGAAGGGTAGTACGAATTTTAGGAATGATACAAAAGGAACAATGCGCATCGCAACCATCTTGGATTCTAAGTTCCGCTCTAGTGTGTACCCCCGGAATTTGAGGTAAGGATGTAATTGGAAGTGTTTTGGTTATTGGTTCAATTTTTTCTTCGTACGATTGGCCAAGCCACGCATCGACTTCTTCTTTGAATCGCGCAAGCATAGGTGTTTCGCCTGCTTGCGTTACGACGGTGTCGCCTAGTTCGTTTGCAACATCAAAATCAGTTCCCGGAAAACAACCAGTAACAAAAACATGTTTTCCATTTCGTTTTGCTCTACGGATTGCGTTACGAGATTTTGCTGCTGCCTGACCCGTCACGCTACAAGTATGGACAATTACTAAATCAGGAGCATTGCTGTTGGGGGTTTCGGTGGATTTGGGGATTTCGGGGGTCATACCTCGCGCTTGCAGAATGGATTCCATTTCACGGCGCTCAGCATGATTCATGCGGCAGCCAAGCACTTTGAAATGGTAGGTTTTTTCCATTGCGATGCACCAATGGTACCATAGGTATATGTCGAATCGGCTTGTTTCAATTACAAGGGAGTTATCAAAAGGATGTGACGCACTTTTGTTTAGTGAACCTGTTGCGTATGTGTATAACCCGCTTGTATATGCATGGAAATCGCACAAAAAATACCTTGAAAAGTTTGGAGATGGGAAAGGGCGGGTGTTACTCATTGGGATGAATCCCGGTCCTTGGGGGATGGCACAAACAGGCGTTCCGTTTGGCGAAGTCAATGCCGTTCGTGATTTTTTAGACATTGAAGAAACGGTTCAAAAACCGAATCCAGAACACCCCAAACGTGAAGTTCTTGGCTTTCAATGCCCGCGAAGCGAGGTGAGTGGTCGCCGCGTTTGGGAGTGGGCGAAGCAACGTTTCGTCACCCCCGAAAGTTTCTTTAATGAGTTTTTCGTGTTAAATTATTGCCCACTGTGTTTTATGGAGGATGGAGGCAAGAATCGAACACCAGATAAACTCAGGCCAGAAGAACGCGATGCTGTTTTTGATATTTGCGATGTTGCACTAACGAAGTTCGTCAAAGAACTTGAACCATCAAAAATTGTTGGCATAGGTGGCTTTGCAAAAAAGCGGGCGATGAAAACATTGAACCGCGATGACATCGAAACTATTTTGCATCCAAGCCCCGCAAGTCCAATCGCGAACCGCGGCTGGGCACCCCAAATCGAAAAACAATTCGAAGCAATGGGTGTCCTCATCCCACAAATTAATTAACCGCGTGTTAGTTAATTTGTGGGTCTACTGAGGTGTTCTTTATCTCATCATCCATTACGCGGAAGTAAAGCCCCATACCCTTTAAGCCGTTTAGGATTTTGAAAAGCACTGGGTTCCATCCCTTTTGCAAGGTAAATGAACCAATTTTTTTGTCCTTGTAGGCGGTTTGCCATGATGGGTCGTCCCAAACAAGTTCGTCGCCGACCCAAATGCGGCAACCGTCGTCACTACCAATAGCGAAGTCAACTTCGCGCTCATCTGGGCTCCATAACCAACACCTAGCGTATGCAATTACATTTTCAGTTGCTTCCCCAAGCGAAAGATTTAAGTAGCCATCCTTTTCGCTTTGTACACTGACCCACTTGAGTGGTTCTCCAAGCGTTGTCATTGGTACAGTAAGTTGCACGATGTTTGGCTCTGGTATTTGTTTTTGATTTGCAAGATTCGAAAGGCGGTCATTATCATTTGCAATTGCGAAATACCCAGCGACCTGCCACTCTCGGATCAATTCACCAGGCAAATTGAGTTCTTTTTCTTTTGTGTACCGCAATGCATTTTCCCATCCAAATCGATCGGAGTATTTTTCTAATAATGTTTTACCAAACACTGGGTCGATGGTATCGCCAGCCATATACGCAGAAAATGCAAGGTATCGATCGCTAGTTGGGTCGTCGATGACATCAGCGAGCATCGGAAGAAGTGATGCATCTTTCAAATTTTCTACCACTCTCGTTGCTGCAAGCCGAACGATACGCTCCGTGCTTTTGAAACCAAGTTCAGCCATTTTCCTGTTGTTTGCCGCAAGCACTAATAAACTTTGTTCAGTTGGATGTACTTCATTGAATGTCTTTACAATTGTTGCTTGGTCACTTGTTGCGATAATATTTTCCGCCCACACCTTCGGTGGTGTGTATTTGCCATCGCCATCGGCATCTATATATATAGGATTGGCAATGGCAAGTGGGTAAATTTTTCGGTCGTCTTCATCAACATAGGGTGTCATGGCTTCGTCGCCTTGCGCTATTGCCACAACCCAACAGTCGCGTGGGATGTCAATGCGTAATCGTGGACGGATATGCGTGACTCCATCGATTTCGCTTTCAATTGTGACTTTGGCTACTTCGTCTCCGTTTTGGATTATTTTGACAGTGTCAAGATCAATCCAAGACGCTGCTTGCGCATCTATATGTATGTCAAGTGTCGCATCGTGAACGGAAATGGTCGAGCCCATTGGATGGCCATTGGCAGTCATTCGTAAAAATGGTCCCGTAGTTGTAAACATGTA
>JASMLG010000017.1 GCA_030748805.1 Phycisphaerales bacterium | reverse complement strand
GAACGGGCCACAACAACACTGGAATAGGCATCGCCATCAACCACATCGAACTTGCGTGGTCCCAGCCCATGGTTTTGTCAGATGACCATGCGATTGAAACGGTCGAATAGATAACCCACGCAAGAAATGTCCAATACACCGATGATTTAACGAGTGGTGTTAATGTACGCCACGTCGTTGGTAAACGAAGCAAACTATACCCAAACAACATCGCCATTGAAGTGGAAGCTGGCGCAGTTGCAAGCGGCAAACAAAACATAAAAAGGCATGCAAATATTGTGTGAATTTTGTCGCCGATTGGGTCTCGTTGAAATCCATATGCCATAAGTTTTTGAACACCCTCAGCATCTTTTGGGGGTGGCCAGCATTTAGGTTTTGGAATGTCTACAAAGAGTCCCACTGACGCGATTATACCTCACCACGCTTAATAATCCCCATTCTCGTGGGGTGGAGCAAACCAACATTGATGCTCCACGTGGCAATCGGGTGAAGAAGCTTTATTAAGTCTTCCTTTTCGTGTGTGCTCAAACCAACACTGCTGACCCCCCTTTGGGCTTCTTGGGAGCACATTGATTACCATTTTCAAAAAGAAACTACGATTAGCTTTGGGTTTCTTGGCAATTTGAGGTACCCTGTTGGAATGAAAATCTTACTTATTTCTTGTTTCGCCCTTATTTGTGGCTGTCATACCTCGAAAACAATTCAACAAGCAGGTCCCACTGGTCCTAGACCAAACGCTAAAACATGGGTTACTCCAAAAAATGTTCCAACAATAAATCTCTCGCAAGATAATGTGCCCGACTTTTGGACTTCAACCCCAACTATTATTGACACAAATTCTTTTGCTGACAAACATCAACTTAAAGGTCCGGTTGCTGGCCCACACACTCGACCAGCAACATTCCTGCCAGCACACAAAAAACCGCACTTTGATGAAACCGGTCCGCCAAACGCACTTCATGCGGGAATCGGTAATTCACCAACTGTAATTCATGATGAGGGTGGTTTTAACACAATCGCTCAAACCCCATGGTCACCGCCTGATCCAAGTTTAGCCGTTGGACCAAACCATGTAGTTGTGACAGTTAATATGGCAATCGCTTTTTACGACAAGGATGGCAACGAACAATTTTCGTCCTATCTTGATAGTACCGGTTCACCCGGTTTCTTTGAAGACATTGGTTGTGGTGATTTTACTTTTGACCCAAAATGTTTTTACGACCCGCATGCAGAACGTTTTGTTGTGCTCGCTTTGGAACAATACGGAACTAGTGAGTCCTGGATTACCATGGCAGTCAGCGACGACAGTGACCCAAATGGCATTTGGTATAAATATCGAACATGGTCTGTTATCGCAGATGGAAGCAATAATTATTGGGTGGATTATCCGGGCTTTGGATTCGATGATGGATATTACTATGTCACAGGCAATTTATTTGAACTAACAAACTGGGGATGGGGCGGCGTTTTGTACCGTGTCTTTGATAAAACACCAATGCTTGTGGGCGATCCTGTTGTTATCGCTGATGTGCGAAAGGCGGGGCACGCAAGTATGCAGGGAGCACAACACTACGGTGATGCCCCATCTGCTTTTTTTGTCGGACGAAGAAATAGTACCGAATTGCGCCTCGCACACATCAACAACCCATTGAACCCCTCTGTTGTGAGTGAGTTTGTCTCGGTTCCAAATCATGGGACGCCCAGTGGGGTTTCAAATCCCGGTGGATCAATCAGCGCGCTTGATGGAAGAATTATGAACGCCCATTATCGTGATGGAAGTTTGTGGACTGCGCATGGAATTGATGGTAATGGCGTTGATGCTGTTGGTCGTTGGTACGAAATAGATTTAGAAAACTGGCCAACCACTTCTCCATCCCTAGTTCAAAGCGGTGATTCTTCTATACCAGGAATGTCGAGTTTCTTCCCTGCAATTGCACAAAATAAACGCGGAGAAGTAGCGATGGTTGTTGCAACAGCAAACAGTTCAACGAACCCAACGCTCCAAATCGTTGGAAGAAAACAGGGAGACGATTTGGGTTTGATGGGTTTTCCAACCCAGGTCGCCATCGGTCAGTCTGGTGCTGATGGTCGCTGGGGTGATTATTTTGATATGACAGTTGATCCAAACAATGACATTCGCTTTTGGTATGTCGGTGAAATACAAAACAATTCTGGTTGGCAAACGTATGTTGGAAGCGCAACAATTACATGTGTTGAAGACTTGGACGCAAATGGTGTTGTAGATGTGACAGATTTACTCTCACTCGTAGCCGAGTGGGGAACAAATAGTGTTGGCGCTGAAATAGCTGCACCATACGATGTCATCGATGTTTCTGACATTCTCGCAGTGGTCGCAACGCTTGGAAATTGCCCGTAACTACCGATAAGCCACTCTGGGAATATGTAGAGAAAACCCACAGTACACACACACAAAGAGCCGATTAAATCGCTGAGAATGCGTTTTTTTCGTGAATTTTGATTGTGAGGATAGTTATGTCGAAGTTTTTAATTGCAGGCGTAGGTGTTGGTTTAGTGTCTGGGGTTGCGTTTGCGGAACCTATTGATTTTATTCAGGCAACCACGCTGTCGTGGACAAGTGATGGTCCCACAACCCGAAGTGCTCCTGTTGCACAAAATGTAACGCCCGACACCGCCCCAGACATTACCACGCCTGTTGTCGGAGAAGACCGAATCACTCTTGGTGATTCTGGTGACAATAGTTGGTACATCATGCCAAATGCTGGGATAAACCTGCTTGGTGACTTCAATGATAATGATCTTGAAATAACCTATGCCACCGGATACACCGTTGGATTGTCTATCGGAAAAGAAATCAATCCAGGTTTTCGAATGCAACTTGATATTGCATATATGAAAAACGATCTTGATTCTATTTTTATTAATCGTGCTGGTGGTGTTAGTGTTGATACTGATGGTGCTGAAATCACGCAGACCTCTTTTGTGTTAAATGCTATTTGGGAACCGCGCGGCCACGACCGACTCTTCCCACATTTTGGTCTTGGTGTTGGTGCTATCAAGGGAGACTATTCGGTTGCGCAACTTCCAATTGCTTTTTCTGACATACTTGATGTTAGTTGGGCGTTTGCGTTGCAAGTAAAAGCTGGTTTCACTTTTGAAATATCACACTCAAGTGAATTAACTGTTGGGTATCAGTTCCTTCACGCACACTATGATTCTGATTTGGATCTCAACAACAATCTTGTAACTCTTGGTATGGAATTTCGGTTTTAAGTTTTAGGAATGATTATGAAAACTTTTATTGCTTTTTGTGTTGGTGTTTTCGCTCTTTCTAGTTTTTCATTCGCTGATGAAACTTCGAGTGAGTATGACACGTCACTATTGTTGAATACCCAAGAGCGAATTCCGGTAGATGGTGGAAGTAGCGGTTGGTATTTCACTCCACATTTCGGCTATAACCTTATTTCAAACACTGCCACCGAGGGATTTAATATTAAATTTGACGATGGAATTTCTTTTGGCGTGGGGTTTGGTGTTGAAGTTAAAACAGACATTGCGTTTGAAATTGATCTTTCGTACATCCGAAACGATGTTGACACAATTACTGATGGCAGTGGTGCTGGCTCTGAGCCAGATATTGAATACACGCAAATCCCTTTGATGTTTAATTTAATTTGGTCGCCTTCTCATCAACCAGATGTTCAACCGTTTTTTGGTGTTGGCCTCGGGGTTACTCGTGGTGAGTATGAATCAAACGCGTTCATAAGCAGCGATGCGCGGTGGGCTGTTGCTGGACAAATCCGGGCTGGGGTTAAGATTGATTTGTCTACAACAAGTAGTTTCTCGGTCGGATACCAGTTCATGCTTGCGCAGTACAGCGACAATATTGATAACCACACCATTGGAATTGGGTTGCAATTTAGTTTCTGACGAAATCCCACCCGTATTTTCGTGTTTCTGGGACTGAATAACAGATTCGTCACCAGACTGATTGGCATTGCTCCGTTTCGAGGGTAGTATGCGCGTAACGTAGGAGTGCAGACGCATGGATAGGCGAAAGCAGTGGATGGCATTTCGAGGAAGGTTGTTCATTATTGTTGGTGTGACAGCGCTTTTGGTTTCGATGTTTCTTCCAAATAGAATTCCAGAGCCACTTTTGCCACTTATTGTTGTTTTTGGCGTAGGGTTTGTTGCTTTGGCTATTCCATGGCGAATATGGAGAAAACTACCTTCGTTGTTTCACCGAGATGATTCCTGGCAGTAGTTGTTAACTATTTTTCTTTCTTATCGCCACCGAGAAGATCGCCGATGCCACCAAGAATGCCATCTACTGCTTTGCCAGCAGTATCAGTTACGCCCTGAATTGCATTACCAATCCCAAGTTGTTTAAAGACGGGCAATTCGTTTATCAATCCGGTCACCTGTGAGAATGCAATTTTTGAAAACCCTTGAACTGGATTTTCTGAAAGGTGCTTCATTATGGCATGGGTTACCGCGGTTGTTATGGCTTCAGTCACAATTTCAGTATCGCCATCTGTGCCAACATCATTCATTACTATTTCTTTAATGTGCGCAGTAACGTCACCTGATTCTAAAACAGTAAATTTTCCGCTAGCAATGACTGTAATGTCACGAATTGTGAAGGTTTTAATTGTAAAAGGTGGTTCTGGGTGTGATCCTTGTGGGGATTCGTCTTCAGAAATAGTATTAATAAGTGTTTCTATGTTGGATTTTCCAGAGTCTTGCTGCAAACGAAGTACTACTCCCTCAACTAACGCTGTTGGGATGATTACTTCCTTGTCTAATAATTGAAGGACGCTGAACTCTACTTTTGCTTTATCAACACTCAGGATATTAGGTGTTTTATCTGTGTTGAATGGTTCCGGATTTGCGATAGTTAAACCCTTGAGTCCAGAGTTTTTTCCAAAAAACCCAACATGAACATTGTCCATTCGGACAGAAACCCCAAGTCCATCTGATCCCTTGGATTGAATGATAGATTGAGCAACCCCATCGAGGACAAAGATGCCAACAATTGACAAAACGATACACACAATCAGCGTAATCAATACGCCGTTAATGATTTTCTTTTTCATTTGTGTATGGTAAACGTATCCCCGTATTGTGTCATCAGTTGTGAATATGTGAAATTCGAATAACTGAAATTCGGACGTTTACTCGCCAAATCTTTTTTCAATACAGTCCATGATTGAGCGAAGACCTTGCTCTGAAATTTCATAGTAAATTGAGCGACCTTCACGGCGACCTGTAAGTAATCCGCGGTCTCGCATTTTTCCAAGGTGCTCGGACGCTCCCGATGGTGGGATGTTGCAGGCTTCTGCAAGTTCACCAACCGTGTAACTTCCACCGAGTAACATTTGAATCATTCGAAGGCGGTGTGGGTGGGCAACTGTTCTTAAACAG
>JASMLG010000016.1 GCA_030748805.1 Phycisphaerales bacterium | reverse complement strand
CAATTGGGTCGCTTAATTCAAGTTGAAATGATACTGGTTCACCTTGAAACTTCATCGCACCAATACAAGTTGGCACATTTAATATGCGACACTGGGTCCAAGCGTTTGAACTTGTTTTAACAGCAAAATCACCACCACTGCGCGAGCGACTTGTGGCAAACGGCCGATCTATAAAATCTTGCAACTGAAACCCCGCTGTCTCAGATAAACGGACTCCATGTACTTGATCAGAAAGTGACTTTAAGACAGAAAACAACTCGACCAACTGCTCGGGTGTTTGCCAAGCATAAGCATAACAATCATAAGGACCATGCTCGCTCTTTGCTTTTAACCACAAAAAATGTGTGAGCTTACCTTCGTCGTTTTTAAAACCAAGTCCAAAACATTTTTCAATCCAAACAAGTTCACAGCCAGTGCAGCCAACCCCATCAAGGTTACTCGAACCATGTACACGCTTTCTTTTTCTCCTGCAATCGTGAATTGCCTGAGCATCATCTTTGGTTAACCGAATGGGAGCCCTTGTTAGTTTTGGAACCTTTAAGGAAGCGGGGTCTATTGTTGTGACTCTTTTATAACCAAGTGTTCCGAACCCGAGTTTGTCATAGTATCCTTGATCAAACATTCCAAGAATCGAAACAGCGGCACCATCAAGGGCGCTATTTGCAACCGCAAGAGCAGTGGTCTTTAAAGCGTGACCCTTCATGCGAGCAACCCTGCTTGTAAGAACGCCAGTTACACCCGACATTGGCAAATCATTATCTTGATACATCACCTGACCTGTTCTAGTAAGTGCCAGAACCTCGACCTCGTTATTAAGTTCAGTGACAAATGACTTGGTGTCGCTGATATAACCTTCAAACACCTCCCTGTCGGTGTCTTTTCCCTCCATCCAGCCAACCTCGCGAAGTATTCGCAAGCATTGTTCAAGGTCTGTTGTTTCGTAAGCGCGAATCATGGCAGGTATTCTAGTGGGGTTCGACACCAAAACATACTTGATATATCGAAAGGTGTCGATATAATGGGCATATGGTCCAAACAGAATCAAACACAAACTTATTAGACATGGAAGCACTTGGACATGCCGCTGCCTGTTTAAGAACAGTTGCCCACCCACACCGTCTTCGGATGATTCAAATGTTACTCGGTGGAAGTTACACTGTTGGCGAACTTGCAGAGGCGTGCGATATCCCACCATCCGGTGCTTCGGAGCACCTTGGGAAAATGCGGGATCGGGGATTACTTACAGGTCGCCGCGAAGGTCGTTCTATCTACTACGAAATTTCTGAACAAGGGCTCAGTTCAATAATGGACTGCATCGAAAAACGCTTCGGCGAGTAAACGTCCGAATTTCAGTTATTGAAAAAGGCAATTTTCACAACTAAAGACACACCACGGGGATACGTTACCATGCCTCTATGTTGAAAAAACTTCTCAACGGCATAATCATTATCCTAATTGTTTCAATTGGCCTATCAATTGTTGGAATATTTGTACTTGACGGTATGGCTCAATCTTTAATTCAAACAAAGGGCTCAGAAGGACTTGGGGTTCCAATTAAATTTGGTCATGTTCACGTTGGTGTGTTTAGTAATAAGTCATCGTTCTCTGATCTAAAGATTGGAAACCCCGAAAAATACGTAACTGAAGAAACCCCAAACCTGTTGATAATGAAGAGTGCCTCAATTGAGTTTTCCGTTTTTCAATTATTTGACGAGGAAGCAGTTATTCCAACAACAATTATCGAGGGAGTTGTGTTGAATTTGCAGCAAACTGACGGTGATTCGAATGTGGAAATGGTGATTAATCACATTGTTGCTGATGACAAACCAAAAGAACCCCACCCACAGCCACCGTTTAACATTGAGACATTTATAATTCGTGACATTACAGTGGTTGCTAGTGGAAAGTTTACAATTCTTGAAACAGGTAGAGTTACAGCCCATATTGACGAAATCGTTATGCACAACGTTGGCTCTGACGGAAACACCGAAGTTGCAACCGAAAAAATAACCGCTGTAATAACAGAAGCAATAATACAAAATTTAGCAAATCATCCCGTAGAGGGCTTCTCGAAAATTGTAATCAAGGAAATTCTTGGAGTTTTTAACGGCGTTCCTGTCTTGCAACAAATTGGGGATGTCCTCCAAGGAGCAACAGACGCTATTGGTAGGGTTGTTGACGGAGCCCTCGACGCTCTTGGCAATATTCTTGATGGCGGCAAAAAATGACCCGCGGTCCTTTAATTACATCCAAGTATCGTCGCGGTTAAACCAAGAGGGTAGGTTGCGCCAAACACGCCACGGCACAGCAAGAAAAATGAACCCAACACCAAAGACCACAAGAAGGGGCGCGAGTGACTCTGGAACTTGATGAGGCAAAAACATGGCGACAAGCAACGAGGTCACCCCAACGATGACTAGCAGTCGTCCTCGAAACACCAACCATCGTTTTCGCCTATCCATGCGTCAACCACTCCATGTTACGCGCATGCTACAGAGAAAATAGCAATCCTGCAGTAATAAGTGCGATTTGTTAGAAAAACCTAAAACCTAAACTGCAATCCAAGACCAATGGTGTGATTATCGATATTGTCGTCATACTGAGCTAGGGTGAACTTGTATCCAATCGACACGCTGCTTTGCGGCGATAGGTCTATTTCCATACCCACCCTAACTTGCCCAGCAAAAGCCCATTCAGCATCACTGCTAATGAAAGTATTGGAATCAAATTTGCCACGAGATGCTCCTGCACCAAGACCGAAATAGGGTCTAAGGTCTGGTTGATTTGTGGGCGTCCAAATCAGGTTAAACATGATTGGTGTTTGTGTAAATTCAATATTTGGATTAGAGGCAACATCTGTTGAATCGTTTGTAATCAAATCAACGTCGTTCTTAATGTATGCGAAATCAAACTGAAACGCCAAATCAGTATCTAATTCAACACCAAAACCACCACCAATAGACAAGCCATCAGAAAACTCAATGGTGTGCCCCTCGGTTGCTGTGTTAGAAATAATGTTAAAACCAATCTCTGGAACAAAATACCAGCCACTGCTTCCACTACTGTCCAAAGATATCCTGTTCTCTGTTGAAAAAGACAGCGAGTTGTCCTCGGTTGAACTAAAACAAGTTGGGGCTAGAAGACCAACACTTAATGCTAGAATAATTTTCATTTGATTATCCAATCAGAATTTAATTTGTAACCCAACGTGAACAGTGTGGTTGTTGATGTCTCTATCTCGATGGTAATGAGCGTGTGTAAAATCGTACCCAACACTAATACTGCTCGAGTTCGTAATTTCATAATTAAAGCCAACCTTAGCTTGCAAAGCAAAGGCCCAACCAATATCAAGAATATCTTCAAACGCCATTGGCAAGTCGGAAACCGAATATTTACCCTTGATTCCACCAACTCCAAGACCAAAATATGGGAAGAAACGATCGTGACCAGTTGGCTCCCAAATAGCACTCAAGATAATTGGTGTCTGTGAAATCTTTGCATCTGTAACTGGGACTACCACACCTCCGGCTAATTCGACGAACACGCTGTCAAGATCATTTTTCGTGTGAGAAAAATCTAGTTGAATTCTAAAACCCGGATCCAACTCTTTACCAACTGCTACGCCATAGCTGTAGCCACTGTCATAACTAATTTTTAGATTTGCATCATTAAAATTGTCAATTATATTTAGGCCAAATTTCGGAATAATATACCACCCAGCTTCTCTGTCTTCACTTAGTGGAATACGCACCTCGGGAACCATTGGCTTTTCTTCTTCGTCGGGGCTATCGTTAAGCACCGGTCCATTAAAGTCGAAAGATAACGTGGTTGATGGAAGAAGATTTGTCGGATCGCACATTGCAACCCCTGTGACACACAAGACAAAAGTAGTTAACCGCTTAATCATTCAATAATCTCTCTGTAAATACAATAAACACCGGTTTGCTCTCTACAAGGTAATCGGACGTAACACCGTTTTTGGGTCAAAAATAGTAAAAATTAAGGGCAGTTTCCAAGCGCAGGAATTACAGCAAGAATATCCGCTACGTCAATCACATCGTATGGCTCTGCAATTTCAGCTCCGTTTGCACTTGTTCCCCAACCAGCAAGTACAGAGAGTAAATCGTTGATATTAACATTGCCATCGGCATTAATGTCTTCAACGCAAGTAATTACCGCACTTCCTACGTATGTCTGCCATCCATAATCCATAGCATATTCGCCTACATACCAAAAGCGAATGTCATTGTTTGGATCAACCGTCATATCAAAATAATCGCCCCAGCGACCATCGGCTCCCGTTTCGCTTGACTTCACAAGAGTTGGGCTTCCCATGACGCCAGCATGATCGTTAGCTTTTCTACCAATGATTCGTAATTCTGGGCTAGTTGCACTGTTTCCAGTTCCTACAACCATTGCCATTTCACCCCGTTTATTTGGAGCAATCGCTGGGAAGAAACTCGACAAACCAACTGGGATTGAAATGTCTCCACTTTGGAGTAGGACTGGGTTAGTATCGGGCCAATTTGAAAGGTCAATCTCATACCAACGACCCATAGCTGTGACACCATTTCCCGCAATTCCATGTGTAGCCCAAAGTCGACCATCACGATATTGTGCGTTCATCATTCGACCATCGAGGACCCATATCGAACCACCGGGATTAGAAACGTTCCCCGGTCCACTATAACTTGGTACTGCAAGAGTGACGCTTTGTACGGTTGGATTGGCAGGGGTATTGATGTAGGCAATTCGGATTTGCGTATCGTTTGCAGTACTTACAAAAAACGCAGCGGGTGATTCGCCATATTGTTGTGCGCCTTGCATACTTGCATGTCCTTGTCTTCTGACATCAGCAATGACAACTGAATCGCCATTAAGCATTGGGGTTTTATCAAACACGCGGTATAGAACGCCACCCCAGCCACCATTATTTAAACCGAATAGGTTTCCTGTGACGTAGTAAAACCCGTCATCAAAGCCGAATCCCGGATAATCAATCCAATACGTGTTCCCGTCATTTGTAATTACTGACCACGTTCGATATTTATACCAAATTCCGTTTGGATCATCGTCATCACTGACAGCAATTGTAATCCATGATTCGTCGGAGTCATATTGTTCAAGTGCAAGTACCACAAAACGTTGTGAGTTCGGGTCGTAAAAACATTTTGGATCAAAAGTAAAATCCCCACAACCAATGTCTTCAAAGAAACCGGGTGAACCGGTACTATCAAGGTAGGACGAAAATTGTTCGTTGCCATCCTTGTCGTAAAAAGCGATTGCCATGTTAACTGTAACAACAACATGGTTTGGCCCAACAGCAAGTGATGGGTCTGGTGGAGTCCAAGGTGTTTGAGCTATCGCATCAAATCCTCCTTCATCATGTATTACAGTTGAAGTGTTTCCAAACCCAGAACGTAAATTGTTTGGTGGTCCAGTCGTATCAAAATCTGGTTTGTGGTGCGGTGGAAGAAATTTTGCTGGGCGAGGATGAGGTCCAGCAACCGGTCCATGGAGTTGATGTTTGTCAGCAAACGAATGTGTATCAATGATTGTTGGAGTGACTGTCCAGAAACCAGGGACGTTGTCTTGGGTAAGATCAATGACGGGAACATGTTCTGGTGTGACCCATTTCTTCGAGTTTGGTCTTGGACCTTCAGGGCCAGCGTTTGTGACGCTTTTTGTGGTGCTGCAGCCAGCAAAACACAAAAAACTAAAAAAAATAATCATAAATAACGTTTTCATGCCCACTATCGTACACGATTTTAGGTGAATCCCCAAAGGAAATCTGGTTCAAGTAGAATACGCGGTTCGATGTCAGCCGATCAAAATGCATCTCACCCTCGTAAAATCGCCATTATTGCGTGTTCTATTGGGTGGGGTTCGGGATTGGAGAGCGCAGAAAGGGGACCCGCCTTACTTTTAAACGAAGGATTAGCGCAGAGCGTTCAGGCTGAGCGTGTCATCGAAATCACCGCAATTCCCCGAATGTCCGAAGCAACTCTTGAAGGAGATGCGATTGAACGGGCAATTATGGAACACGCCAAACGGGTTTCTAGGGCGGTTGTTGATGTCATCGAAGAAGGATATTTTCCAGTCATTATTGGTGGAGACCACACTTCAGCCCTTGGTTTTCATACGGGACTCGCCATGGCGCACGGTGAAACAGGCATTGTTTGGGTGGATACGCACCCTGACCTTAATACACCAGAAACAAGCCCTTCGGGCAACATTCATGGGATGGTCCTTGGTGGATTGCTTGGTCGCGGCTCAGAGCCGATGCGTGGGGCGACTTCTGAGTGCCAAACCCGCGAAGAACACGTTGCGATGGTGGGAGTGCGTGATATTGACGAGGGCGAACAACTGTGGCTTGATGAGGGGAAAATCAAATGTATGAAGATGAGCGATATTCATGAGAGAGGTCTAGATATTTGCATGAATGGTGCTATCGATATTGCGAATCGGGCACCCGCAGGGTTTGGTCTTACCATAGACATAGACGTTCTTGATCCTTCCGAAGCCCCATTTGTCGC
>JASMLG010000015.1 GCA_030748805.1 Phycisphaerales bacterium | reverse complement strand
TAAGTTCCAAGAAATTACTGAGAACTTACTTGAAGAAACAGGCCTAACTCCAGATGATGTTAGCCAATTTATTTGCCACCAGTCAAACATGCGAATAATTGAGTCGGCTCAGAATAAACTTGGGCTATCTGATGACAAGGTGTATAAAAATATCAGTCACTTTGGAAATAGTTCAGCGGGTGCAGCCGCACTTTGCTTTGACCAACTTTGGCGTGACGGGAAAATAAATAGTGGTGATACCATAGTATTCCTCGCTTTTGGTGGTGGTCTAACTTGGGCAAGTAGCGCTTGGAGAATGTAAAAATGTCGAAACTCGTTGTCCTTTGCCCAGGTCAGGGCGCACAAAAATCAGGAATGGGAAAAGCGTGGTTTGATGCCTCGCCTGCTGCAAAAGCAATTTTTGAAGAAGCAGATTCGGTGCTAGGTGACTCGCTTGGTTTGCCGCTGAGTGAAATTTGTTTCAATGACCCAAATGGTGAAATTAACAAGACAAACATAAGTCAACCAGCAATTTACACCTGCTCGGTTGCATCTTGGCACGGACTTCTTGAACAGGGTCTTGAAGGTGATTTGGTCGCAACTGCAGGCCTATCACTTGGTGAATACACAGCGCTGCATTTAGCGGGCGTGTTCTCATTTGCAGATGGTTTGCGACTTGTGGCAAAGCGTGGACAACTCATGCAGGAAGCCGCAGAAGCAGAGACCAGCACTATGGTCGCTGTGATGGGAGACGACAATGCTGCAATCGATCTCTGCAATGAAGCGAAAGAGAAAGATGAAATACTTGTAGCTGCGAACTTTAATGCTCCGGGACAGACGGTCTTGAGCGGTTCTGTGGCTGCTTGCGACCGCGTGGCGAGGATGGCTGAAGAAAAAGGTGTTCGTGCAACTCCTCTTTCCGTAGCTGGTGCGTTCCATTCACCATTTATGGCTTCTGCAGCAGAAGGTATGAGAAAAGCGCTATTAAATACAGCTCTTCATGCCCCAGAAATAGATGTTTGGTCAAACGTAACCGCCGAATTGCATGAGTATAATTCGATTATTGATCAGTTGGTTGATCAAATAACTGACTCAGTTTTATGGGCACAATCATGCAGCAAAATGGCTACAAGGTATGATGGGTGTGATTGGCATGAACTTGCACCAAGTGGTGTGCTTCGTGGTCTTATGCGAAGAATAGATAAAAAAGTGAAGGTTGAAGCAAATGGCGAGCCAAAATAAACTTATTACTTTAGTAGTTCTAGCATGTGTTGGACTGTTATTTGTGGGCGGATGTGGTTCTGAACCAGAAGAGCAACCCCCTCCAGTAGTTAAACAACCAAAACCAAAACCAAAGCCAAAGTCAATCGATCAACTTTCGCACGAATTGATGATTGATAATCGTATTGTTCTTAGTGAAGAAGAATCGCCTAAAAAAGAAGCAGCAAGAATAGCAATTCTTAAATTCTTTGACGCAATGTTAGATTCTGACCCAACCCGTCTAGGAAGCATGCTTTCATTTGGTGACAAACTTGAACTTGGTGTGATGATGGATGCAGGTTTGCGACAAGTAATGGACCAAGTTTCGATGGTTGAATTAAAGACCGGCTCTAGCCCAGAAAGTCGCGAGTGCGTGATGGGCGTATTTGAAATTGGCCTTAACTACCAAATCCAACTTTGGTATTACAAACAAGAAAACGGAGCATACATTTTTGAAGCTGTTGAGACACCTCCAAATCTTGTTAATAAACTTAGTGGCAATTGGATTACTAGTTATTTCATGTTAAAGGCAAAACAAATTGAAATTGCTCAGCAACCTGACGAAGAAACCTCGTATACGCTTGCAGGTGAAACTACGACATCTGATGGTGGCTTAGGTGATGGTGGTGGCGGTCCAAAGGGTCCAGGTGGTCCAAGCGGTCCAAGAAGTCCTGGAGGTCCAAGAGGACCTGGTCGTTAAATCACAAAGCAGTTTCTCACTGGAGATTCTACAATTACTAAAGAAAACAGCACAAACGAAAACAGGGTTGCAATTGTAACGGGGGCAAATCGAGGTATCGGTCGAGCAATTGCAATTCGCTTAGCCGCTGACGGTTTTAATGTTGCAATGATTGCAAGGAATGCCAATGCGCTTTCTGAAGTTCAGACCGAAATCGCAAATGAGAACGGATCGGCTAGTTGTCATGTATGTGATCTTTCAGACAGTTCTTCTTTCTCCGAAACAATTGGAAAAGTTGTAGATCAATATGGAAGACTTGATGTCATCGTTAACAATGCAGGGATGACTCGAGATGGTCTAATGCTTCGCATGAGTGATGAAGATTTTGACGAGGTAATAAACGTAAATCTAAAAGCAGTATTTGCTGGATGTAAGGCAGCTGCGAGACCAATGATGAGAGGACGCTGGGGCAGGATGATTAACCTTACTTCAGTAACAGGACTAGTTGGGAATGCAGGACAAGCGAATTATGCTGCTGCTAAGGCAGGGATAATTGGTCTTACAAAGACAATTGCAAAAGAGTTTGGGTCAAAGGGGATTACTGCGAATGCTGTGGCTCCAGGTTTTATAGAGACCGATATGACTGCAGTTCTAGGTGAAGATGTTCGCAAGGGAGTGGAAAGTTCTCTACCCCTTAAAAGATATGGTCAACCAGAAGAAATTGCTGCTGCGGTTTCATATCTATGCTCAGATGGAGCAGGATATGTTACAGGTCAGGTACTTGTTGTTGATGGTGGATTGACATGTTAGAACATATTCCCAGAAGTAGCACCGTGAACGGATAACCGATATAATGCAGCAACTAGCGAAAGTCGCGGTTACTAAGGAGATTTACTAAGATGACAAGAGCCGAAATAGAAGCCAAAGTGATCGATATTGTTTCAAAACAACTTGGTGTTGATAAGAACGAAATCAAGTTAGAGTCAAGTTTTGCTAACGATTTGAATGCTGACAGTTTAGACACTGTTGAGTTAGTGATGGAACTTGAGGATGAGTTCTCAACTAATATCCCAGAGGACCAAGCAGAACAAATTCAAACTGTCGGAAGTGCTGTTGACTTTATTGCAGACGCAACCGAGTAAGAATAACAACGATTTCTATGCCAGAGAAAAACGAACGCCGTGTGGTGATAACAGGACTGGGTGCAATATCTGATCTGGGTCATGATTCTGAATCCACATGGTCTGGTTTAATTGAAGGGAAATCGGGAATTGGGCCAATTACTGCGTTTGAACAGGACGATCAGTGGGTTGCCCAGATTGCAGGTGAAGTACGTGACTGGGATCCATCAGAAAAACTTGATAGAAGCAAAACCAAGAAAATGGATCGGTTTTCGCAGTTAGGTTTTTGGGCTGCTCTTGAAGCCATGGATAGTTCTGGGTTGGATTTCGAACATGGTGACCCATACCGTAGAGGTGTAGTAATTGGTTCGGGTGTTGGTGGAATACAAACAATAGAGTTTTATTCAGGAGTTCTACGAGAAAAGGGACCCAAGCGACTAAGTCCATTTACGGTACCTAAACTGATGGTAAACGCAGCCGCTGGTAACGTTTCAATTAAATTTAACCTTAAAGGCGTAAATTCTTCTCCTGCAACAGCTTGTGCTACAGGTGGGCATGCTCTTGCAGAGGCATTTATGTTCATTAAGATGGATCAGGCAGATTTCATCTTAGCAGGAGGAGCTGAAGGAGCCGTTTCGGCAGTTTGCGTAAGTTCATTTTCTGCGATGAAGGCACTTTCTACAAGAAATGACGAACCAACCCTTGCATCACGGCCTTTTGATAGAGATCGAGATGGATTTGTATTAGCAGAAGGAGCTGCTGTTTTAGCAATTGAAGAACTAGAACACGCAAAAGCAAGGGGTGCGAATATTCTTGCAGAACTTGTTGGCTTCGGAATAACTGGAGACGCTGGGCACATAGCAGCACCGGACTCCGAGGGTGCGGGAGCTAAAGCTGCTATGAATGCAGCTCTTAGAAATGCAGGAATTAATAGTGACAAAGTCGATTATATAAATGCACACGGAACATCGACTCCTCTTGGAGATGCAGCAGAAGTTGCTGCAGTAAAATCACTTTTTGGTGATCATTCTTACAAACTTGCAATTAGTTCAACCAAATCATGTACCGGACATACTCTTGGGGCAGCAGGGGGTCTTGAGTCGATTGCAGTTGTTAAAGCAATTTGTGAAGACGTATTACCACCTACAATTAATTTGGATAACCCGGACGAAGGCTTTGATCTAAATTTTGTTGCAAATACCGCGCAAGAGCGAAGAGTTAAAGTTGCATTGAACAACTCATTTGGATTTGGTGGGCATAACGTTTCATTGGCTTTTGCTGCCTTTGACGAGTAAACAGAAAAGAAATGGACAAGTTTGCTGCAAGACCACCCAGCTTCGTAGCGTGATTGTTATCAAAACGGGAACGAAAGACCGGTCCAGACCATGATGCTATCTCTACCCGGATTGGTATCATAAGTATTAGCGTTAGAAATATGATGCCACCTAACACCAATTAGCCAACGATTGTTGTTTCCAATGTCAAAAGAAGCCCCAAGGCCAGCTTGTGGAGTAAAGTTAAACTTAGAGCCACCCGCAGGAACATTGTCGCTGGTTCTTAGAAGCCCAGCTCCGCCTTCCATAAACAGCGACCATGTTTCTTTGGTTGCAAAGTGCCATCTCAATTGGAGAGTAAAGTTGAGTCCGTCAACGTTTTTGCCACGTTGATCCACGTCTATACCGAGTAATCCAATATCCAAACTGAGATTGTCCTCAACGAAATACTCAAATTCAACACCATAAGTCGTTAGTTTATTTTCTGAGGTTTTGACATCCCAGCCATATCCACCCGTTAAATCCCATCTCCAAGTTCCTTTCTTGCCCCATGTAGAAGGTGAAACAGTGAGGTTTGAGATGCTAGTGACCTCATCTGCTGCCTCATCCTCAATAACTTGTGGCTGATACTCAAATGAAAGTGTTGTAGATGCCAAAGAAACAGTTGGTTGTAATACCGCTGAAGTTGCTGCAAACACGATTATGATGTGGTGAATCACTAGGTTGCTCCCTTTTTGTAATGATCCCAAGGGGATTCGAACCCCTGTTCCCAGGATGAAAACCTGGTGTCCTGACCTGACTAGACGATGGGACCTTTGGCGGGGAATGATACCTTACTCACAGGATTGCTGCTGCGTGTATCCTTCAAATATGGTAATCGAAGTAGGGCTATTTTTATCAATTTTGTCAACAATTGGTGAACCACCTCCGCTAACAAAAGAGGATTATCATCGTTTGGAAGTCACATCTGATGGTAAGGATACTTTGGATGAGGGTTTTTCAGTACTCTCTAACCATGTTCGTATGTGGGACTCGACTGTTACAACTACAGAAAAATCGGATTTGTCATTGATTAAGAAGAATCCATCAATTTTCAGGGGTAATCTTTTTATGGTTTCTGGCATGATTGAACAAATGGAAGAACTCCCATCAACTTGGAAATCCTCACAAGAGTGGTTTGTAAGAGATGAAGAAGGAAACCCATTTATTTTGTATGTAGTTGGCGATATAAACATCGACCTGAAATCTAGAATTCGGGTACCTGCCCGGTTTTACAAAACCATCTCTTTAACTTCACGCGACAACCGCTTGCGAATGTACCCTACGTTTGTGACAACATCAAAAGTATTAGATAAGTTTAAAACAGCCAACGAATTTCCAACACCAATTCTGTTATTGCCTGTAATTGCAGTAGCATCAGTAGTGGTTTTTGTTCTTGGCCGAGTAAAAAAAAGTTCTTTCGTTGGCAAGAGCGTACTGCATGTAAAAACGAACGAAGTTCTTGAGGCGATAAATGAATCCTCTGGCTCACTTCCAGAAGATCCAGCGGAAGCACTTGCTTCTATGTATGAAGAATCGGAGAGCGAATCATGAAAACGGTCTCTGTCTCACTTGAAGATAGGTCTTATGACATAAATATTGGTTCTGGGATTTTGTCTAATCTTGGATCTCTTGTAAGTAAAGTTGTTCCAAATTCAAAGTATTTTTTTGTTCTTGATGACAATATTGAAACAACTCATGGGATTCAAGCACTGCAGAGTTTTGATGAAGAGGTAAACGCTTGTTCATTGACTGCCTTGGAGTCGAACAAGACCATTGATTCAATTCAAGCAATATGGTCGGCAATGCTTGAACATGGTTGTGACCGACTGTGTCCTGTAATTGCAGTTGGTGGAGGTTTAGTTGGAGATGTTGGTGGATTTGCCGCAGCAACATTTATGAGAGGTGTTCCATTAATTCAAGTTCCAACAACTTTGCTAGCAATGGTTGATGCTTCTATTGGTGGTAAGACAGGAGTAAATTTAACAGTTGAGCGTATAGATGGCTCAAAAGTTCTCGGTAAAAATCTTGCTGGTTCTTTTTGGCAACCGAATCTGGTAGTTTCTGATGTTGAAACACTTAAAACCCTAGACGATCGCCAGTTTAGATGTGGCCTTGCAGAATGTGTAAAACATGCAATGCTTGGCCATGATGATTTAATGTCTTATATTCAAAAAAATGTAGAAAGTATTCTAGGGCGCGATTCAGAAACGATGGTTGAACTTGTTAGTCAAAGCGCAGCGATTAAAGCAGAAATCGTTTCCAATGACGAGAGAGAACAAGGGAATAGGGCGTTGTTGAATTTTGGGCATACTTTCGCCCATGCAATTGAACCTCTACCTGAATTATCTTTGTTTCATGGAGAAGCGGTTTCAATTGGAATATGTGCTGCGGTTTCTTGTGCTGAAGTAATTGGTCTTGTCGATTCTGACGATGTAGATAAAACCAGAGAATTACTTACTAAATTAGGTTTGCCAACACGTCTTCCAATACCTGTAGCAATTGGCGAGTTGATCAATTTGATGAAGAAAGATAAGAAAAATGTTGATTCGACTTTACGATTAGTACTGCCATCAACTGATGGAGTAATAATTGTAGACAGTGTTGACTCGGGCTCCATCGGTTTAGCTTGGGCATCAGTAGGTGCATCTAGTAGTTGATGTGAACTCAAGGAAAACTGCTTAGGGTTCCGATAAGAAATTGTCGGTTCTTTATTGGAGCCATGAGAGGATGCCTGTGCGAACATTTGCAATTGTGAACCAAAAAGGGGGATGTGGAAAGACGACAACAGCGATTAACATAGCTGCTGTATACGCTAGACGTGGCTTGAAGACACTATTAGTGGATATGGATCCACAGTCACACTGCGCTGCGGGACTTGGGGTTCCAGAGGAGCAAATTGAAAAAGATATTGGCGATGCGATGGTTGCTATGCACGATGAATTGTTGAACAAAGAAACATATTTGTGGGAAATATCGAACAATTTCAGTTTGGTGCCTAGTACGATGATGTTGACAACTTTAGAAGCTCCAGGCGGGAGATTACAAAAGTTGCCTGACCGAGATCGACGCCTTGAAAGTCTACTCGGATTATGGAGAAATGATTTTGATCGTTGTGTTATTGATTGTCCACCGAACATCGGTTTATTAACATACAACGCCCTTCGAGCTGCAAATGAGGCTCTTATCCCAGTTGAAACGGGTTATTTTTCCCTAAGAGGAGCCAGAAGACAACGAAAGACAATTGATGCTCTGATTGCAAGAATTGGTAAAACGATTCCTTGCTGGATTATCCCCTCAATTCACCGACCCTCACCACTGGCTCGGAAATTGTTGCATCGTCTTCAAGAGTCGTTTTCACCAGAAGTTGCTCCTACTGTAATTAGAGACCATGAGACACTTAGAGAAGCAGCAAGTTTTGGTCAACCAGTAATTGATTTTGCTCAAGGCAGTGAAGCGGATCAGGACTTTGAGTCACTTGTGTGCTGGTTAGAGGAGATTTATTCTCCACCAGCACCGATTGTGCAAATCGCTGACAGTGGTGGGGGGCGTGCTGCTGAACTTGCACGAAGAGTTGGGTTGTTTTCATTGGACTCCCAATCACCATCTGTTGTTGGTCGTATAACACCAACCGAGAACCCAGATGTCACCAAGTTCTGAACAATATGCGCAACTTGCTTCAATGTTTACTACGGTTGAAGAAGATGCAAATCTTGCTTCAATAGAATTACTGTTGCCAGCCCATCTTCCAGTTCAAGGTGCGCTGTGGCTTGTTCCCTACGCAGGTCGTGAAACACTTGGGGGAATGTCAATTCTTGTGAGGATGCACGAAAATACAATTGATGTGGCAGCAATTGGAAACGGGAATATTGATTTAACTGATTGCAACTGTCTGGAAGATGTTATTCGTAGAGTTGGAGGTGAATCAGTTCATTGGATTGTTCAACCACCAACTGATGCAGATCCTACGTCATTATTACACTGTGATGCAGATAGAGTAACTTTATTGTCTGGAGCAGATCAGGCAGCGGTTGTTGGGGCCTACCGACTATTGAAGGGATTGATTTCAGCATCTGGTGATGATTCTATATTCCCTCCTGTTCGACTTGTTATTGTTGGTGCCGAAGAACGTGCTGCAAATGAGGCAGCAGGCAGAATTGTGCAAACGTCACATCATCAACTTGGTGTTACTGTTGAGATTGGACAACCATTACCTGCTATGGGAAGTTCAAGCAATGTTATCTCACAGGTGAGTTTTAATCGTGGTAGTAACGTTGTTGATTTAATGTGTAAAATTAGAAATAGCGAAAAAGAAGAAGAGCAACTGCAACCCACTCAGCGTTTTGAACACCTAAGTGAACCCGTTGTTGTGGTTCCAGAAAAAGAAGCCCCCTTTGAGATGCCGGTAGAAACAGAAGAAGTAGAATTTGAAACTCAAGAAGTAAAATCCTATACATCTTATGTTGATGGATTGCTTGAAATTTCACCACGTTGCCCAGAGCATGAACATGTAGAATTAGCGGTAGATAGTAATGGATGTTTACACGTCCTCGCTAACTCAAATGATTTGCGTGATGCTGCAATTGTTTCCTCATGGGTAGTACGTCACTACAAATTGATAGCTATGGCTTGTGGTGGAGTGAAAATTAATAAAAGCAATTCGCCGGTACAACACCTCTTTGCTGATGTTGCGGTTTCGGTTGCTGATTTGCATGGTAGCGGGATTCGATTACATCTTCTTACTGAAGTTGAAGTTGACGGAAAAGTTGGTACTTTTTGTGTGCCTCTCAACTAAATATTTTCATCCAAGCACCATGAGCAAATGAATCAAGTTCTTCGTTGGTAAATCCAGCTTTTTTAAGCGCATCTGTCAGATTGCACATTTGATTTGGGTGTTTAAGATTGTCGGGTAAATATTTGGTTGAGAATCCGCCATCAAAATCGCTTCCTAGTGCCACCTGTGTTTTATTACCAGCGATCTCACAGTAGTGCATAATGTGTGAAACACAGTCATCTATCGAAGCGGTGTAATTATCTTTGTCGAAGGTCGGTGACAAAAACTGGGTACAAAGATTTAACCCAATAACTCCTCCTCTTTTAAATATTTCATTTGCTTGGTCATCATTTAGGTGCCGCTCTGATTTGCTATTAAGAACGGCTCTACTGTTTGAATGGCTAGCAATAATTTTGCCAGTTGCATTATTAATTAGACCATCGAATGCTGCATCTGAAAGATGAGAAGCATCATGAACAATTTTCTCTTGATCAAGAGCTGAGATGAGTTCAATTCCTGAGTATGTGATTGGGCCACCGCTACTGTTTCCCCCTGCATATCGAGTTCCAGCTGACCACGTTAATCCAACTGCTCTTAGACCCTGCGATTTCCACCATGTAACATCGCTGGGCTTTGTGATTGGGTCAGCACCTTCCATCAGAAGTAATACTGAAAGGTAATCGTCAAGTGTACAACCAGTTCGTTGAATAGATATATGACCTTGTTGTTCAAGTTTGTTGTAGATTTCTAATTGTTTTATCCCTACAGAAGAGGCCTTTTCTAAGTTATCAATTGAACCGTATCCGCATACTCCATCTCTTGGAGAGGAGTAAATTGTGCCGCAGAATGTTTGGATAGGACTTTGTTCAAGATCAGGAATGGATATGCACTGATTACTACCTTTACTGCATTTTTTTAGGATGTTACGTCCTTGTAGAGCAACGTATGCAAGGTCGATATGGCCATCAATCCATTTCATCTAATCATCATACTAGATGTTTACGTGGTGATTACATAAGTGGGGTATCCTGTACCAATTATGGAGAGCGAAGAAAATCTAAACGAATTGAGGATGCCGGTTAAGTCGGAGCGTTCAAGAAGATTGCATGCTCTTGGTTTAGCGATTTCTTTAATAGCAATATTGTGTGTTGCTTTCTTCCTCAGCCCCTCGAGTAAAGGGGTTGGAACCCATCAGCAACTTGGTCTCCCATCATGCGGATGGATTCTAGCCGCAGATGTTCCCTGCCCAACATGTGGCATGACCACTGCTTGGGCATACACAGTGCGAGGCGATTTGATATCTGCGTTTGAAGCCCAGCCCATGGGTATGATTACAGCGATTATTGCTGTAATTGTTGCTATTGCAGCACTTGGAACTCTAATTTTTGGTTATTCGTATCAAGCGTTGTTTTACAGGTTTCCGCCATCAAAGATTATTATTCTTGTTATTGTGGTTTCCCTTTTATCGTGGGTGTATAAAATACTCGTACACAGAGGTATTTTATGAGTAAAGTTTCTATCGCTATAACTATTTTGTTCGTTTGTTTGATTTGTACGGGGTGTTCAATAATTGGTTTCGGTGGAGCGATGGCTCAAGCACATGAAGATCAAAAAATAATTGAAAAAGAAGCGGAATATCTACTTGATGACATGAAGATTGCTGTGGTTATCTCAACTGATTTATCGATTCACTATGAACATCCAAATGTCTCAAACACAATAGCCGAAGCAGTTGCTGCTCGTATTGCAAAACATGTTCCAAGTGCAAGGGTTCTGAATCCAACCTATGTTGCTAGATGGCAATTTGAAACTCCACAATGGTCAGCCATGGCATCTTCTGAAATAACAAAACAACTAAATGTAGATAGAGTTATTTACATTGACTTGCAAGAATTTCGTCTAACCCCACCGGGTAATCAATTTTTATGGGAAGGCATGAGTTCAGCAATAATTGGAATTATTGAAGCAAATAGTTATGAACAAGATGGTTTCACAGAGACATACTATATTGATGCAACTTTTCCAAACAAACCAAGTGTATTAAGTAGGGAGGAAGCATCTGAAAATAAAATAATGACAGGGCTTCTAAGCGAATTTATCAAGAAAACCTCTTGGTTATTTTACTTACACAAAGAACCGAAATACCCAGATAGATACCGCCCAGAATTGGAAACATGAAATCAATCATAGCATTAATCATTTTATTACTTAGTTGTTCGACTATGACTTCGTGCAACATTGCTGCAGTAGCAGCATATATTGTGTCACCAGATCCAGAACAACTCGCCTTGTACAAGTTGTCTGATGTCAGAACGGTGGTTTTCGTTGATGACAGAAGAAATGTGATGCATCCAGCTCGCCTTAAAATGGTGATAGCAGATCGAATTACAAATGATCTCTTGGTTAAGAAAATTGTCAACACTATGATTTCTCCGAGAGATATTTTTAGAGTTAGTGCTGCCAATGACCGCTATAACGATCCGCTCTCTATGGGCGAGTTGGGTAAGGCAGTGGATGCTTCCGTTCTCATTTACGTTGAAATGTCTGCTTTTGGGCTAACAAGTGATGGGAAAACTGCCAATCCACGCGCAAGTTGTACTGTAAGGGTTTTAGATTGTCAAAACAATAAACGACTGTTCCCCTTAGAACAAGCAGCACATCAAGTAACGGCATCAATTAAGCGAGTCAGTCCTCACCAAATAGAATCGTCAGGTGAAATTCGATCACTGACAGAGGAATTAGCAGAAGAAATAGGTGATTCAGTGGCTAAACTGTTTTATGACCACAATATTGGGCGCCTAGGTGAAAATTTAAATCGGAAATAAAAGTGCATACTTTGCACCTAATTACTCCTTCTCACACAACAACATCCAGTGGGTTTATTGGATTGTTGAGGTTGTCGATGTCTCATATAGGTGGAGAACATAGAGTAATTGTGATTGGTGATCACGCTGAAGTTGTTAATTTGAGAAATATGGGAATAGATGTACTTGGTTCTGTTAGCGGACCAATTAATTCATCTAACACATTAACAAGACGATTGCATAACTTGATTAACAAAGTTTATGGAAAAGCAACAATGCAAATTGTTTCTTGGGGATGGCACGCTACTACTCTAGTAAGCAATCTTAATCTAGATGGTTCAATTGTGGGAATAGTTGACGAAATTGACTTATCAGGTTCAATTGGTATTAACAAAATGAAGATTGTTCCGACTAATTGGAACTGTTCTAAGCGTCTGAGTGAACTGGGTGTTTTTGAGTCATCTATTTCGGAACCACTTGTAGGTGTTGTTCCAACAGTTTTGAGCGTTGATAAAAGAAGCGCTAGAGAATTGTTGAACATTGAACAAAACTCTTTTGTGATTTCTATTGTTGGAAACCAATCTTCTTGGCAAGAAATCTTATCGATGATGTTTCGTTTGAATACTATTGATAGACAGATTGATTTTGTTATTCCTGAATCTTACAAATATAGACCCCAACTACTAATGTCGGTAGAATCTTATGGTTTAGTAGACAATGTTCATGGTGTTCACAGATCACTAAGAACGGTGGATGTAGTTAGGGCTTCCAACTGTGTGTGGGTACCTGATACTGCACCTTTTGATGTGTCTTATGGTGTTCTAGACACAGTTACTGTTGCCTGCGAGGATGTTCCACTCACTGTAAGTGTTAATCATCCTGTGTCAAGTACTCCAATGATTGGACATCTAATTGCTTGGTCTAGAGATGAACTTGATTCGAGTAGTTGGATTATTGATCTTGTTAATGATTCTAAGAATTCAAAAAAAGAATCCAAAAATCAATCTTTGAAAGTTAGATCTTATGCTTCACCGACTAGGTTTGTTGATGGTTTATTAATGAGGCTGTAACTAGGGCTTATATTTTGCAACTGTAGAGATTGATGTCTTGTTCTTTTTTCTTTGTACATTTGTTGGTGGTTGAATTATTGCTGTGTCTTTTGATTTTTTCCCAACCGACGGTTCAAATTTTACTGCTACAACTCGACCTAAGTAAAGTCTGCAGTCAGCATCTGGAGAAAGGTGTCCTTCAAGTTTGCAGTCAAACCAAGTTTTCGAGTTTTTTAATATAGGCATTCCAGTTAATGAGGTTTGTGTTTCTATAGATAGAAATGGATCATCATCTTTGTCGTGTTCTCTACCGAAAAGTCGAGTAATTCTTCTGTCACTTTTGTTTACTTTGCAAAGAGCAAAAGCCCTTGCGTCTCTAAGCATTGGCTCTATTTGCTGCCCCTTACATAAAGAAACCACCAGCATTGGTGGTTCTGTGCAGCACTGTTGTACCCATTGAGTAATTATTCCATCACGAAATCTGTCGTGACAACAGGTCAATACGAAAGTAGCAGCCGGAAGGGACCGCAGAGCGTTGTGGATTAATTGTGGATTGTCAGTTGGTTCGGACATTTTAAAGCACACAATAGCAAATAGTTGGAACCTATTGTCCCAACTATACTTAGAGTGCCATAAAACTGTGAAATTGCAACGTCCGAGAACTAGTTTCATTAGCTTTTTTAACAAAGTGTTGCAAAATGGGTAAATGTGGGGTACTGTGGGGGCGATTGGTAACCATGACAAAGGATCCACACAGTGTTATTTACAGGCGAAACAGAACGATCTATCGACGACAAGTTGCGAATCTCTATACCAGCGGAGATGAGAGCAGGGTTCTCGACTGGAATTGTCTACGCTTCACCTGGTCCAAACGACACAGTTTGGTTATCTCCAGAAGATATATTCGAAAAGAAAGCAAGTTCTATGGAACGTTCGCTGCTACCAGACGAGGACGTTATGGAATTCGAACAGATTCTGTTTTCTCAATCCAGAAGAATCGAGATAGACAAGTCCGGTCGAATCCGATTACCGGATTCTCTACTGGCAATAGCATCTATTTCTGGTCAGGCCTACATTCTAGGAGTTGGAGATCATTTAGAAATAATGAACCACAAGAAGTGGGAAGAGGTTCGGGAAGAAAAACTATCCAAACTTCGAGAATATATGTTACGTGCGAGAAAACAGACACATCCAAGAAGGGGTTTTACGAGTGAGTAGTCACAAACGATTTCTACTGCCTAGCAGGGACGCTTGGCATTCAAGTTGGTACTTGTCATGGACGACGCAACTGACTTTTAAGAAATACAAGCAGCTTGCTGCAAAAAATGAGTCAAGGATGACTCTATCAGGAGAAAGTGCCAGCACGGACGCAAGGCACTAATCAATCAGGGCTCTCGGCTCATAACTGTGCCGAGAGCTATTCCTCAAGTCGGTCGATGAAATATCGACCAACCTTCCCTTTGACCCTCGGCATGACCCACCACATGCCGCGGGTCTTTTTTTATACTCGTGAAAGTGACTGTCGCTTTGATATCGGAAAGTCAGCACCAATTAACCACTGTGATGGTAATGAGATGTGAATGTGACTGTCACTTTGAAAGCGGAAAGTCAGCACCAATTAACCACTGTGATGTTAATGCGATGTGAATGTGACTTAGCTTTGATAGCGGAAAAGCAGCAACGGAAGTTTGAGGTAAATAAGTTTAATCGTTAGATGCTGGTCGAATTTTCCCAGCAATCGATGGTCCTGATTTGGCAATCTCAGACGCAACCTCTTTTCGGTGAACCGCAACTTCTCTAGGAAAATCTAAAGCAATTCTTACCCTATCACCCTTAATCGAGGCAATTCGAACGACTCCTAACGGAGATGCTGGATTGCCTATCACAATTTCTTCCCCTTCTCTTCGTGTAATTACTAGCATATTGCGGACCTCCTGCCGCTACTTACCTATTAGAAATATCGCGCAGCCTACGCGAACCACCAGAGCATATCCTACCAAACGGTGAGTTAAAATGCTAGTTATTCAAGAAAAAGCGGTCATAACTTGTTGAATAACAGGACGTTGCGATTATCTAATCAACCGCCCTAACTCCCGATACTCCATCAACTCGGCTTTTGAGGGTCATTTCAATTCCATGTTGAAGAGTCACATCAAGGGAGGGACACCCTATACAAGCTCCAAGGAAACGAATCGATACAACACCCTCATCATCCACTGAAACCAGTTCAATATCACCGCCATCCGCCTGAATTGAAGGTCGAATCAACTGGATTACATCAGAGATTTCGTCAAACAATCGTTGTTTCTGACTGGAGCCATTTTTCGCCATATTGTTAAATGGTAATGGGAAGTCGTTTTTATTGCTAGCACCTGTACACTGCCAATATATGAAACGATTAATTTGTACTATTGGTGTTTTGCTTCTGACTAATTGCGGTGATTCAGTGATGACGAATCCAAGTTCGACTTTGAACGAAACGGGAAAGTCGTCAAAAACCCACATAAAAGCAATGGAAACTCTTGATTCTAAGGTTGGTCTTGATGATGAAAATTATCAGAAACAACTTAAGAGAATGCTTTGGGTTCCTGGCTATACAAACGAAGCGAGAAAAGGTGCATTACTGAGATTAATAAAATCAGATAGAGATCAAACTATCAGAGAAATACGCCAACAACTTCCTCGCTTAAACAATTGGACTTGGCTTGCTGAATTATGCCAGTGGATTGCTGATGAACAAATTTTAGAACTGAACGAAGGTCTAATTAGTTCTTGGGCTGTGCCAAACGCAATGTTCGATACAGAATTTGATAGACCTGAGTATAAAGCCCTAGTGCAAATGTACGGTCAAGAGGAGATAGTCGACTTGGTTTTTAACTCGATGGTTTCTACAAACGCTAAATGGAAGCAGGGCTATAGAACCAGATGTTGGGAATTATTACACCGTCTTTCACAGCGGAAAAAATTGATTTCGCTTTTAAAGAACGCTGATATTGCTGAAGACGATTTGTTTTTACTCGATCTTCGGAAAACTTTGCTTGATCTTGGAATAGTCCCACACAGAAAAGAAGAAATCTTATGGATTCGCGAACTTTCTAAGGCGGACTACGAAGCATTTTGGTCAGAAGCGATGGTTACACTTTCTGAATTAAGTGAAGGCAGACGAAGCACATTGGAAATGCGAGATATCCCAATGGCGGTTTCTGTGCGTAGGCACACACCGAAGTATATGAATATGCGGAATTCACAAATTCTTAGTGAAATAGAACAGAAACTTAAAAATAGAAAACATTATTTTGAAACAGAAGGTGGTGGAACGTATTCATCAACAAGTGAACTCTTTAGAAATCACAAGGACTCTCTTACTTGGGGGGATGCAATGGCAATTAGTACCGCCCTAACCGCTATGAGTGTTACAGAAGTGCGTTCTCATTTATTTGATTATGCAAACAGGGACTTGCAAGATACTACTACTGAATACGGCGGTGTAATAGCATTAGACAAAAAGGGGCGTTTTGAAATTTTAGAATTTGAACCCAAAATACGACATCATGACCGGAGGTTTAACGCTTCTCAAGAAATGTTTGACGCTGCTTATACTGCCTTGTTTCATTTCCATTTCCATGCACAAGAATATAGAAATAGTGATCATGCTGGTCCTGGTATGGGTGATAAAAATTATGCCAGTAATACAAGATCAAACTGCCTTGTTTTTACTTTTGTCAACAAAGACAAAATGAATGTTGACTATTATAGGCACGGAAACGTGGTAATTGATCTTGGAACCATCACTAGATAATGATCCGCCCAATCTCAATATTTTTACTAATAATTCTTTTTGTTCAGGGTCGGAGTACAGTTTTGGCAACCAATTCTGAGGGGTTTTGGCTAGTGTTATTATTATGCATCATTCCGTTTGCTTTAATTATTTCAGCTAAATACTCAAACACGACAAAAATTAATTCATTAATTGCGACAGTTTTAATACTGTTTTCTTGGGCAGTTACAATCTTATTATTCTCGTGGGATGATTCCGTCCGAAAAGGTGTTGGATACACTGTAGTTCTTGGTGATGTAATCGTTTTACTTCCTGCCGTATTTTGGTTATTTGTCTTGTGGTTTGTTACTTCACCCATACCCAACCGACGGTCTTTTGCTCTATATCGTTTCCGTTTAGACATTCTTTTGCTGTTTGTTCCAGTATTTGTATTTTTTGGCGTCTGTGAGTTGTCATCTGAATTAGGAGCAACAGAGGGAGTCCTAGATGTGGTCCTACTGATGACCTTTCTGGTTGTCTTGTTACTATCGCCTTTTTTCATATCAACGATTCTTTCTACAAAACAGATGGAAAACCTTGAGTTGAGATCATCCATAATTGATGCGGGCTTGCGTGCAGGTATTCAATACAACAGGATACTTGTATGGAACACACATAATCGAATAATAAACGCAATGGCAATAGGTTTGTTTTTTCAGTCAAGGTCCATTGTTTTCACAGATAAACTTATTTCAAAGTTAACTCAAAGTGAGTTGCTTGCAATTGCAGCACACGAAATTGCACATCATAAATATTGGCATATTCCTTTTCTGGTTATTACTCTTCTTTGCTCGATGGTTTGGTCAACTAAACTGTTTGAGTTATTCGACTTGGAATTGTCCGAAGCATATATGTATGCGATGAACATTGCGATTATGCTCCTAACGCTGATTCTTGTTTCGCGTCGATTTGAAAGTCAGGCGGATTCTTATGCAGTTGTGAATCTCTCAACTGCTCAAGGCAGTGACGTTGTAACAGAAGATTCTGTAAAGGTTATGACAAACGCATTAGAGATTGCTTGTAATAATCAGAAAAAAAACTCCAATAGTCACGACCCTCTTCATGGATCTATAAAATCTCGACAACTTACCTTACAGAAGTTGGTGGGAAGAAGGATTTCTGATATATCCATCAACAAACAAGTAAAATGGTTTAAAGTTACCATAGTAATCGCTTTAATTGCTGGGATTGTTGTATGAATTTAATCCAAGATGTCAGAATGAAAGGGGCAGGTAATCTTTTTTTGATTCATGTTGGAGATTGTGATACAGATAAGTTGTTAAATAATTTAGGTGGTGCCGATGGGCTTCTGATTGTTAGCGAAGATCAGGAAGCAGATGCAAATATGCGAATTATTAACGCAGACGGAAGAGAAGCGGAGCAATGCGGAAACGGTTTAAGGTGTGTCGCGTTACATCTTCTTAGAAGTCGTATTGTGGACAAGAACGAGATCTCTATCAAAACACTTTCTGGAATGAACAAATGTGTTGTTCATATTGATCTTAACCAAGTTGAAGTAACGATGTGTGTTCCACGTGAAGAGAAACATCTGGTGTCAGAATATCCAAATTTGGTATATGTGAATATGGGAAATCCTAATGCGGTCTTTTGGACTGAAAATGATCCTATTCAAGTAAGGTCTGAACTTGGAAAATATATTTCTGAACACACTGCATTTGTGAATGGGATGAACGTGCACTTTGCAAGACGAGATAGAGAACAATATGCAACCAGTGCATCATTCGAGCGTGGTGTTGGAAATACCCTCTCTTCGGGGACTGGGGGAGCATCGGTTTTTGTTGCTTCAGGTAATAGAGGGCTGTTTCATGTTTCAAGCGTAGGTGGAACTTTAACTTACAGATACAACGAGTCGGGAGAAGTTGTTATGTCTGGTCCAGCAAGTTATGAATGAAAAACAGAAACCTTGTGTGCAGTAATTGTTGCATAGCAATCATGTTTAAATTGAAAGGTTCTTGGCTCAGTACTTTCGTCAATCACAGCAGCAGTAATAGATTGAATTGTTTCAAATGTTGCATGTTCACCAATCGCCTGTTGCAGAGTGGCATCGATTACAGGACTCGGGAGTTCAGCCAGCAAGCTCCTGTCCCACTCATTCCCTCTTGGGACAATAGAATCAAATGATTCAGCAGCAGCATGGAGGATTGTTGATGCATTTGCGGCATGTTTGTCAGCTGCTGGCCACAATTCCCGAAGTACAGGAATAACATCATTTCTAAGGCGACCTCTTGGTGTTGTTGGATCAATGTTAGTTGGGTCATCACACCAATTAAAATTAGCAAGTTGGCATACTTTAATTAGATTTTGTTTTTCAACATGCAATAGAGGACGATAAAGATTTACATTTCCACATAATGGGCGTATTGTTGCCATACCAGAAAGTTTTCGTAACCCTGCTCCTCTGCAAAGAGCCATAAGCATTGTTTCTAATTGATCTTCAGCATGATGTGCAACTGCAACAGCATTAACATTTAATTCAGTGGCGATGTTGCCTAGCGTTTCATATCGAATCTTTCTAGCACCCGCTGCGATGCTTCCATTTATTGGGTTTACAGTAACTTTCTTTGAGATACACGTAATTTCAAGTTGTTTGCAAAGTTGTTCTACAATTACTTGCTCTTCATCAGAAGATTTTCGAAGTCCATGATGTATATGAGTTGCAACAACATTAAAGTTCGCGGAATCTTGGGAAGCTGCAGCACAGCAAAGAAGTAGTAACGCTACTGAGTCTGCTCCACCACTTACTCCGACAATCACATCTTGATCACCCAATGCCTTTCTAACTGTTGCAACGAGATGGTGTCTTCGAACTGAAAGGGGTATAGATTTCTTGTTCATGTTGTTGCAGAAACAGTGCTTGGCTCTAGAATTTTCAAACCATTCATGTAGGAGTGTAAGCACTCTGGAATCGTAACCGAGCCATCTTTTTGTTGATGCATTTCGAGAAGAGGGATTAATATGCGCGGGCTTGCTAGAACGGTGTTGTTTAGAGAATGTGCAAAGACGGTGTTTCCAATCTTGTCTCTATACCTCATATTTAGGCGACGGCATTGGTAGTCATAAAGTCGAGAGGCAGAATGTGTCTCGCCCCAATCTCCAACAGGTTTATCGTTAGAATCAAGTTCTCCTCGTCCGGGCATCCAACATTCTATATCAATCATGTCGGCGTTTTTTGATCCCAAGTCAGCAGTACAGCACTGAAGAAGTCGGTAGGGGAGTTGTAACTTTTGTAGTAATTCCTCTACGATGTTAATCATCAATTTATGCCAAGTTCTACTTTCTTTTTCATCTGCTTTGCAGATTACAACTTGTTCGACCTTGTCAAATTGGTGGATGCGATATAAACCAGCGGTATCTCGACCCGCTGCTCCTGCTTCTCTCCTAAAACAAGTGGAAACGGTTGCCATTTTAATTGGTAGTTGATTGCTATCAAGAATCTCATCGGCATACATGCCCATTAATCCGACTTCACCAGTTCCAGCAAGGAACAAGTCGTGTCCTGCACCTCGTTTTGATTCTTCGATGTGATACGCTTGATCTCGTCCAGTTGGGAAGAAGCCAGTGCCAACCATGCATTCTTCACGCAAAATGACTGGAACTGACATTGGCGTAAAACCGTATTCTTTGATTATTAAGTCAAAAGCAAACCGTAACATTGCTTGATGTAACAACATTCCATTTCCCGTCATCATGTAATGACGTGTTCCGGACATTTTTACTCCGCGCTCAAAGTCAGTAAGTTTTAAATCATTTACCAGTTCAATATGTGTTTTTGGTTCAAAGCCACGATTTTCTGAAAAAGATTTTGATAAATCGTAACATTCCGGAGTCCAAGTTCTAAGTTCAACATTATCTTCCGAGCTGTTCCCTTTTGGGACATCTTCGTCTGCTGGTTGGGGGATTTGTAATAATAATTCGTTCCACTTTGGTTGGAGGGCAGAAATTGATTCATCTAGTCGTTGGATTTCACCCTTAAGTGCACTTGGCTTACATTCAAGATCAGCAAGTTTGGCTTCTAGGTCATCACGTTCTGAATCTATTGCGTTTTTAAGTTGACCTTTAAGTTTCCCAATTTGTGGTCCGATTTCTTTTGAAATCTTTTTTTGTTCCGCACGATGTTCTTCTCGCTGTCTTGTGAGCAGCCTTTTTTGTTCGTCAAGATCAAGTAGAGTTGTTATATCTACAGTAATATTTTTATCTGCAGCGCCGTCTATAAAACGTTGGGGATTTTCTCTAAGTTGTTTGATGTCAATCATTGCGTTTTACTTTTCTTGTAAGCTTATGGAATCTGAGAAGTCGGGGGGTGCTGCCCAGTGAAGTTTATCAACCAATGTGTTCCAATAAGAACAAGATGGGTTGAGAACAATTGAAAGTGATTGTGAAGATTGTTGTACTTGAATCTTCATCCCTTGTTTCATTGTGCAATGCACTTGGCCATCAATTACCAGAGAAGTGCCATCATTGGCTTGCAATACTTCTACAGTAATATTAGCTTTTCCATCAAGGACAATTGGTCGGACAGCTAATGAGTGAGCCGCAATCGGTGTTAAAATAAAAGCGTTTGCCGATGGGTCAACAATTGGTCCACCCGCAGAAGCATTGTGTGCAGTTGATCCGGTAGGGGTCGCGATAATAACTCCGTCACCTCGAAGAGTAGGGGCGGGTACTCCATCAATGGATAAGCCCAGTTCTAATATACGAAATGGTGCACCTGAGGCAATCATTGCTTCATTCATCGCGATTGAGGGTTCCTGATTATCAATAGAGATATCGAGTAGCATCACTCGAACTGTATCTGGATTGGTTTTAAAAACAGAGTTTCGATGTGCAATGAGTGATTTCGCATCGAATTTTGCTAGGAAACCAAGCCGACCACTGTTTACACCAACAAGAGGGATATCTAGTTTTGATAGCGTTCTGCCATGGTTAATTAATGTGCCGTCTCCACCAATCGCAATGGCAAATGCAGCACTGTTGCTCTCAGGATTATCTGGAGAGAGTAGATTAACAACATCTGAAAGACCTTCTTCGAGTGTAGATGCAATCAAATCTACATCTTTTATAGATCTATCAGCAAAAAGTATTACTGGACACAAAGTCATGACAAGCATTGTACCCTCTAGATGACTTTCTCCAATCACAGGTATCTCGTTTTTTATAGCAGTTGATGTTACAAGGGGGGGTAGAGAATAATGGGGATACCTTAATGTCCCCTGCGGTCTTTCCGTGCAATTATGCACAGGAGGGTAGAGAATAATGGGGATACCTTAACGTCCCCCGCGGTCTTTCCAAGCAATTAAGCACAGGGGGGGCAGAGAATAATGGAGATACCTCAACTTAGCGTAGAGTATTCGGTATAAAACCCAATCATGCATCTGTTGCAGCCCTCTAGTAAATAGAAGTGCATTGGTCAACTAGTCAAAGGGGATAGAACTAACTGACAAGACCCTTGGTTAATCTCATAAATGCGGTCTCAAGATTAACTCGCTCACCCTGTAGAGATGTAATTCGGAAGCCCTGAGCTATTAGTCGATTTGGTAATTCTGAACGATCAAGCATAGAGTTTGAATCAATTGTTACATCAATTCGATTCACTCCATTTTCAGTCACTACGTCTACGCAACTAATCCCATCAACTGAACGGAGCAAAGTAGCAGCTTCTTCGGTGCGGTCAAGAACTTCAATATGTACCAACTGCCCAACTTTAGTTTGTGATAGAATCTCGTCAACTTTTCCGGAGAAAAGCAGTTTTCCTTGTTCGATAATTCCAACACTTGTGCAGAGTTCTGCAAGTTCATGCAAAATGTGGGAACTAATTAAAATCGTTTTCCCCATGCGATGAAGTTCTTTTAGTAATTCTCTAATTTCAATTCTAGCACGAGGATCAAGACCCGAGGCGGGCTCATCTAACAGCATTACTTTTGGATCATGTAGAAGTACCCGTGCAATTGAAAGTCTCTGGCTCATTCCTCTGCTAAGACTAGCAACCTGTGCGGTTGCTTTGTAATTAAGGTCAGTTAATTCAAGGACATCCCCAATTGCTTGAACTCGTTGAGATCCACTCAAGCCATAGCAAGTGGCAAAGAAATCCAAATACTCACGAACAATCATGTCATCGTAAGAGCCCATAAAGTCAGGGACATAGCCAATAATTGGGCGAATTTCAGGATTTTGGTATCCAATAACATTTCCGTCGATTTTTGCTTCCCCCCAAGTTGGTTTGAGAAGGGTAGCTAGAATTTTTATCGTAGTTGTTTTTCCAGCACCGTTTGGACCTATGAATCCATAGCATTCGCCTTCTTCAATATTAAGGTTGAGATTGTCAAGGGCAATCAGGTCTCCGTATTTTCTTGTCAAGTTTGTTGTTTGGATCATTGTGTTAATGGTAATGGATAAATCCATCGAACAAATGTTACACCATCGCTCTGGTCGATGGTATCGCCATCGACTGATATTGGAACTGGAAGTGGTGAGTTTTGAAGAAACCCCATTATGATTAAACAGGGTCTTCCAAACCATTTTGCAAAATCCAGTTCTCGTCCACCATCTCTGGATGATTTATAACTATCTGTGGTCTTGCTAGTATCAGACGAAGGTTTTATATATGTTGGTGGTTTAAGATGTGAATAAAGAGAAAGCATTTCTAGTTGTTTTCTCCATGACAATTTTCTGAAATTTTGTTCCTTATTTGTATATCTATAATCAACAGAGTTTGAAAAGGATGAACTTTTATTTGCATTTAGTAGATTAAGGTTTATGAGTTCATCTCCCCAGATTGGCATTCTCCACATATATGCCTTGTTGATAGGTATCCCACTTTTGGTGACCCACGGCATTAAATCTCCTTCTTCATTTGTCTCTAATAAGGATGGCTCAATCTGATCTTCTGTTACCCAAAGGATAGTGACATCTTGAAGTTGGACAGATGAATGGTTTTTCACTTCTCCTGAAAGACCAATGGATTCTCCACCAGTTGATTTGATTACTTTAGGCATGTTGTTTGGGGGAACTCGTATGAGAGCATCGTAAAATTCGTGATCAACAGATCCAAGCCATTTGTAAGAAAAATTGGAGGTAGTTGCTCTAGATGGTTGATTAAATAAGTCAGGCACATGATTTAAATTGACCACTATTTCTCTTTTATCAACAAATGACGGTGTCATTGATGAGTTCGGTGGAGTCCAAGGAAGCAAAAGATTATTTTCTCCGCCAAGAATTTGAACTTCAGACCGTCCAAAACCAGGTAGAAATAATGAGAACCAGCCAGTTGCTCGTTGCTCGCTTCCACCATAAACGTGGTCCACAATTGAAAGGTGTCGCATTGGTTCTCGAACATTGCTAGCGTTTGCAGCAACAATCCAAGTGCCAATGCTAAACACACAAGCAGTACATGCAAAAACAACCCATGACCACTGTTGCTTTCTTTTTCTGCGTAATATGATAAATGCAACAGGTCCACTAATTAACCAATAAGAAACTACGATAATTGCAACTGCTCCAAGCCGGCCCCCAGCTTCTGAAGACATTGCAATTTCTTTTGCAACCATTTCCCCCATTGATAGAATTGTATTGTTATGATTTTTTGAGTAACGCTCGTGTTCTTTTAGTTTTTTAATTGCATTTTGAGATGGCGTATCTGATCTTCTGCCAAGCACTCTGTTCCAAAACACATCTGATTCAGGTAGACCAAGAGAGGCAAGTCGACCATTTGCCAGATCAATTCCAATAACAGTTATAGCTCCAAAACCTACAGTTTTTTGAATTGCAACAACTCTACCATCATCTAGCCATGAAATTGGAGTTATTTCTGCTTGCCATTGATCTTTGATATTACCAAATGTTCTGATTGATAAATTAAAAGATGGTCTTTCTTTCTTTCTGCCGAGCAACGATTCAATATCAGATAGTTCTACATTTTCTACCGAAGTGTTAATTTCACCCACGATGGGGGCAAGAGGACCATTATTAGTTCCAAGTAGCCAAGGGTCTCCGATGGTAGGCAGAGTTACGATGAGATGTCCTCCACGGTTTATCCATTGAATTAACGCTTTTGCTTGTTGGTAACCAAATTCGGGAACAGTGTCTGCCCACACAAGAGCATCAAGAGAGTTGAAGCATGGCCAAGCATTTGGGAGATTGTCCTTTGTTAGTCCAGATACAATTTTGGTTGCTTCATGTTTTGGTTCTATGGTGTCGATTTGTTGGTATTCATTAAGACCTAGCCGCCTAGTCCCAAAAATTACTATGCTGCCTTCTTTTTTTTTGACCTCTATTGCTCCAGTTGACAGAGGAGAAAATCGAATAGAACTTAACTCACCGGTTGGTTGACCATCCTCAAATAATCTCAATCGAATGGTCCAAATAGTAGAATCATTATCCCAAGGGTTAGTAGGAGCGTAGAGCCAAGTGGTTGTTTTCCCTTTCGGAACGAGGGTAATAGGGCGACCCCAGAAGACATGGTCGCCATCAGCGTCGGGAACTTCCCACTGAATCCAAGCAGACTGAGCTTCGTTAATACTTGTGCCAACATCAATCTGAATCGGTGTAACATCTCCAGGTCTCCACTGGTTTCCAAATCCGATAGTTTTGACAGCAATGGTGTAATCATCTGCTGCACTTAGTACTGCTGTAATTATCAGGATTGGTAAATTAAACATGAATATCTGAAAATGATTCAAGAATTGCTGCCTGCGACAAGATTCCTCTGTGGAAGCAAGAAACCTCAAACTTTTCATTTGGTGCATGGATTAAGTCGTCATCTAATGAGAATCCAACCATTACGGTATCTACTCCAAGAATTTCTTGAAACTCACCGACAACAGGAATGGATCCACCGGTACCAATAAGAACGGTTGGATTAGGGAACACGCTTGTAAGAGCTTTGCTTGCTGCAGATAGCCAAGGTGATTCTGTTGGCACAGAAATTGCCGGTGCTGTTCCAAAACTTTTTAATTCCCAGTGGCATCCTTCTGGAGTACGGTCTTCTAAAAAAGCAAAAAGAGATTTTTCAATTTGTTTTGGTTTTTGGTTTGCTACAAGCCGACAACTGATTTTTGCAGTAGCTTTTGCACCGATGACGGTTTTGGCGCCTTCACCAGTGTAGCCAGCAACAAGCCCGTTGATGTCACAAGTTGGGCGAGACCACAATCTCTCGAGAGTGCTGTATCCCTTTTCGCCAAATATAGATTTTGACCCAGAACTTTCTAGTATTAAGGAATCAGCATCTCCTAGTGAATTCCATTGATCTACTTGCTCAGTACTGACTTCCGCGACATCATCATAAAAGTTGTCAATTTGAATTCGTCCTTCATTATCATGCAACTTGCCTAGTATTTTTGCAAGAGCATTTGCTGGGTTTACAACTGACCCACCGTAACCACCACTGTGTAGATCATGTGATGGCCCGTGCAATGTTGCTTCGATATAAACAAGTCCCCTTAGACGGCTTGTGATAGCAGGGGTGTCCTCATCCCACATGCCAGTATCGCAAACAATACATGTGTCTGCTTGTAAGTCATCTTTGTGTTCATTTAAAAATGGAACAAGGGACTCGCTTCCACACTCTTCTTCACCTTCGAGCAAAATAACAACACGAACTGGAAGCGAATCATGTACTTGCTTCCAAGAGCGAATTGCTTCAACAAAAGTCATTAATTGCCCCTTGTCATCTGCTGCACCGCGAGCCACAAAACGCTTTCCTCTTGGACCATCTACTACCGCACCTTCAAATGGAGGGTGATTCCATTCGTCTAATGGTTCTACTGGTTGCACATCGTAATGACCATAATACAAAACCCTAGGAGAATTTGGACCTGCACTATCATCGGTAGCAACAACCATCGGGTGACCAATCGTGTCATGTGAAGTTGCTTCTAGACCAATCGACTTTAAATCATTGGTTATGTGTTCTGCACATCTGCGTACTTCTGACTTGTATTCTGGATCAGTGCTAATGCTTGGAATCTTCAAAAACTCTTGCAGTCGACAAATAGATTTGTCTATATTAGAGTTGATATTATCTAAAACTGGCTTTAATGTTTCTGTTGGAGTTACCATATTAGGCATGCGGGGACCTCATAATCTTCGTTTTCTATGGCGCATTTTATTATTCCATCTTCGATAGCAACAACAAGAGGTGTGCCAATAATCCAATCGGTTCCTATGAATAGTTCAGTTTTGTCACAATCAAAACAAGGGTTTTCAAATGCACCTTCATAGTTAAAACTCTCGGTTGATTCTGGAACAGCGACAAGAGTTGTTGGAATTGAAGGAAATTCAAAGAAAGCATACAGAAGGGCTTCGCAATGATCACAAGTTAAAGAATAAAAAATTACATACTGTTTTCCTGAGTGAATGTCTCTAGGCCATTCCTTGACCCAAGAAAACAAATCAACATCATCAATTGACTTGCCAATCCAATCACCGATATGCTGTGGGTACCACGAAGATGGCATGTCGGGATTGTCACTGTTGAAAGAATTATTTTTTGAGTACATGATTGTGCTAAAAGTAAATATCCACGCTAGTAATGTGAAAAGAGTTGCAGCGATGGGTGCTCGCTTGCCTTTGTTCATGTGACACTTGCTTTCGCGGGGTTTGAAAATTACAACTCCTGCTAGAAGAGCATAGTCAATTGCATACATGGTTATAGGAGCCATCGACTTTTCGCCAAAACATCCACAACTCTCAAAGTTCCCGTAAACAAACATCTCTACACACAGGACAACCAGAAATACACTAAGCATAGTTGCCGCCGCTAGTCGAGATAGTTTTGGAATGAAAAGCATGATTCCTACGAAGAGAAATTCGATGCAAACCAAAATTGATAAAAGTAAATGATAATCTTGGAATCCCAAGATTCCACCACCATCAAGTATTGATCTAGGAAGTGATTTAGGACTTCCCCCGAGAACTTTCTGGAGAGCTCCAAATATAATCCATGCAGGAATTATTAGTCGAACAAGTATTGCCCCAATCCAACCAATAACGACTGGCTGCTTTGGAGCAGGTGTATTTGAATCAGTCATAAAGGGATTTTAACGCGGTGAGGGGTCTAGCGGCGTCTTCGTCGCTTACCAACTACAAATGCAGTTAGGACTAACGCAGCGCCAGGTGCAGGAACCACCATTCCTGTGAAAACGCTACTGCCATCTGTTTTGAATCCATTTGTTGAAACAACATCCCATCCATTATCAGTCCAACCGACAAATTGGAAAGATTCTGCTCCAATTGCACCTCCATCTCCATCTAAATCAACAAATGAATATGAAATGGCATCTCCTAGAGAGAGATTGGTCCAAGCGAATCCATCACCGCTTCCAATACTTCCCCATACGAATGTTGACCCCATTGTTTGTGAGCCAAAAGGTGGTTGGATAAGCGACCAATCATCTTGATCAGAATCATTGATAAACATACCTAGGTTACTTGGAGCAGTGCTTGTAAGGCCAAGCATTCCATCAGTTCCGTTATCTCCAAAGCCAAGTTCCTCATCAATAAGCGTTAAAAAGGATAGTCCAAAACTGGTATTAACTGGCAAAAGAGTTATTTTTCCGTCAGTATCAATTCCCCAATTGTTTAGGGTTGAATGTACTGATGCCAAATCACCTGTAGTAAAAAATGGCGACGAACTGTTGAACAGATCATCCATAGAGTTTGAATAAAGTAAAAACGAATCGTTACTGTTACTTATTTGGATTACAGAAGCACTTGCTTTTTCAGTAAGCAAACTTGCTAAAAGTACCATGGTTGTCGCAGTTAGTAATCTCATCTAATATGGGCTCTCAAGACCTAAATAGGGCTTATTCCCACATCTTCGGCTTGTTTATGGATGTGACTGAAGTAACTGTAAACGGTGACTTAAAAGTTGATCCGTTTGTAAGGGTTATACAATCAACTTCGATTACATTGTGAATATAGGTAATATGGAACCCGTTAACTACACAATGAACGTTGTTCTGACGTAGCATGAACATCATGCTACAAACAACAATTACAGGATTAATCCTAACATCTCAATCAAAACAAATCCCAGATGTTCCTTGGATAGAGCAATACCTAGCACCTTGGCTGAAAGAAGAGTTCATTGGAATGGAGTATTGGCGGTGGGGCGCAATTTTGATTGCAATTTTAATTGGTTTCATTGTGGATTTGGCTGTTCGTTTTTCACTTAGGCATGTTTTAAGGTCATTAACACATTCTGAAGACAATGGTAAGTCAATTGGAAAGATACTAAAAACAGTCCCACGCCCAGCAGGTGCAGCAGCTGGTGGTGCAGTGTGGTTATTGCTATTACCTATATTAGATTTTTCAGAACATGTACTACTTTTTGTAAAACCAGCGTTACATATTTACATAACTCTTGCGTGTATTTGGTTTGGGTTTAGAGGAACAGATCTAATTGCTTGGGTAGCAGAACAGAAAGCGTCAAAATCTAAAAACAAGTTGGACGATCTTCTTGTCCCACTTCTTCGAAAAACTCTTAAAGCGATAGTTGTAGTGTTTGGAGTTGTTTACTTAGCAGATAGTATGCAAATTCAATTAGCTCCAATTATTGCTGGCTTGGGTGTTGGGGCAATTGGATTCGGCTTTGCAATTAAAGACACTTTAGAAAATTTCTTTGGTTCGATTACCGTTATTCTAGATAAGCCCTTTGAAATTGGTGACTGGATTATCGTTGATGGTGTTGAAGGTACTGTCGAGTCAGTTGGAATGCGATCGACAAGAGTTCGTACTTTTTATGATACTGTTATGACGATTCCTAACTCAATTCTAGTAACATCAAAGTGCAACAACTATTCAAAACGCCGATTCCGTCGTTGGAAGCAAATGGTCGGAATTGGTTACGCGACCCCGCCAGAAAAAATAGCATCCTTTTGCGAAGGAATCAGAGAGTTGCTTCGCGTACATCCTTATACTCGAAAGGACTATTACCAAGTTTGGCTTAACGAATTTGGGGGTTCAAGTTTGAACGTTCTTGTTTACGTGTTTTGGACAGCACCAGACTGGCAGACAGAACTTCGAGAACGCCATCGATTTATGCTTGACATTATTCGACTTGCTGGTGAACTTGAAATTGAATTTGCCTTTCCATCAAGAACAGTTTATTTGCGAAATGAGGAAAACTGGCAGAATGGCCCAGAGAAAATTTCTGCTATGCGATCTGGTGATTGGATGAAAACAGCAGAGGATGAAGGACGAGAAGTTGTGGAGGAATTTACCTCAGATGATGACTGGAGGAAACACTTGCCACCACCATATAAATTTGTAGGAGCAAGAGATGGTGGTGCAGGCGGGGGTGGTGAGGGGGGCGGGGGTGGTGAGGGTTAAGTCGAATGTCTAGCAGGTGCTGTGACAGTTGCAGTCAGTCGTGCTTCAATTACATTTCGGTGTTAGCCGACTCGTCGGATGTGATCGCACTTGCGGCCATTTCTTCTGCGACCCAAGCGTCTATTATTTCACAGATTGCGTGAATGATTATTTGGTGACCGTCTTGTATCGCAGCACTATCGTCCGCTTCAATAATAATCGATTGATTACAAATATCTGCGGACTTGCCACCATCACTTCCAAGTAAGCCAATAGTAACCATGCCCATTTGATTAGCCATGTTTACTGCTGCATTGATATTAGGGCTTTCACCAGAAGTTGTAAGAATTAATAGAACGTCATCGCATGAAATGGATTCATCATCTTCAGCAGTGAATGAAGCATGAGCTTCTACCTGTCTTTTAAATACTTCTTCCCAACCAAAATCATTTGCAATACATGTCATTGCTGCAGCATCACTGCACAAACAAATTGCAGGAAGTGCTGGTCTCGTTTCTCTGTATCTACCTGTCAGTTCTTCACAAATGTGCATTGCTTGGGCAGAAGAACCACCGTTTCCAGCAACCATAAGTGTACCGCCACTGCTAAAGCAATCAATAATTGTTGATGCTATTTCTTCAATATCTTCAACGGCGTTGTGTAAAGCGTCTACAACTGCAGCAGCACTTTCAAGACGTTTTGTTACAAGGGTTTTCATACGAGAGACCTTTGTGTGCAATTAGTTATTGCTCTTGTGAGGACTGTTATATCCTCAGGAGTAATGAATGGTCCAAACGAAATACGCAAGGTTCCTAGGAGTGTATCAGTTCCCATTGTTTTATGAGCATAAGGCGCACAGTGCAATCCACTGCGAGAACAAATACCTGCTTCCTCTTCTAGTTTTTTAGCAATTTCATGTGGACATTCATCAAATACAAGTGAAAAAACACCGCATCTATTGGTTGTTGTTTGAGGACCAACAATACTTACTCCATCAATAGTGGATATTTCCTCTATGAATTGTTGGCAAAGTTCCATTTCTTTTTCGTGAAGACAATCTACTCCGGTGTTTAGAATCCATTTGGTGCTCGCAGCAAGACCAGCAATTCCGACCATGTTGTGAGAGCCGGGTTCGTACTTGTCAGGAAGTGCTGAAGGCTGAACTGGTAACTCACTTTCGCTTCCAGTTCCTCCAGTTCGCAGTGGTTCCACAATTTTTTCCATACTTGGGTTCATAATAAGACCTCCAGTACCAAGGGGACCAAGTAAACCCTTGTGCCCTGGAAAAGCCAGCAAGTCAATGTTCATATCTTGGACATCAATATGAACGTGTCCCATTGTTTGAGCGGCATCAACCAGAAAAGGAATGTCACCACAAAAGTTGCCGATTGTTTTGATATCTTGAATAGTTCCAGTGACATTAGATCCATGAGCTACCGCAATCAAACGAGTACTCGGGCGAATTGCTTCTCTAATTGAGTAGGGTGACACAATCCCAGTTTCAGGATCGGCTTCAATTATTGTGTGGTCAACACCTCTAGTTGAAAGTTCTCTAAGTGGACGCAGCACTGAATTGTGATCCATGGCTGTAGTGATAATATGTACTGGATTATCCTTATCTATGTGATAAGAAGAGATTCCATTGATTGCAAGGTTTAACGCATCTGTACAATTAAGTGTGAAGATGCAGTGCTTTTGAGAAGGAGCATTGACAAGTTTACAAAGAAGTTCTCGGCATGAATCCAATATATGAGTCGAGTCAACTGCCTGACTATAAGCTCCACGACCAGGACTAGCTCCGCACATTTTTTGATAACTGACAATTGCTTCTAAGACGACGTCTGGCTTTGGATATGATGTTGCAGCGTTGTCAAAGTAAGTTTGCATTATTTATACTGCAAGCGGTTCAAAAGGTAGTCCATGTGCTTCAGCAACTGGCTGATTTGTTAATGTTCCGCGGTTTGTATTAATTGCATTCGCAAAATGACGATCTGATTTTGCTAGTTTTTCTGGAGTTGTCGATGCAAGTTTGGAAACCCATGGCATTGTGGCATTAGTTAGAGCTTGAGTTGACGTTCTTGAGACAGCTCCTGGCATATTACCAACGCAGTAATGAACTACACCGTCAATCGTGTAGATTGGATCAGAGTGTGTGGTTACCCTTGCCGTCTCTACACAACCTCCCTGATCGATTGCAACATCAACAATTACCGAACCGGTTTTCATGTGAGTTAAGTCCTCTTTCTTAATTAAGTGTGGTGCTTTTGCTCCTGGAATCAAGACAGCACCAATTACTAAGTCAGCCCAAGCGAGATGATCTCTAATCGCTTCAGGGTCTGAATAAATGGTTCTACAATTTTTTGGCATGAACTCATCTAGTTCTCTCATACGATCAATGTTGATATCCATCATTACAACATCTGCGCCCATGCCAGCTGCAATACGCGCTGCACAAGTACCCACAACGCCGCCACCTAATACAAGAGCTTTTCCGATGTCTACCCCAGGAACACCACCAAGTAAAACACCACTACCCCCTTGAGGTTTTTCAAGATATTTTGCCCCTTCTTGCACAGACAATTTTCCCGCTATTTCGCTCATGGGAGTTAATAGTGGAAGGTGACCTAAATCATCAGTTAGGGTTTCGTAAGCAACTGAAATGCACCCACGCTCAAGGCATCCGATAGTTAGTTCTTTGTCTGCAGCAAAATGAAAATAAGTAAAGACAGTTTGCCCTTCCCTAATCAACAAAACCTCTTGTTGTTGCGGCTCCTTCACCTTTACAATCATGTCCGACGACCCCCAGACATCTTCTGCTGATTCAACGATAGTAGCACCAGCAGCTTCATACTTATCGTTTTCATATCCTGAACCAATTCCAGCTCCAGATTGAATTAGAACCGTATGACCGTCACTTGAAAGAATCTCCGCTCCAACTGGTCTAAGACCTACGCGGTATTCGTCTTTTTTTACTTCGGTTGGTACTCCAACTATTGTCATAAGATGGCTCCTTAATAATCTCTTGATTGGGCATGATATCGCCATGGGAGCCAGTCGACCAGTGACCCCTCTCATCTGGTACACTCGACAATCAAATAGACCATAATCTATAACTAATAGGAAAGAATTATGATTCAACGACTGGTAATTTGTGTTTTGATTGTGCTTCTGATTCCATCGGTATCTAAAGCAGATAGCCGAGAGAAGGTTCTGGAAAAGTTGAATAACTCCTCATCTACTGAGGGAACAGAAGATGTTAAGTCATGGCGAGTATTTTTTGATGCTTGTATCGAGATTACAGAGCCGCCTCAAGAACTAAGCGACAGTTTTAATATGAATACTGTTTGGCCGAACATGTCAAATTGGTCTGAGGTGTCGGACTGGGCTGCTCAAAATGAACAGATGGAGAAGGCATTCATCGAATCTGCCAGCAGGGCTTTGATTGGAATTCCTTATGGAGGCGAGAATGTTCCAGACACATATAGAGAACATGGAATCGTTGCTGAAATAGGAGTTGATGGCAGATTACACGAATTACATTTTGGATATATTGAGACCGTAAAACTAGCATGTTTGTGGGCAACTGCAGAAAGTTACCGGCTTTTTGAAATTGGGGCTTCAGATCGAGCAATTCGCTTAATGATGTCAGAGTTAATCGTTCTTAGAAAGTTTTGCGATAGAGAGTTCTTAAAAGAACAGCTTACATTCATGCCAATGCTAGGTGATGCGTTGTCAAACACCAGGGATTTGTTCTACAGGTATAGGGAGTCGATTAAACCAACTCAGTACAGAACAATTGCTATGGAAGGGATTTCATATTTACGGACGGATTCAACTAGATTACTTGTGCCTGAAGGTGACAGAGTTGTTGGGGAAGCTATTGTTACTAGTTTATTTGATCCAAATAACGGTATGCCAGATCCTGCAAAATTCAGCGATATTCTGACAGATATTCAAGCAGATCAAGAATTATTGACTAGGTTTGGGGCTGCAAAATATTGGAGTTCCATTGCATCCATACACCGAGGTAGAGATGACTCTATAAGACGGTTGAATCTAATCTATGACGATTGGTGGAGGCGTTGGAAAATGAGGTCATTTCATCCTCAACTTTCAGTTGACACAGAGTGGCAAAAGTCGAATCCAGTTAAATATGCTGCTGTAAACTTAGTTATTCGTGACATTCAAGAACTATTTAGACAAAGGGATTTACTTACAGTTCAAATTAACGGCACTGCCGTTTCTGCAGCATTATGTGGATACAAGAATCATTATGGTGTATATCCCGCAAGTATAAAAATGATGTATGCGCAATTGCTACACCGTTCAAATAACTTAGACCCACTAAAATCTCTTCCTCTTCAGAATCAAGAGGACTGGACTTTGTACGATGCTGCAGTTGGTCCGTTCCAATACAGAAAAATTGATAAAGAAACTAGAATTGCTACTTTACTTGGAAATGTTTTTGTGAAGCAAGGTCAATGCCTTTTGTATAGTGTTTCCTCAGATGATGAAGACAACAGGGGGACTAATTCCAGAACAGACATTATCTTGTGGCCACCATTGAAAACTCTACAACGTGAAGTTGGTTTATTGGACTGATTTATGTCAGAAACAGAAAATGTGGTAATCATTGGTAGTGGTCCAGCTGGTTGGACATCCGCTATTTACTCTGCAAGAGCTGACTTGAACCCACTTGTTTTTGTTGGGGTTCCCAAGACCTCCCCATCAATTGTCTTGCCTGGTGGCCAGTTGATGTTGACTACAGAAGTAGAAAACTACCCCGGATTTCCTGACGGAATTACTGGTCCAGATATGATGGCAGCATTCCAAAAACAAGCAGAACGGTTTGGGGCGCGCATGCTTGGTGAAGATATAGTTTCCTGTGATTTTTCTGAGAAACCAATTAAATTGGAAACTAATAAGGGTGAAACAGTACTGGCAAATGCGGTCATCATTGCAACAGGTGCAACTGCTAATTGGCTAGGACTTGAAAATGAGATGCGGCTTGCTCGAACCGGTGGAGGAGTTAGTGCATGTGCCGTCTGTGACGGTGCATTGCCAGTATTCCGCGACCAGCCACTAGCAGTTGTTGGCGGTGGCGATAGTGCATTGGAAGAAGCAAGTTACTTAACTAAGTTTGCATCGAAGGTTTACATTATTCATAGGCGTGACGAATTTAGAGCATCTAAAGCAATGCAGAAGCGAATATTCGATTCCCCGAACGCTGAACCGCTATGGAATAAAGTGGTCTTAGATGTCCTTGGCGAAGATGTCATTACTGGTGTCTTGCTAAAAGATACAGTTACAAGCGAAGAGTCAACGCTTGACCTACGAGGTCTCTTTGTTGCGATAGGCCATACACCATCAACAAGTTTTCTTGATGGTTCGGGTGTCGAACTTGATGATAAAAAGTATATCAAGTTGCACACAAGAAGCAGCAAAACCAATATCGAAGGCGTTTTTGCTGCTGGAGATGTCGCAGACCCTCATTACCGACAAGCAATCAGTGCTGCTGGAATGGGGTGCCAAGCAGCGATTGATGCAGAACATTATTTATCCCGCGTGCATTAATTATCCCGCGGGTAAAAAAATGCATTCAAACTAAAATAAATCGGTGACTGCAGTTGCATTTTATTACCCGCGGGATAAATAATGCATTCTACCCGCGGGATAATTAATGCTAAGTTAACACGCAAGACAGTTTTTGACATTAGTCATCAGGTGCAAGCCGCGTAATAATCTTTGCGCCAACGGCATCGCCCCAAACATTAACAGCAGTCCTGCACATGTCAAGAATCCGGTCAACACCGATGATGATTCCAATAGCGGCAACGGGAAGCGGACCGTTTGCTGAACCAGTCAAGTTCATATTGACTGCTGAAATGACAATGACCATAGTTACCAAGCCCGCTGATGGGATTCCTGCTGCTCCAATTGCAGCAAGGGTTGCGGTTATAACAACAACTAGCAATTGCCCAAATTCCAACTGAATGCCAAAGAGTTGGAACAAAAATACGACTGCAACGGCTTCGTACAACGCAGTCCCGTCCATATTAATCGTTGCACCAAGAGGCAAAACAAAGTTTGCAGCACGCTTTGAACATTCTCCCTCGCCCTCAGCGGTATCGATTGTGACGGGCAACGTTGCAGAACTAGAATCAGTACCTACAGCAGTCATAAGCGCACGCTTCATCCGCCACATAAATCGGTATGGTTGATGTTTCATGCCAGTGCAAATCCAAAGTACCAGTGGCAACACAATGAACCCGTGAATAGCAAGACCAACCAATACTGTTGTCATGTATAAGCCAAGTGGACCCTTAATCGAATCGAATCCTATTTTTCCAACTGTCCAAGCAACGAGGAAAAACACGCCAATAGGTGTTAACCAAATCACCCAACGAACTAAAATCATCAAGCCCTCAAAACAAGCGTTACATATCTCTCTTGCAGACCTAGTTTTATCACCGCCTGCAGCAAGCGCTAGCCCAAAGGCAATTGCAAAAACGATGACCCCAAGAGGTCTCACCTTTACCATATCTTCAAAGATATTTACCGGAATAAGTTGGTACAAAATATTCATCCAAGCCGAACCAAGAGATCGCGTGGCCGCCTCTCCTGCAGCAAAATTACCAGCAGTATCGCGTAGCGACTCCTGTACTTCTGGAGCAAGTACACCAGGTGTAATCCAAGTTACAAGAACAGTACCAAGCGTTACAGCCATGAACATCGTGGCGAGGTAATAGATAAGTGTTGCACCACCGACGATACCAAGTTTTGAAGGATCACCAATTCGGGTGATGCCTGAAATAACACTGAAGAAAATAAGTGGAATGATGAGTAGTTTTAGCGGGCGAATAAGGACAAGGTCTCCGGCTGCTTTGAGCCAGTGGTCGCCATCGACAACAGCGCCAACTGCGTGCAATCCATATTCACCAACTAGGGCTCCTGCAACGAGTCCAATGAGGATAAGAAACGTCAAAATGTTCGTGCTTCGATGTGTCATGCGTAGTACCCTATCCGATATGAGCGGTATTGCAGGCATCTTGAGGCGTGATGGTGGCCCAGTTCCTGAAAAGTGGAGCAAAATCCTTGAGGAATCAATATTGCTTGGACGCGGAATGACATTCAGATTTGAGGATTCTATCCCAATAAATAATGGAAACCTCAATATTCTCCTTCTATCGGGTTCAAGTAAAACCAAATCTGATTCAGATGCAAAAGATCCCATGGTTGTAGATGGGAACATCGATGTTGATGGAGCGTTTGCTGTTTGGAAAGAGGAAACGTTGGAATTGGAACTTGGGAGAATTGGAACAGGCCAGAAATCACTTTATTGGTTTGATTTAGCTGAGGTAGGAGATGGGTTGTTGTTCTGTACAAATCCCTTACCTCTTCTCAAAATAGTTAATGAACTTGAATTGTCAAAGGGAATCACTTCCCAAGGAATTCAGGATTATTTGCGTCATGGGTTTATAACTGAGGGAGGAGAACTACTTTCACCAATCTACTCCATGCCAATTCAGAGTAATTCACATCATCCAGAACCAAGAACAAGTGAATTGGATTGTAATATTTCTCCAACTCCTGCTGAAGATGTGCAAACTCTTGTCCGCATTTTAGGTACACCGTTTTCTGATTATGGTTTACTTTCGACCATACAACAATATCGTTATGCAAAAGAAATTGATTGCTCTGTTTATGATGGTTTAGTCAATCCTCAAGCAATAGGAATTCTCAATCGGATTATCCCTACAACTCAAGAAGAAAAACTGTTGCGAATAAAACGAAATGTTGCAAAAAGAATAGAACTTGGTGCAATCGCAGGTTACGTTGAAGTGGATTTGTCTATTTCAACAGAGAGTGAACGCATTAAACCACTTTTGCTCCCGATAGATTCGTGGTTACGTAGTTCTCAAAGTTCTCTTGGGCAACTTGCAGGAGATACCCTTAATTCACCGAACCCATTTGTGGATCTTCCGATTGACGAGAAGAAATGCCTGCAAATGTTTGATAATCACAGGAGTAAACAGGCAGATTATTCTAAGGAATTATTTTCGTTCCTTACACTTGCTCTGTGGCGTCAACTGCTTCACGCATAATTATGCCAAGTTCATCGAGTTGATTTGGATCAGCAGCTCCAGGTGCTTCGCACATGAGATCAGCGCCAGTTTGTGTCTTTGGAAATGCAATAACATCTCGGATATTGTCAGTACCAATCATCATCATGACAAGCCGGTCAAGTCCAAACGCTACGCCACCGTGAGGTGGTGCACCAAACTTGAGCGCGTTAAGCAAGAAACCGAATTTATCTTCCGCTTCTTCTTGTGACAAGCCAAGCAAACCAAAAACCTTGGATTGAATTTCGGGGGTGTGGATACGAATTGAACC